>NZ_JBZYWH010000005.1:0-250275 GCF_058932745.1 Hymenobacter sp. FMD4
AAACTCTCCATTTCATTATCTCACCGTTTAGTTGCTACTGATACTGGATGTAGAGCGGCTTCGGGTTGAGCTGGCCTAGTACTTCCGAAGGCGTCATCATGTGATGGGGCGCCGGACGGGGGTCGTACTCGTAGAAGAGCTTAAAGCCAGTGTACTGCACGGGCTGCTTCTCGATGTAGGCTTTGTAAGAGTCCTTTTTAAGAGTTGGGTTGCCCCAGCCGTCCATGTGCATCACCACCTGCACGCGCGGGTCCGGCTTGATGTTCTGGTAGTTGGTAATCATGCCCTGCGTGAAGCGGTGCACGATGAGCACTTTCGGCGGAATCTTGTTTTCCGATACGATGCGGGCCAAAAAGTTGATGGCAAAGTTCACGTCCTTGGCATCGTAGGTGCCAATCTTGCGGTTGGGCTTAACCTTCTTGGTCTTAAGCGCAAACTCGGGGTCGATGCCGAGGTGAATGTCTGGCTCTTTCAGGTACGGAGCGAGCTTGGGTAGTTCGCTTTCCAGGTCACTCCAGCCCACCTGCACGTCCAGGAACAGGATGCACTTGTTTTCCCGTGCCCAGCGGATAACCTCCTCGATGGTAGCCTTCGAGTTCATCAGGCGGTACATGCCATCCTTGCCGGGAGCACCCTGGGCCGTGATGGTTACGTTGTGCAGGGCTGGTTGCACCGGAATGCTGGGGTCAGCATCCTGCCACTCCTTTTGCACACGACGGAACTTGGCGAGCATCTGCTCCTTTGGCTCGCGCCCCAGAATGCCCATGCCTTTCGAGCGAATGTTGCCATAGAAAGCAATGATGCGCTTGCCGGGCAGAATAGCGCCTGGCAGTTGCCCGCTGGCCCGCACAATGGAGTCGGCCTTGAGGGAATCGCGCCGCATGGCTTCCATCTTCAGCTTGACGGTGTCCACCACGGCAGGCTTGGTGGCTTCGGCGCTGGGCGTACCAGCGGAGTTCTCCGCGTCGGTGCGAGTACCGCAGCCAGGCAGTAAGGTGGTGGTGAGCAACAGGCCCAAAGCGGGTATCAGGGCCGATTTTAAGTAGGAAGCGTAAGCGAAATGCGTCACTATTAGGGCGTTGATGAGCTGAAAACGACCACAAAGGTAGAGCCTTTTTCAGGAAAGGAACCCGTCGGACTGCTGCTATCTGATAAGCTCGGCGGTTAAATCGGTATTAAAAAGTCGGCCCACTACCGTTAGGCAGTGGGCCGACTAGATAAAAACGGAGAGCAGCTTGCATTAAAGCGCAAAAGATATGGGCAGGGTCATGCTGGTGGCCACTGCTTGTCCGCTCTTTTGAGCCGGTTGCCAGTTACGCATACCGGGCAAGTGCTCAACGGCATGCAGCGCTGCTGCCTCCATTGCGCGGGCCACCCTTTCCTGACCGGGTTTGGCTGCAATTCCTTTCACAATGCGCAGATTTTCAGTAAAGCCATCGGCCCGCACTACGAATTGCACCATCACCTGGCCCTCCTGACGGGCCTCCACCGCCTCCGCAGGGTAGCGCAGACTGGCGCCAATGTCCTGCATCAATTTCGATATACCACCTGGGTATTCAGGCATTTGGTCCACTTCCTCAATCACTGCCGAAGCTTGAGGAGGTGGTGGCGGTGGTGGGGCCAAGGGAGCTTCCGGCGCTGGCGGCGGTGGAGGGGGCAGCGAGCCAAGCGCATCGAGCTTTTCGCAAGCCACAAGGGCAAGCACGGCGCCCAAAGCGGGCACTACCGCCCATTTGCGCCACGCGCTGGTAAGCGACTGTCGTTGGAGCATAGCAATACGGTTAAGGGTTTGGGATGTGGTGAAAGCGTGGGCCAGCGCGGGAGCTGGAGCCCAGCATTGCGTGGCTTGCCGGGCGAGTAAGCCGGTGTAGGCTGCAGGTGTGGGTGCATTGCGCAGCGCGGCTGCATCGGCCAGGTACTCGTGGGTGAGCTCCAGAACGCGCGGGTAAAAATGGATAATGGGGTTAAACCACAAGGCTGCGCGGCACAGCTCCAGCCACAGCCGGTCGGCGGTGTGGCCCTGCTGCACGTGGGCCAGTTCATGCGCCAGCACTTGTGTTGCTTCCTCAGAAGTGAGGGGCCTGGTTTCATCCCAATAGATGGTATGCCCAAAAGAGCTGACGGGCACGCGGCCGCCCGTCAGGCGCAGGGTATAGCCGTCTCGTTTTTCAGCGGGCAGCTGGCGCGTCAGGCGCCACAGCGGCCACAGCCGCAGGCCAGCGGCAATCAGCGTGGCCAAGGCGCCCGCGCCGTAAATCAGCAGACCCCAGTTAGTAGCTCCGGCTGCTTGGGCAGTGACGCTGATGCGCAGGGCGGGCAGCACTAGGCTAGGCATCCCAACCTGGCGGACAGCCGCGGCCACCGGCCACCACTGGGCCCAGGGCAACAGCGGGACCACCGCAGCCAGTAGAGGCGTCAGCAACAGGTAGGCGCGGTTGTAGCCGAAGCACGACTCGCGCCGCAGCAGTGTGTGGTACAGCACCCAGCACGCGCCAAGGCAGAGCGTGCTTTGCCACATCCAGTTAAACAGGCTTGGTATCATCGTTGGTAGGGCCAGACGTGGGTTCTTGAGCGTGGCGAAGCAACTCATCGAGCTGCTGGGCGGTCAGATTTTCTTCTTTCGCGAAAAAGGAGACAAGCCGGCTGAAGGAGTTGCCGAAGTAACCCCCCAGCAACTTGCGCAACGAAAAGCGCCGGTATTCATCCTGCGCCACCAAGGTGTGGTAACGGTGCGTGCGCCCGAAAGCTTCGTGGCCGACGTAGCCCTTCTGCTCCAGAATGCGGATGATGGTCGAGACTGTGTTATAAGCGGGGTGGGGACTGGGCATTTCGGCCAGCACTTCCTTGACAAAAGAGGGTCCGCGGCGCCAGAGCACCTGCATAACTTGCTCCTCGGCGCGGGTGAGTTCAGGTAAGGTTTCCATAATGTGCTTTGCTGGGTATGAACGTATAACTAAGTATTTAGTTATGCAACTATTGATTTAGTTTTGTTTCGCTCATGCTACGTTTGTAAAGCTGATCAAGGCTATGTGCTTATGTAAGCAAGTAGAGGGTTTGACTTTTTTCGGAGCCCAAGAAATCTTTTGTGGCTGGGCTTGTTGTGAGTGAACTGATTCCACTGTTTAGTCTTCCCGTGATACTTCGCAAGCTTTCCCATCGATTCACACGCCTTTGGCTGCTAAGCTCCTTCCTGTTTGTGGTGCCCGGTATGGGCTGCCAAAAGGAGGCGACTTCCGCACCTGCTACCACCGATACCACGCCGCCAGCTACCACCGGTAAGCTCATCAGCAACACGCTGATCGGCGAGTACGATCAGCGTACTTTGGCCGGACGGGTGCCGTTGGTTGGCGCGCTGGCTCGTCTTCCTATCAAGGTATACAAGCTGACCTACACCACGCTCAATACCGATGGGCGCGAAATCACGGCTTCCGGTGCTTTGCTGGTGCCCGTGACGACGCAGGCGCTACCGCTGCTGAGCTACCAGCACGGCACCATTTCGCCCGACGATGAAGCCCGTGCCCCTTCTTACTATAGCTCCAGCAGCGAGGTGTATTCGGCCGTATCGGTATTGGCTTCCACGGGCTACATCGTGGCCGCGCCAGACTACATTGGGTACGGGGCCTCCAAGGAACTGCCGCACCCGTACGAGCACGCCGCTTCGCTGGCTTCTACCTCGCTGGATATGCTTCGGGCCGCGCGCCAGTTCTGCCAGCAGCAGCGGGTACAGCTAAACCAGAAGAACTTCCTGCTTGGCTATTCGGAAGGCGGCTTTGCGACAATGGCCCTGCACAAGCTCATCGAGGAAAAGCACGCCGCTGAATTTACGGTGACGGCCAGCGCACCAGGGGCTGGAGCTTATCACAAAACGGCCTTCGCCAATTATATCCTGAACTCTACTCAGCCGCTCAACTTCCTGGGCAGCTACGTGTGGGTGCTGGATACGTATAACCGCGTGTATTCTATCAACCGTCCGGCCACTTACTACTTCAACCAGCCCTGGGCTGGGCAGCTGCAAACCAACCCGTTCGGCTCGGTGCCCAATCAGGCCAGCCAGCTGTTTACGCAGTCGTTCCGTACGGGCGTGCTCAACAATACCGATCAGGCTATAGCGGCTTCATTCCGCGACAATGACGTATTCGATTGGAAGCCCACAGCCCCGGTAGCCCTATTCCACGGTACCGCCGACGACTACGTGCCCTACTTCAACTCCGAAGATGCGTACCGGGCCATGCGCGCCAAGGGCGCTACGCAAGTGCAGCTGCGCCCCATTCAGGGCGGTAACCATTTTACCTCGGCCGCTCAATACACATTGGAGGCCTTTTCATTCATCTCCGGCTATAACTAACCCGGTGCTGTAGCCAAGCATTTCCCCAAATTGAAACCGCCCGACTTGACTAGAGTCGGGCGGTTTTGTTATGCCTGTTTAGGTAAGGCTGGAAGCGTTGGGCGTAAGGCCTGCCGCAGCAAGTAGCCGCTTAGGGCTGCCAGCCCGCCCGCCAGCCCAGCTACCACCGCCGATACCAGGATGACAAGCCACCCATTACCGCCCAATGGCAATAAAGAGGCTACTCGGCTGGCCAAACGGCCATCGTTCTGTAGGTACAGGTACAAGGCCGGCAGCAGCCAGCCCAGCGCAGCGCCCGCAAAGCCGGCCACAAACGCCTGTCCGCACCGGCGAGCTAGCCAGGCAGCTAGCCCAAAGGCTACCACGGTAAGGCTCCACCACGGCAGAAGCAGCTGCACTACGGCCGCTAACACCAAGATCAAAAGAAAGAGCGTGAGCGTACTGCGCATAAGGTGAGAAGGTTAGCGAAGCAGGATAAAAGCGGGTCGAGGCATTGGAAGCGGTGGCAAAAAGCCACTGGTGATAGGGCAAGTTACTTCCCACCCGGCTAAGAAGGCAGTTGAAAGGTAACGGGCATGGTATAGTTAACAGTTACTTCCTGCCCATTTTGTTTGCCCTGCGTCCGGTTGAGCATGGGGTTGACCTCGCTTAAGTACCTTCATTATTGTCTTTTTTCGCGTTGATAATGCAGCAGCATTACCGGCCAATGACTGCAGTAAAGCAGTAGTTCGAGCCCTTAAATGACCTTTAGGCAGGTGTTGCGCCGTTGTTAATTACTGGTTCTGCAGAGTCCAGGCAGCCTTGACCCGTGGGTGCGCTTGTTGGGCCGAGGTCAGGTAAATCAGCTCATTGAGGTTGCCCACGCGCCAGGTTTCAATCAGATCATCGTAGTGAGCCGAGCCGGGGTTGCCGCTTTGGCCGCCGGGGAACACCCCGTAGGCTTTGGGCTGCGGGCCCAGCGCCACCACCATACGCCAGGAAGGCCCGTTGCGCTCCGTAGTAGCATTCACGATGGCCGCGCCGCCGCCGCAGTCCACATCCATGCGGCCGAAGCCAGGCAGGCGGGCCAAGTGCAGGATGTCGGTGCTCTTGGTGTTGGCCCAGGCCCACTTCGGCCCCAACGGCCCAAACTTGCGAGTGAGCGAATCGGTGGTGAAGCGCAGCGACTCCAGGGCCAACTGCGGCAGCGTTTCGCGCTCGGGCGTGCGGCGGTCGTCAATCCAGCGGCTAGTATCCTGGCGCAGAATCAGGTTGACGGTTCGGTCGCGGGCCGGGTAGCGCATTTCCAGGCCCGTCGATGGGCCAAAATCGTCGTCCCAGATACGCATTACCAACTGCGAGTACCACAGCGTGAAGATGCTCGGGCTGATGACCTGCGCGTCGTGCACGTAATTCCAACGGCTGAGCTCGTCGTACGTCCGGCGCTCGGCAGGGCTGAGCTGTTGGGGCTGCACCAGAGCCAACAGCCTCGGTAGCATCAGTTGGGCGTGCAGGTTCAAGTTGTCGTTTTGGAGCACGCGTAAGGAATCGGGAGTAGCCTGACTCATGCGCCCGAGCCGCTCGTTGATACGGTGGCCGCGTTCGTAGCTGGCAAACTCCCAGCCGATGTAGTACGGGTAATCGGGCCCAGCCGGAAACTGGTTGGCCGACGATACGAAGCCGCGCTTGGGGTTTTTCACGTGCGGGTTCTGGGCCTGCGGAATCCAGCCTTGCCAGTCGTGGGTGGGGTTGGAGCCGTCGAGCACAAACTTGCCCTGGTTTTTCCACTTCAACGGAAACTTGCCGTTGGGCCAGATGGCTACGTCGTTTTCTTTCGAAGCAAAAATGAAGTTTTGAGCCGGCGCGGCGTAAGTGCCCAGTGCGGCGGAGTAGTCCTGGTAGTTACGGGCGCGGTTCAGGCTGTAGAAAGTCAGCACCTCGTTGCCGCCTTCGTGGGCTGTCCAGCGCAGGGCATGCCGGATGGGCGTCTGTTCGTTGAAAACCTTCTCGGCGCGGTCGTAGGTAACGGGGCCGTGGTGCGTGTATAGCACAGTGTCGAGGCGGTCGGGCAGGCCGCGCACTTTGATGCGCTCCACCACCCGCTGCACGGGTTTCCATTGGTTGTCGTGCCAGTACTCGCGCTTGGTGTTGTCCTTGAATTTCAGCTGATACCAGTCCAGTACATCGGCGCCCACGTTGGTCACGCCCCAGGCCACGTCTTGGTTGAAGCCGATGATGACGGTGGGCGCGCCGGGAATTGTTACACCGTACACATTTACGCCCGGCGCCGACAGCTGCACCTGGTACCAGATGCTAGGCAGATTCAGCTGCAGGTGCGGGTCATTGGCCAGGATGGGCAAGCCCGAGGCCGAGCGGCTACCGCTCACGGCGAAGTTGTTGGAGCCGAGGTCAGCGTCGGGTTCCCGCTCCGGCACCTTATCCGAGGCGGCGGCGGCAAATACTTCAGGCACCGGTGGCGTCTTCACGGGGTGGTAATCCAGCGGCGTGCCCACGGGCACGATGGGGTCTTCGCGGGTCGGGTAATCGGGGAACAGGTCGCGCACTACGGCCGGGCCGTAGTGGTGCAGAACGTTGGAGAGGCGCAAATCGTCGGAGCGGCCGCTCAGGTCCCAGGCCATCAGCTTCAACAGCAGCGCGCACTTCAGCGGCTGCCAGGGCTCGGGCGCGTAGTTCAGTAACTTGTATTCCAGCGGGTACTCGCGCGGCGAAAGGGAGTTGATGTACGCATTAACGCCGGCCGAATACGATTCCAACACCGTGCGCGTGGTGGGATTGGCCATCATCACGGCCAACGACTGCTCGGCCCCGTACGGTAGACCCATGCGGCGCTGAAACCGATCGTACTCCAGGGCCCGCTCACCCACGATTTCGGAAATGCGCCCGGCCGCTACGTGCGTCTGAAACTCCATCTGCCACAGCCGGTCACGGGCCGTGAGGTAACCCTGAGCGAAGTACAGGTCTCGGTCGTTTTGGGCAAAGACGTGCGGCACGCGGTGGTCGTCGAAGCGCACCGTGACGGGCTGCTGCAGGCCGGGCAGCTTAAGCGTTTGTTCGGCGGCGAAGGCATCGGCCGCTTCGCCGTTGCGCCAGAAGCCTTCGTAAGGGCTCAGGAACTTGCCGAAAGCAGGCACTTCGCCGTGGTTGGTATTGAGGGCCCACACAAGGCCACCGGTGGTCAAAAGAGCCAAGCCGGCCCGGATGTAACGCAGCATAGGAGGAGAAGCTGGCAATAGCAGCCCTCAACATCCGACAAAAAAACGCGCCGCGCAAACCCGGGAAAGTTTCTCGTGGAGGTTCGCAAGGAAAACCTTTGCGCCAAGCTGCGCGAGAATAAAGGAGCAAAGGCTCAGCGGCCCCGAACGCTGAGCATCCGGGGCCGCTGAGTGAGGCTTGCTGAGGTAAAGTGGTTACAGGTTCTCGGCCTGGCGCACCAGCGCGCTGATGCCACGGCCTTGGAGGCGACGCCACACCTCATCGGCTTGGGCGCGGGGCAGACGCTGACCCACAATGACGCGGTTGAGCGTGCGGCCGTTGACGTTGTCCTGGCGCACGGCTACAGGCAGTTGTGCATCGAACGTTTTGATCTGGGCGGCCAAGGCCTCGGCGTTGCGCAATTCGCCGAAAGTGCCGGCTTGCACCACGTAGGTTTCGGCGGGCTCAGGCTTGGTTTCGGTTACGACCACATCGGTCGGCTCCTCTGCCGGAATGTCTACGGTGCCAGCCACGGGCCCTAGCGGGGTTTCCTCGGGCATTACTTCGGCAACTACGCCCACCGAGCCATGCCGAACGATGTCCAGCGGACGGGCAGCTACTTCGGACAGATCCAGAATGCGCTGGTGGCGGTAGGGGCCACGGTCGGTTACTTCTACTACCACCGACTTACCGTTGTCGGGGTTGGTTACGCGCAGCTTCGTGCCGAAGGGCAGGGTCTTGTGCGCGCAAGTGAATTTGTTGCGGTCGAAGCGCGCTCCACTGCTGGTGCGCTTGCCTTGATGTTCGCGGCCATACCAGGAAGCGCGGCCGCGCAGTACTGCAGATTTAGAGGCCGAGGCAGTGGGCGTGTCGTCGGCAAGGGTGGGGAATGAACCAGCTAGCAGCAACACGGCTACCAGCCACATCATCAGCAAGCCCGAGAGGTTCTGTCGTTGGTTAAACTTCATTAATCTCTGCTTTGGTGAACAGCCAAAACTATTGGCCTCGGTGGAATACAATCCAAATGCGCACTGGGCGTAACCTAAGCAGAATGTTTGATAATTGTGCTATGGGAAGAAAATTTGCATTAAAGGCAATATCCGATAACGTGCAAAATCGATGATTGTGTTTGATTTAGGGTGGTTTTGTATTCTATCTGGATTGATAAGCTAGCCTACAAAAAATTAGATTATCCGCCGCCAAAAAAAATACAGCCGAGCTTACGTAGTTAAATCCAAAAGCTGGTTGCAAAAGTCAGTAAAAATGCTTAAGGCGCTAGCCGGTGAGCGACGCCGGAATGCGTAGGTTTGCGCATGGACTTTGGCCGCCTTCCCGATGTGCGCGGAGTAGACTTTACCCTGCCTGCGGATCATCCCGATACCACCGCGCTGCTCAGCCGCGTCGCTCCAGCTACCGAGCCAGCCCCTATTTGGGTGGGCTGCCCCACCTGGACCAACCGGTCGTGGCTGGGTACCTGGTATCCGCTGGGCCTGCGCGAAGCCGACCAGCTAATGTGGTACGGCCGTCAGTTCAATAGCTTGGAAGTGAACGTAACGCACTATCGCATTCCTGATGCCGAAATGGTGCGGCGTTGGCGGGCGGCCGTGCCAGCGCATTTCCGCTTCTGCCCCAAAGTGCCCCAGAGCATCAGCCACGACCGGGAGCTTTACCGCGCCGACGACCTAACTAATGCCTTTTGTCGCGCCCTCGAAAGCATGGGTGAGCAGCTGGGTTCGGCCTTTTTGCAGTTGCCGCCCACTTTTGCACCGCAGCAACTGGCGCGGCTGGAGCGCTACCTGCTGGACTGGCCGCGGCACCTGCCGCTGGCCGTGGAGCTGCGCCACCCCGCCTGGTACCACGACCAAATCCTGATGGCTGAAACTGCCGCCCTGCTCGAAGCCCTGAACAAAACCTGGGTGCTGAGCGACGTGGCCGGCCGGCGCGATGTACTTCACCAACGCCTGACCACGCCTGTTGCTTTTGTGCGCTTCAACGGCCACGCCTTACACCGCTCCGATTACTTGCGCGCCGATGCCTGGGCCGAACGCATTGCGGCCTGGTTGGGTCAAGGCCTGCAGCAGGTCTACTTTTTCATCCACCAGCGCGAGGTAAACGATGCGCCGGTGTGGGCACAATACTTCCTGCAGCGCCTCGGCAAGCTCACTGGCCGCGAGCTGCTTGCACCCAAGTTGGTGGTGCAGCCGGTGCAGGGTAAGCTGTTTTAAAGCCGGGTACCTTTCAAGTCGTGTCCAATGACTGCCCGTGTAGTCATGCTTCGACAAGCCAAGCATGGCATCCTTTTCTTAGGCTTATATGGGCTGAGTACTTAAAAAGCCAATCCGGTGCGCAACCGTAGCTGCGGCTCTAAGTACCAGTTGTTGCCGAGGTGAGAACCGGCATCCGGATCAGCCCAAGCGCGGTGCTGCAGTTGCAAGCCTAGGCCTGCGTCAAGAAACAAATGCTTGCCGAAGCGGCGCTGCCAGCCCCACAGCAGATCTGCGCCGGGCTGGTGGAAGTACCTCAGCCGATAGCCCGCACCAGCTTCGGAGTAAAAGCCTTCAAAGGTGCTGCGGTACTGCAACTGCAGATAGCCGCCGTTTAGTGGACGGAGCGGCTGGCCTTTGCGGGCTCGGCGTGCTTGATTATAGTAATAGCGAGGGCCCAAGGCCAAGGCGAAACTGGCCAGTTTGGTGCCCTTAGGGCCTACTAAGTAACCCAGCCCGACATTGGCATTGGCATCGAGAGTCAGGGACCAATGTTTACCCGACTGCCGCTCGGCGCCGGCGTAAAGCGGCACAGTAAAGCCCCACTGGCTGTCCCATGTGTGGGCTAGGTTTAGCCCTGTTTTGAGCATTGAATGGGGCGCAGTAAGTGCCGCTCGGCTGCTGTCGGATTGGGCCAGGCAGGGAGCGGTGGTGAGCAGCAGAGTTCCGGCGGCCAGCGGCAGCAGCCTACGGCATGACGCTGGACAAGCTAATTTGTGCATATATACAGGGATAGAGGAATCGGTGTCGACACCAAAACTGACCACAAGAGTCAAACCTAAAGCCGGAAGTTGCCGCACTCACCCGATTATGTGAGGCTTAATGGTGAAGGGCTCAAAGGAGCTGGGTAGGAGCGCTGCCGTAGATCTGGCCGAGGCGGGAAGCCTGAATGAACTGCCCTGCCAAAACCAGGTTATGCTTGGCAGAGGCGGGTTTGTTCGGTTGGTTTGTTGCGGCCTACGACCATCCTGCCGCGAAAACCGTATGTTGTTCGCCTGCTTTTACCCTTTTGCTATGCCATTGCTATCAACCTTGCGCCGTGCCGGCGTAGCTATCTTTCTGCTGGGGTTCGGGGTGTCGTCAGTGGCACTAGCGCAAACTGCAGCACCAGCGGCTTCTACGGCGTGTTTGTTACTGCCTCTCGACCCCACCGAGCGTGCCCGGCAAGCGGCGCTGGTGGTGGAGGCTGAGGTGGTGGCCCAGCGCAGTTTCTGGGACGCGCAGCACCGGCACATCTACACCGCTAATACTTTGCGCGTGTACAAGCTGCTTAAAGGCCGATGGGAGCCTGGCACCACGCTCACGGTGCTGACGGAGGGCGGCACCGTGAACGACGACCGGGAGACGCTCACCAATACCCTTTCCCTAGCTAAGGGCGAGCAAGGCCTGCTTTTTTTACAGCCCGCCACCTTCAGCGGCGTCAGCGAGCCGAACAGCTGGATGCCCTACGCCAGTCTGCAAGGCTTTATTCGGTATGATGTGAAGGCGGCCACCGCCGCCGAGCCGTTTCGCCGCTATGCGTTTATAGATGAACAGTTCTACCGCGAGCAGGTAGCCCTCACGGGCCAACCAGTGCGCCTGCTCCAAGCCAATCCTGAACTCAACGCGGCGCTACAGCGCCGGCTGAGCCCGCCCACCGCGTCCCGCACCACCGCCCCGCTGATTACCAGCCTTTCGCCGCAGACGGTAACGGCCGGCACTGGCACGGTACTTACCATTCAGGGTAGCGGCTTCGGCACTGCCCGGGGGACAGTGGATTTCCGCAATGCCGACGATGGTGGCGCCACCTTTACCAGTGCCCTGGCCTCGGATATCGTGTCGTGGGCCGATAACCGGATTCAGGTGCGGGTGCCTTCCTACAGTGCCGACCGCCGCCCGGCTGGCACGGGCAACGTGCGCGTAACCACCGCCGATCAGCAAAGCACCAGCAGCATCGCCACCATTACGGTAGTGTATGCTATATCCAATGTGCAGGAAAGCAACACGCAGGTCATTTATCCCACGGAGCTATTCAACCAGAATGGTACCGGGGGCTACACGTTCCGGCCCGACGCCACCTTTGCGCAGAATACAGCGGCCATGCAGGCCTTTGGGCGGGCACTGGCTAGCTGGCGCTGCCAAACTACCGTCAACTGGGAGATGGGCAGTACGCGCTCGGCCCGGGGTATTGCCAACGACGACATCAACGCGCTGGAGTTTGATCAGGGCAGTGAGCTGCCGGCTCAGGTGCTGGGCCGCACCACCAGCTATTACCAAGGCTGCCGCGATGCTAACGGGCAGACGCGCTTCTGGGTAAAGGAAATCGATATGCAGTACGACGATGCGGTGGCCTGGCAGTTCGGGCCCACGGTGCCCACAGCGCTGCAAGTTGATTTTGAAACGGTGGCGGTACATGAACTGGGCCACGGCCATCAGCTTTCCCACATCATTGCGCCGCTGGTACCAGCCACGCCCACTGCGCCAGCCCGGCCTGCTGCCGTGATGCACTACGCGGTGTCACGGGGGCAGTTTAACCGACAGCTGGATTTTGCCCGCGACATTCAAGGCGGCTTCACAGTACTTCAGCGTAGTGTGGAGCCCGATGGCTGTGGGCCGGCCCCCATGTTGCCCGCCCCGCTAACCAGCCAGCTCACTCCGCAAACCAACAGCGGCCGGGTTCAGCTAACCTGGACTACCCGCGACGAATGCAACCTGCAGGCATTCGTACTGGAGCGCAGCACCGATAACCTGACCTGGACGCGCGTCGGTCAGATAGCGCCCACTGCGGGCGGCTCCTACACTTACAACGATGCCCAAGTGCCGGGCGGCTTAGTCTACTACCGGTTGCAGGTACAGCTCACCAACGGCCTGAGCCTACCAACAACTCCGATAACCGTGCGCACGGAGCCCGGGCCCATCTTTGCTGTGTATCCCAATCCGGCCCAGGGCCCCAGGGTAAGGCTGGAATACAATGCCCCTGCCGCTGGGGAAGTGGTAGTGCGGCTGTACGATGCACTGGGACGCTACTACGGCGGGCAACGGCTGACGGTACCCCAACCCGGAATCAACACCATTAATTACCTGCTGCCTACGCTGCGACCCGGCTGGTACGTACTCCGGTGGGAGGGAAGCGGAGAAAAAGGTTCTGTGCCGTTTATCCGCGTAGAATAGGCCCCGAAAGGCGCTAACTGGGCCTGCGGAAGAAGCCCAACAAGACCGGCGGTGGCCAACAATCCTTGAAATGGCCCGTACTTTGCCCGGACCCGAAGCGTTTACTGCTTCGGTCACGTCATTATTTGCCAGCATGCATCTGCGTATTCTTCGTCCTGCCCTCCCTTTACTTCTTGGAATCATTGCCGCCGTGCCAGCAGCGGCGCAGAAGTACCGCACCGCCGCCGGGGCGCGCATCGGTAGCGGCAACTACGGCCTGACGGTACAGCAGCGCATTTTTGAGAAAACCACGCTGGAAGGCCTGGCGCTGTTTCGCTCAAACGAGGTGACGGGTACTGTGCTGGCAGAGCAGCATTTTCCCTTGCTCGGCCGCAGCCTGAATTATTACGTGGGCCTGGGCGCCCACCTCGGCAACCACAAGGAGCGCGGCACCGTCGGCGGCTTCGATGGCATTGTGGGGGTGGAGTGGAAGCTGCCGATTGCCCCGTTGCTGGTATCGTTTGATCTAAAGCCCAGCTACGAAATCAATAACGACGACTGGTTCCGCTTTCCTACCGCGGTATCGGTGCGCTACGTGCTGGTAAAGGAAAAAGAGAAGCCTTTCCTGGGCGGCATTTTCAGCGGCAGCGACGAGAAGAACAGGTCGAAATCCAAAACGAAGACCAAGTCGAAGAACGAGCAGCCAGCACGTAAGCCGGGCTTGTTCGAAGGAATCTTTGGCAACTAAGCTCAGATCATTCTTAACACCAGCGCTGGCTGCTGTCCCTTGGACAACAGCCGGCGCTGATCTTTTGTGAGTTGCCTAAAGCTGAATCAAGCTGATGACCAGTACAAACAGGAGGGTGAAGAGCAAGGCCAGCGCGTAAGTAAATGACAACAGCAGGGCCTTGGCTACCGTCTTGCCCCAGCCTTGCTGGTACACGTGGCGCAGCGCCAATACCAAGTATACGGGTGGAATTATCGTCAGAACTGGGCCGAGCCAGTCGCTGCGCAAAAGGTTTTCCCATAGCATTACTATGAGCCTGAACGCAAACACAAAGCAGTGCAGGTGCAGGGAGAAGATAAGGTGCTGAATGTAAAAGCGCTGCTGTCGTACGTACAAGCCTTTGAGCAACAGTGCAAACAAAGGCATAAGCACAAACATGGCAAGGGATAGGTTCTTGAAGGTGCGCTGTACCAGCTGATCAACGGTGGCCTCGCGCAGCCGCGCCCATTGGCGTAGTGCCGTACGGTTCCAGAATGTGGGCTCCACACCCTTGCTGCGAATCATGGAATCGGTGCGCGCTTCCGTAGGGTGCGTGGCGTAGCGTTGTAGCTCGGCGGGACCGAAAGCTATTTGGCCGATTTGGAGTGAGTCGCCCTCGTTGAAGCCTAGCTTCACGGCTCCCATGTCTAGTTGTAGCGCTTCGGGGCGGCGTTGGGCAATGACGGCTTTGGTGCTGTCCAAAGCCATATCGGCAGTCCGCCCGGCCGCTTTGGCCGTGTCCGCTAGGCGTCGCTCGTCGTGGCCAGTAAGCAAAGAGATTGTTAGAAAGAATATAAAGCTGGTGAATACGTACAGCCGGATAGGCGGCACGTAAGCCACGCGGTGACCTTGATTGAAGCGGCGGGTAAGCCGGCCAGGTAAAAACAGCAGCAGACCCAGCGTCCGGAAGAATTTACTGTCAAAGTGGAACAGTCCTTCAAGGGTTTCCTCCAGCAGATGACCAAACGAGATGTTTAAGTCGTGGTTTTGCTGGCCACAGCTCGGACAATAGTTGTTGGGGGCGTTGGCGGCTTTAAAATCATAGCCACAGTTAGCACAAGTGGGGAGGCGATGAATGGAGTGCGCCATAGAAGCGGATAAAGTAGCAGACCGCCCTGCAAGTAAACACTTCTGGTCAGGGTTTATACATCAAATACCAAGGTGTGCCAGCAGCCGGAAGCTCAAGCGTAGTAGGCCCCGGAAAGGGGGCGTTAAAAGGCGGCTTACTGACGAGGGCCTTATAGAAGCTGGGTCAGGCTAAACCACCCAGCCAGCCTTGCGGTAAAGTGCTGAATTCACATTTATGTACAAAAATACATAGTACGCCCGGCTCTATATAAGTGGATTTTATCGGTAAAATCAAGCATTACAGAAATAATTTTATAAATAATTTATAACCCAATCTTCGTTTAGTATATTCCGTATAGTGGCTGCCAACCACTGTTTTCTCCACCTTTTTAAGCTGTTTGGTATGAAGCATTTTTTCACGCTTTTCATCAAGAGCTGTCTGTTTGCGCTAGGCCTTCTGACCACGCATTTAGCTTCTTCTCAACCTACTGGCTGCACTCGTCCTGACCCGGGCGGAAACCCCGCCACCAACGGCATGTATGCCGAGTACTACGCGGGTTATTTTGCCGACGACCAGTCCTTTTTCACCTCGAATGCGCCCGGCCTGATACGAATTGATCAGGAAATCAATTTTCCGCAGACCAACAGCTGGGGCAACATCCTGCCGCCGGCCGTCAACTCCCTGGCCGACCCGCAGCTATTCAGCGTCCGGTACCGAGGGACCCTTTCTGTGCCCGTCAGTGGCAACTACACCTTCTTCCTCACCTGCGACGACGCCGGCTACCTCTGGTTGGATGACGCCGCCCACGACCTGCCGGCCCAAACGTCCCGGGCTACCATCGACAACGGCGGTGGGCACAGCTCCGTGGAGCAGCGCGCCACGGTGTACCTGACGGCTGGCCTGCACAGCGTACTCATTCACTACGGCGAGGACGTATACGCCAACGACCTCACCTGGGAATGGGAAAGCGCCGATGCCGGCATTGCGCGTCAAATCGTGCCGAGCTCGGCCCTATGTACGGCCGTGCAAAACCAGCGGCAAGTGCCGCAAGGCATTGCCTACTCGCCCAACAGCGTTATGGCTGCGGCTGGCGCGGTGATAAACTCGGTGGCTCCGGTGGTAAACGACGGTGGTCAGCCCGTTACGCAATACGCAGTGGCCAACGCGGCTGCCTTGCCGCCCGGCATCACCATCAATAGCAGCACGGGCGTACTCTCGGCTAGTGCTACAGTGCCTAGCGGGACGTACGTGGTCAACGTGTCTGTTACCAATGCCAGCGGGACCAGCACGTTTGGCAACGTCTTTACCTTCAACGTAGCCCCGCCACCGCCCTCAGGCTGCGCCGGCACCGACCCCAGTGGCGCCCCGGCGTTCCGTGGCCTGTACGGGGAGTACTACGCGGGCTTCTTCGGCAACAACCAGGAATTCTTCGTGAACAACACCCCGGCGCTTCAGCGCATCGACCCGGTGGTGAACTTCGCCAATACGCCTAGCTGGGGTACCATTATTCCGCCTGCTTCAGGTACTCCCGGCGACCCAGATGACTTTAGCGTCCGCCTGCGGGGTGGCATTTACGTGCCTGTCACGGGTCAGTACACCTTCTACCTGAGCAGCGACGACGCTTCTTACCTCTGGCTTGGCAACGCCGCGCTCGACGCGCCCGCCCTTACCAACCGCGCCACGGTAAACAACGGTGGCGTGCACAGCCTGCGTACCGATTCCGCTACCGTGTTCCTGACGGCCGGGCTGCACAATATCCTGATTCACTACGGTGAAGTAGCCGGCGGCAACGAGCTGATCCTGGAATGGGCTAGCGCCGATGCCGGCATTGCCCGCCAGATTGTGCCGAGCTCGGCGCTCTGCACGGTGGTGCAACCCATGCGCAACCCGCCCACGGCGCTGGCTTATTCGCCGGGCTCGGTTTCGCAGGTGAGCGGCCGGGTAGCCGTGTCGCCTGCGCCTACGGTTAGCAGCCCGCTGCCGGTGGCTGGTTTTGCGCTGCTGAATGCGGCCGCACTGCCAGCCGGCATTAGCATCAATACCTCCACCGGTGTGCTGACAGCTGCCGCTGGCGTACCCGAAGGCCGCTACCTAGTAAACGTGGCCGTGTACAACGCCGAGGGCGCACTGGAACGTCCCCTGGCCTTCACCTTCGTGCTTACGCCCACGCCGCCGCCCGGCTGCACCGGTTCTGACCCCGGTTCCCAGCCTGTTGCCGCTGGCTTCTACTCGGAGTTCTACTCAGGGTATTTCGACGATGAAACCGACCGCCACGGCTTCTTTACCCGCAATCAGCCAGGAATCATCCGCATCGACCCCGAGCTTAATTTCATCGATGCCGAAAGCTGGGGCGATATTGGAGATGTAATCAGCGGTACCGCCGAGGAGCCTACTATCTTCAGTGCCCGCATGCGCGGCAGCATCTACGTCCCGGCTTCCGGCACGTATACGTTCTACCTGACCAGCGACGACGCCTCGTACCTATGGATCGATAACGCGGCACTGGCTACGCCGCCTACCACCGAAACGGCACTGATTGATAACGGTACCGGCCACCCGCCGCGCACCATTACCGGCACTGCCACGCTGACCCAGGGCCTGCACAACGTGCTGATTCACTACGGCCAGTTTACCGGCGGTAGCTACCTCTCGCTGGAGTGGTCGAGCCAGGATGCCAACATCACGCGCCAGCTGGTGCCCACGCCGCTGCTGTGCTCGGGAGTGCAGAACGCCCGCACGCCACTGCCCATCACACTCACAAGCTTCCGGGCCAGGCCCGTGGGCAATAATGTGGAGCTGACCTGGGAAACGGCGCAGGAAATAAACAACCGTTACTTCGAGCTGGAACGCTCCACCGACGGCCGCACTTACACCCCGGTAGCGCGGGTAGCCGGCGCCGGCAACAGCAGCGTGCGGCGCAACTACCGTCACTTCGATAATCAGCCCTTGCCTGGCCTGAGCTACTACCGCCTGCGTCAGGTAGATAACGATGGAGCTACCACGATAAGCGAGCCGGTAGCTGTGCAGCGCGGCCAAGCCAATGCCGCAGCTCCCGTAGCCACGGTGTACCCGAACCCCAACAACGGCACGTTCAACGTGAAGCTGGCCCAGCCAGCCGGCCGCAGCACCCGGGTGCAACTGCTCGATCTGAGCGGCCGCACCGTGCTTAGCGAAACTCTGGTCGAGGGCACGCGGGAGCAGCAGCTTCAGGGGCGCAACCTACCGGCTGGGGTGTACCAGCTGCGGGTAAGCTCGCCTGAGAGTACCACTACTACCAAAGTGGTGGTGCAGTAATTGGGCTAAATGCCAAGAGAAAGGCCCCCATCCGGTAGGATGGGGGCCTTTTTTATAAGCTGGCGGCAGAGGTTCTAAGTCCTCGGCCGGAAGTAAGCTTTCGGAAGCAGAGCGTCCTGCTGAGTTTAACTAGCTCTCTACCTCCGCAGGGCTATCCGCTTTTGGATGGCTGCTTAGCTCTTGGAAACGCGGCCGCTGCCCGAGATGCGCTGCGTAATGCGCGGTGAGCCAGCGTAGTACACATTGCCAGAGCCGCTGATGTGAGCGTCCAACGTTTGGGCTACGCTAAGCCGGCAAGTGCCCGAGCCGCTGATGCTTACTTTGCCGTCGTTGGCTTTCAGCTCGGCAGCATCTACCCGCCCCGAGCCGCTAATGTGGGCCACTACCACGGGGGCGCTGCCACTCAGCTTCATGCTGCCCGAGCCCGATATGCTAATCTGGAGCTTTTCGGCAGTTATGGGCGCCCTTAGTTGGCCAGAGCCACTCACCGACAAATCCAGGGCATCGGCCCGAAGCGCCTGATCAGCACGGAGGGAGCCGGAGCCGCTCACACCTAAGGCCTCAATTGTGGGCATGGTCACGTACACTTTTACCGGCCCTTTGAAGCCGCGCCAGTTCAGCCAGTTGCCTTCCGGCGTGCCGATGCGCAGGCGCCCGTCCTTTACCGTTGTTTCCAGGTCCTTTAGGTCGTCAGGGCGGCCCACTACTTCTACTTTTTGCGTGGAGCCTTGTAACAGAATAACCTCTGCCGAAGTGGCTACCGATAGGCGCGTAAAAGCCCCTACTTGTCGCAGCTGTCGGGCAGTATCATCGGCCAAGATGCCCGGCGCTGCGGGTACCGTCTCGGCGAAGCGGAAAGCCGGCAGGGTGGCCAGCAGTGCCAGCGGCAGGATTATGCGGGGTAGGAAAGGTGTTTTCATAGTCTGAGGCAGTGTAGTTTGAACTCAATACATCAACAGATGCTACTGCCTCCGCAACAGTTGCCTGCCCTGGCCGATCCTTGCTGCTAAGGGTTTAGCACGGCAGCTTGCTCGCGGTGTAGGTAGTCTTGGCCCCAGCCGATGAGCGCCTGAAACAGAGGCTGCACGCGGCGGCCGTGCTCGGTAAGGTGGTACTCCACTTTGGGCGGCACCTGCTGGTACACCGTGCGTGCCACGATGGCATCGAGTTCCAACTCGCGCAGCTCCTGAATGAGCATTTTCTCGGTGATTTCCGGCATCAGCCGCTTCAGCTCGCCGTAGCGCCGCGGCCCCTCCAGTAGATAGGAGAGGATCAGCAATTTCCACTTGCCACCCAGCACATTGAGGGTAGTGCGCACCGGGCAAAATGCGTAGGGTGGAGGAGTATCACCGCGCGCTTTTTGCACTGACCAGTCTATTTCAGCTTGCTGCTGCTTGGTGAGCTTGCTCATGGTGAAATTTTTAGTTACTGATAATCAGCAATACTGTGTTAAAAGTAGGTAGCCTACTTTTTTGTTGGTACTTGCTTAAAGCGAAGGTAAGGGGCTTCCTTTGAATCACGGTAGCCGCCGGAAGTAATACCGCGGTACCCACTTCAGCAGTAATATTTTAACAGTCTCTGATATGGCTCAACACATCGTAGTAACCGGCGCGACCGGTAACATTGGTTCGCGAATTGTGCAGCACCTGCTAGAGCGCGGGCACCGCGTAACGGCCGTAGCGCGCTCGGCTCAAAAGCTACAGCCCTTGGAAGCCGCCGGTGCCGAAATACGCCCCGGCGACCTGGCCGACACGGCCTTCCTGACCGAAGCACTGCGCGGCGCCGACGCTGCCTTTCTGATGCTGCCGCCCAACGTGACAGCACCCGATAACTTGGCTTTCCAGGACCAACTGGGTGAAGCCGTAGCGGCCGCCGTGCAGGCTTCGGGCCTGCGGCATGTGGTCAACCTCAGCAGCATCGGTGCCGATCTGGAAAGCGGGACGGGCCCCATCGTGGGCGTACACCGGCAGGAAAAGCGCCTCAATGCCATCGAAGGCCTGAATGTAGTGCATCTGCGCCCGGCCTACTTCATGGAAAACCTGCTCAGCAGCATTGGGCTGATTCAGGGCATGGGCTTCAATGGCTCTGCTACGCGCCCCGACGTGGCCTTTCCCATGATTGCCACGCAGGACATTGCGGCCCGCGCTGCCGAAGCTCTGGCTGCTGGCGTGCCCGCTGGCCGCACCGTACTGACCCTGCTCGGGCCGCGCAATTACTCAATGCAAGAGGCGACTGCCGTTCTGGGCCAAGCCATCGGACGGCCCGAGTTGCCTTACGTGCAGTTTCCCTACGACCAAGCTAAGCAAGGCATGATGGGGGCTGGTTTGTCGGAGTCGATGGCCGATCTGTACGTGGAGATGACCCAGTGCATCAACGAGGAAAAAGCTATGGTGCACGAGCCGCGCACCGCCGAGGGCACTACGCCTACTACCCTGGAGCAGTTTGCCGAGCAGGTCTTTGCACCGGCCTTTCAAGGCGCTGCTCAGGCTGTAGCTTAAGTTCACGAACAAAATGTTCTGGGAAAGGCCCGCTGGCACTACGCTGGCGGGCCTTTTTTGCGTAGGCTTGCGCAAAAGCCATTGTTACTGCCGCGTTGTGTCGATCAAGCTGCTCTTGCTTCTGAATTTTGCTCTAGCACTGTACCTCACCGGCGTCATCTGGACGGTGCAGCTGGTGCACTACCCGGGCTTTGCGGTGGCCAAAGCTGACTTTACCGCCTACCACCGGGCCCACCTTGCGCGCATGGGCTGGGTAGTAATGGCCCCTATGGTGCTGGAGCTATTGGTAGCCGCTTGGCTGGCTTGGCAAGGGCGTACGCTTGGCTGGCCGGTATGGCTGGGGCTGGCCCTGGTGCTACTGATCTGGGCTGTTACGTTCTTCGTCTCGGTACCATTTCACAACCGGCTGGCTCAGGGCTACGATTACGTGGCTATTGATGGGCTGGTACGTACCAATTGGCTGCGCACGGCGGCTTGGACGGTTCGCAGCGGCCTGTTGCTTTATCAGCTGGGGCGGGTATTGCTGTGAGAAAGAACAATCTTTGCCCGTGCACGAATAAGCTTAGGGCGTAAGTTGTTCGTGCTGTCTTGTCTCTGATAATTATTCCATGCTGCCACCCGTTGATGCCTTTTTGCCCGAACTGCAGTTCCAAACCGCCCGCAGCAGCGGGCCGGGCGGGCAGAATGTGAACAAGGTGGAAACCAAAGTGGAGCTGCGCTTCGACCTGCCAAACTCCGCCTTGCTAACCGACGAGCAGAAGCAGCGGCTACGGGAGAAACTCAACTCCAAGCTGACCGCCGATGGCCTGCTAATCGTGACGGCGCAGGAGTCGCGAAGCCAGCAGCGCAACAAGGAACTGGCCGTGCAAAAGTTCTACGAGCTGCTGCAAAAGGGTTTGCATCAGCCTAAAGCTCGCAAAGCCTCTAAGCCTAGTAAAGCCGCTGTGCGCAAGCGCCTAGAAGGCAAGCGGCGGCAATCAGAAAAGAAAGCCAACCGCCGCGGCGACTATTAGCGGGTCCTAGTTCAGATCAAGGCCAAACAGCACGCCCACCCAGGGCCGATGCTGGTAGATCCAATGGCGCCCATCAGGGCCAAGCAGGTGGTCGGCGCCCACGGCCAGGCCCAGGTTGAAGATGTGCGCATCGTAAATAGCGGCTGCACCTACGTGCAGCACAAAGCCTTCATAATCCAGGCGGGCCTGCTGCCGGGTGACATCGGGGGTAATCAGCGACGAACCCAAGCCCGTAAACACGCCGTAGCCCAGGCCGGTAGTGCGAATAATCGGCTGTCGTTTGCCGAGCTGGCGGTGGCTGGTAAGGTGATACACATCAATGCGCCGACCGAGGTACAGCGCGGCATTGAAGGTGGTGTTTAGCTGCAGGGGCACCCCTGCGCGGGGCAGCCGAGCCTTAAAGGGAATCGTGAATACATCGATATCAAAGCGCTGGGAAGCTAGTACCACGTGCCGACCCGGCCGCAGGATGTAGCTGGGTGGTATGGGCGCTGCGCCTGTAGCCTGAGGGCTAAGGCTGTCGGTCTGCAGGTGCAGGGTGTCACCCGCTTGGCGGGCGTACAACCGGCGGCCAGTGGGCAGTGCTTGTTTGAGCTGCTCCTCGTTGGTTTCCACGGCGCGGTAGCGGCCTTCCGGCAGCTGCTCTAAGCGCCCTACGGCCGCGCAGCCGCTGAGCAGCAGGCCCAGACCCAGTAGCTTGATATAGGATAGCCCCGGCTGCATACGCTACGCTACAGCAGCGTGCCTTTAAGAATGGCCGATGCCAGCGAAAAGTAAATGATCAGACCCGTCACATCCACCAGCGTGGCCACAAACGGCGCCGAGGAAGTAGCCGGGTCTAAGCCCAGGCGCTTGAGCAGTAGCGGCAGCATGGAGCCGGCCAGCGTACCCCACAGCACAATGCCCATTAACGAAAGGGCCACGGTGGCGCCTACCAGTTGCCAGTACGGACCGTATTCCTTGAAAATAGTGGCCCACAGCGCGATGCGCAGAAAGCCTACTAAGCCCAGAATTGCCCCCAGAATCAATCCCGATAGCACTTCCCGGCGCATGATCAGCCACCAGTCGGTAAGGGAAATTTCGCCCAGCGACAGGGCGCGGATAACCAGCGTCACGGCCTGCGAACCAGAGTTGCCGCCCGAGCTGATAATCAGCGGCACAAAAGAGGCCAGCACCACGGCCCGCTGAATCTCATCCTCGAAGTGACCCATAGCCGAGGCCGTGAGCATTTCGCCGATGAGCAGCAGCACCAGCCAGCCGGCACGCTTTTTTACCATCTGACCCACGGAGGTAGCCAAATAGGGCTCGTCCAAAGCTTCGGAGCCGCCCAGCTTCTGAATATCTTCGGTGTCTTCTTCTTCCCGAATGGCCAGGATATCATCGATGGTTACGATGCCGAACAGCACGCCTTCCTCGTTGACAACGGGCAGGGCCGTGCGGTCGTTTTTGCGAAACACATCAATGACCTCCTCCTGATCCTGCATGTCCCGCAGGCGCACAAAGCGGCGGTCCATCAATTCGCTCACGTGCTGCGTAGGCTGCGCAAAAAGAAATTCCCGGATGCGGATGTCGTCGATGAGTACGCCGCGCTCGTCCACCACGTACACCACGCTCACCGTCTCGGAGCCGCGGCCGTGCTCCCGAATGTACTCGAACACGTGTTGCACCGTCCAGTCTTCGCGCACGGCGATGAAGTCAGGTGTCATCAGGCGGCCCACCGAGTACTCGGGGTAGCCCAACAGCTGCAGCGTTACGCGGCGCTCCTTTTCCGACAGCGTCTGGATCAGCTCCCGCACCAAGTCGTCGGGCAGAAACTCCAGCAGGGCCGTGCGGTCGTCGGGCGACATCTCGTTCAGGATGTCGGCAATCTTTTCCTGCGAGAGGCTTTCCAAGAAGTGGCGTTGCACCTCCAGGTCCAGGTACTCGAATACCTCAGTAGCATGCTTCAGCGGCAGCAGCCGAAACAGAATCAGCTGTTCCCGTTCTTCCTGCGTCTCGATGAGCTCCACAATTTCTGGCGTATCAAGACTTCGCAGTAACTTCTTCAACCGAAGAAATTCCCGCTGCTCAAGCAGGTCCGTGATTTGATCGAGGGCCAGTTGCTGTTGAGTAGTCATGATGGCGGCAAAATGGGTGCTTCGCTAGGCAAAACGGGGTTGGTGAAAAGGCGCGCAAAAGTAACCGGAAATAGCGGCGAATCCGAGCTTGGGTTATCAGTTTTTAGCCGCTGGCGGAAGCCGTTGCAGCACGTCCCGTAGCTCTTGGCGCAGCTCCTGAATTTCCGTCTGTAGCTCCGCAATCTGCCGGGCACCCGATACCTCGCCCTCGGCGTCCTCGGCGTCGCGCCCGACGAAAAAACTGGCTAGTGTGGCCGTGAAGTAGCCGAACACCGCAAAGCCGTATAAGGCCAGCAAAAAGCACAGCGCCCGGCCCTCCAGGCTGCGTGGCCAATACTCACTGCCGATGCTGATGAGCAGCATGGCCGTCCACCACAGGGCCTCAGGGTAAGATTGCAGCCCGTCCTGCTCGTCGCGTTCGAAAGCGTACATGCCCGCCGCGCCCACCAGCAGTACCAGCACCGTGAGCAGCAGCACGTAGCCCACGCCGCGACGACCCATGCTGGCCGATAGGGCGCGCATGCCCCGGTTGATGGACCCTACTACCTTCACCAAGCGCAGACTACGCGTGGCCCGCGCCACCCGCAGCACTCGTGCAAAGCGTAGCACCCGCAAAGCCGGGAGCAGCAGCGAAATCATGGTTATGACATTGCCGCGGAGAAAGGTCAATTTATCCGGGGCCAGTACGAACTTCAGGAGGAAGTCGAGAATGAAGATGACCCAGATAATTGTGCTCAGCAGCTCTAACTCCGGCGAAAGGCCGCGTAGCAGTTCTATACCCAGCAGCACCAGCCAGATGGCTCCCAGCAGCAGCATGGGGGTTTCGAGCCAGTCTTCCAGCCGATGCAGCAGTTCCTGCCGCTCATTTTGCAGGACTTTAGCGTCGTCATTAAGCGAAGGATTGGTCATGGTTATGGAGCAGCTTAAGGATAGGGATAGTACGAGCAAGCCGGTAAAGGGGGTAAGGACGTAACGGGCTCGTCACCCGCCCGGGAGCATTCAAACATGGCGTGAAACGTAGCTTTTTCAGCGGCTGCACGTAGGGAATAGCCGCTTGTGCATTATCACTGCCCTACCTATGCCCACTCCTACCATTCCCCGCGGCACACTCATCGCCCTCGGCGGCGGCGACGACGACCCGCTGCTGGCCCTGGTCAGTGAGCTGTTGCCCAACCCGGACACCCCCGTAGAAGTGATTACGTCGGCGGTGCCGCGGCAGATGATCCGGACCGGGCGCGCCTATGTGGAAGCCCTGCGTGAAATGGGCTGCAACAACGTGGGCCACCTGCGCGTGGATTCCCGCTACCCCGGCAATCTGCCCGCTACGCTGCGGCGGCTGGAGAAGGCTGGCGCGGTGTTCTTCACCGGCGGCGACCAAGAGAATATTACCGACCACTGGCTCAACACTCCGGCCCTGCAATTACTCTGCGAGCGGTACCACAAAGACCCTGACTTCATTGTATCGGGTACCAGCGCCGGGGCAGCCGTGATGCCGACTTACATGATTGTATCGGGCTACGGCTACCGCTCCCTGACCAAAGGGGGTATAGAATTGCAAAAAGGCCTCGGGCTGATTTCCTACGTATACATTGATCAGCATTTTGTGGAACGGGGACGCTTTAACCGCCTGTCGCACGCGGTGCTCAAGCATACCACCACACTGGGGCTAGGACTAGCCGAGCAAACGGGCATCATCATCCGCCACGGCCGCGAAATGGAAGTCTTTGGGGACGGCGTGGTAACGGTAATTGATGGCTGCGATGTCCGCAACGACAACCTGGGACGGGTAGGGCGTGGGGATGCCGTGGGGGGGCAAAACCTGCGCGTACACCTGTTGGTAGCCGGGCAACAAATGGACTTGCGTACCCGGCGGATACTCGTGACGGAGCCTTCGCAAGTCGGTGAAGAATAATTACTAACGGATATCAACGTTAGTAGTGTGCAAGGTAAAGGGCATGTCAGTGGCTGAAACCTTCTAATATTGAGCCGCAAACGAGAATTTGAAATACTCGGCATGCCGCATTGTTAGTTTCGTTTTCCCTCCTACATTAGCTCACACAACCTTTTTACCATTTCCCACTCTTTTCACCTCGGGTATGAACCTAAAACATTTACTCCTCGCCGGAGGCGCCTTACTTGGCAGCACGGCCGCGCAAGCGGGCGGTTTCCAGGTAACGCTGGCAGGGCAGAAGAACAACGGCATGGGCGGCGTCGGTACGGGCTTAGCCCTCGACCAAGCCGCTATGTTCTACAACCCCGGTGCGCTGGCCATGGTGCGCGAGCGGGGAGTGCAGATAGGGGTAAACGGAACGCTGGCCCGGCAAGCTTTCCGGGCTCAGTACGGGGGAGAAGAGCGCACCCTGCGCAACTCCGTTACCACTCCCTTTAACCTGTATGCGGGCTTTGGCCCGGAGGAAGGCAAGTGGAAGGCTGGCATCGGGGTTTACACACCCTTTGGCAGCAAGCTGCAGTACGCTGAGGGCTGGGAAGGCCGCTACTCGCTTACCGACATCGATCTGACCTCCATCTTTGTGCAGCCCACCGTCAGCTACGCCCTAACGGATAAGCTGAGTGTGGGAGCTGGTTTTGTGGTGCTGGCATACGGCGCAGTAAACCTGCAGCGCGATGTACCTATCGGGGGGCCACAAAGCGAAGCTGGTCACATCGAGCTCGACGGCAAAGCCGAAACCAAGTACGGTTACAACGCCGGTATCTACTTTAAGCCTTCCGACAAGCTGAGCTTAGGCGTATCGTACCGCTCCAAGCTGGTGGCGCAGGTAAAAGGCGGTGACATCACGCTCACCGACATTCCGGGCTCCATTAAAGAAACGCGTTTTAATGCTACCCGCTTCAATGTAGAGCTGCCACTGCCCGCTACAGCCTCCGTCGGCATCGGCATTATGCCTACCGAGAAACTCACCATCGGTCTGGATGCTAATCTGGCCTTCTGGAGCGAGTACCGCCAGCTGCGTTTTGACTTTTCCGACAACGCCGGGGCTCCGGCATCCATTGGCGGCGTCACCTTCAGCGAATCGAAGCGCTCCTACACCAACTCGCTGACGTTCCGCCTCGGCGGGCAGTACCAAGTGACGGACGCCCTGACCGTCCGGGCCGGCGGTATCTACGACCAGACGCCCGTGCCCGATTACTACGTGACGCCCGAAACGCCCGACAACGACCGTCTGGGTGCAACCGCTGGCCTGACTTACAAAATCGGCAACTTCGGCGTGGACGTATCCACGCAGTTTGTGAGCGTGATGAAGCGCACCCAAACTCAGGAGCAGCTGCAAAGCGCCGGTACCACCGACCGCGTAGCTGGTACCTACAAGACCAGCATCGTGATTCCGGGAATTGGCTTCTCGTACGCGTTTTAACCTCCTGACTTCCTGTTGATCGATGAATACGTTTTCTAAATACACCTCGGCGCTGGCCCTGCTGGGCTTGGCGCTGACCGGCTGCCAGCCTGAGTTGGACGCTCCCCGCGCCGACCGCGGTTCTGCCGACTTTACCCGCTACATCGCCGTCGGCAACTCGCTGACGGCAGGCTTTATGGATGGCGGGCTGTACCGCGAAGGCCAGTTAAGCTCGTATCCCAACCTGCTGGCTCAGCAGTTTCGGCAGGTGGGCGGCGGCGAGTTCTCGCAGCCGCTGTTTACCGAAGCCCAGGCCAACGGCTCGGGCTACCTGCGCTTGACTGGCTTTACGCCGCAGGGCAACCCCATCACCACCAACGTGACGACCAACCTCGCCGTGCGGGGCGCGTCGCCAACCAATGGGCCCCTCTACACCCGTTTTGATGCGCCCGTCAACAACTTGGGAGTGCCTGGTATCCGCTTGGGAGACATCCATACGGCTGGCTACGCTAGTCAGCTAGGCAATCCGTATCTGGAACGCATCACGCCAGCCGCCAACCAATTGCAAACCTATTTTCAGCGAGTGAGAGCGGAAGCGCAGACTGCCACTTTCTTCTCGTATTGGTTGGGCAACAACGACGTGCTGGGCTACGCCACCTCAGGAGGGGCTAACCCTGCCGCGCCCATTACCCGCACCGATACCTTCACGCTTCGGACCAACCGAATGATCAACGCGCTGACGGCTACCGGAGCAAAAGGCATCGTGGCAACGATTCCTAATGTGACCAACGTGCCGTTCTTCACGACCATACGCGTTGCGGATATTAAAGCACGCTTTCGGGCAACCAACCCCGCCCTAAGCCTGTATGTCCAAGCTACTGGCCCCAACAACACCGTAGTGGTACGGGAAGCTACCGATGCTGACCTGCTGACGCTGACTTCTTCAGCCGTGATTGGCACCACCACTACCGGCAACCCCTTCCCTGTGGGAGCGGGCGTGTCAGCGGCCCAATCCAATCCGTTGGGTACTCAGTTTGTACTCGATCCGGAAGAGCAAACCATCGTGCGTAATGCTACCACGGCTTACAACAGCGCCATTACGGCCAAAGCCAACGAGAAAGGATTGGCCATCTTCGATGCCAATACTTTCTTTGCGGGTGTAGCGGGCGGTGGTTTCGCTACCAACGCCGTCAGCAACAATGCCGCTTTCATCTCCGGCAACCTGTTTTCGCTCGATGGCGTGCACCCCACACCCCGCGGTTATGCCGTGGTGGCCAACGAGATGATCCGGGCCATCAATGCTAAGTATGGTTCCAGCCTGCCGTTCGTGAATGCCAATAGCTACCGCGGGGTACTGTTCCCGTAACTGCTATTTAAGCCACGGTAAAACCGCTCTTCCCTGCTGAGGGAAGAGCGGTTTTTTTTGCTCACCGGGCTGCGGCTCCCCCACAAATCAGGTGGCTGGCTTACATGTGTATGTGATGTGCGGCGTAAGATTTCTGTTATGCAGCGGGGCTAACAGCCAGTCAATGACACAATTGTGTCTTCGTTAAATGCAGGAAAAGACGGTGGCCGGGAGTAGAATTGCATCATAATTCACGACCACACAAACCAACCGCTATGAAAACCCTGCGCTTCCCCCTGTACCTGGCCGTAGCCGCCGCTGCTGTACTCACCGCCTGCGACAAGGACAAAGACAAAGCCAAGCCCAAAACCAAGACGGAGCTGATAACGGACAAGGATTGGATCCTGTCGGCCCGCACCATCAACCCCGCCGCACGCAACAACGCCGGCCAGCTGGTTACCGATCTGATGCCGTACATGAACGACTGCGACAAGGACGACCTGCTGCAGTTTGCCAAGCCCAACGCCTACACCTTGGATGAGGGCGCTACCAAGTGCGGCAATGGCCCGCAGCGCTACACCGGCACGTGGTCTTTTGGTAGCGGCGAAAGCACGCTCACCACGCAGATTGGGAACCAGGCCGCCAATACCTACAATATTGTAGAACTGGAAGAAAACACCCTGAAGCTGACGGAGACCGAGCAGAGCGGTGGCGTGACGTACACCACTACTTACACCTTCAGCAAGCGCTAAACCGTCATTGATTGCAGTCAAAGCAACGGCCGCTGTCCTATTGGACAGCGGCCGTTGTGCATTTTAAGCTAGCACAGTCTTGAACTCCTTAGCCAGATGCTCGGCAATCACGTGGGCGTGGTAGCGGCCATTCTCAATAAACCAGCGGCTGGTATTGAGGCCGCCGCACACTGTGCCGGCCAGGTACACCCCACGACGGTTGGTTTCGAAGGTTTGTTCGTTGTAGCTGGGAGTACAGGCGGCATCGGCTTGGGTGCCTACGCCTAGGGCCTGGAGCAATGAGTAATCGGGGCGGTAGCCGGTAAGGGCGTACACGTAATCGGCTGCAACGGTGCGTAGGCCGTCTGGGGTAAGCAGGTCGGCTTCGCCGGGCCGGATGGCTTGCACCGAGGTATGGAAAAAGGCCTCAATGCGGCCTTCCTTAATGCGGTTAAGTAGATCGGGTCGGAGCCAGTATTTTACTGATTCCGATACCTCGGCGCCGCGCACGGCCAGCGTGGCACGGGCCCCGGCGCGGGTAAGGGCCAGAGCTGCTTTGGCAGCAGAGTTCTTGGCCCCGATAATCAGCACGCGCTGGCCCACGTGGGCGTAGGGCTCCTTGTAGTAGTAGCTGACGTGAGGCAGCTCGGCCCCAGGGATGCTTAAGCGGTTCGGCACATCAAAAAAGCCAGTGGCGATGATAACCCGTCGGGTGCTGATGCTGCCACGCTCCGTGTGCAGCGTGAAGGCATCAGCCTCGCCTTCCAGATTCACAACCCGTTCGTAAAGGCGCAACGGAAGTTTTTCAGTTTCGGCCACCCGGCGGTAATAGTCAAGGGCTTCTTCGCGGATGGGCTTGTAGTGACCCGTAACGAAGGGGTATCCCCCAATTTCCAAGAGCTCCGGGGTTGAAAAAAACTCCATGTTGGTAGGGTAGCCCACGATGGAATTGACCAGCGTGCCTTTGTCAATCACGCATACACGCAGGCCCTGGCGCTGCACCTCAATGGCGCAGGCCAACCCTACCGGACCGGCGCCCACTACCACCGCATCAAACTGGCTTTCAACAACAGAAACGTTCATAACAAGTCAGATACAGTGCGGCACAGGAAGATGTTCGCTGCCATCATATTTTTCGAGGCTTTCCGGCGCTGGACTACGTTTTTCAAGAGCTGATAATGCTTTAGGGGCCAAGCAATTCAAGTATACTTGCGGGCATTTGCTTCCTCCTCTCCACCTCATATGAAGAAAGCTAGACTCCTTTACTACTCTACCCTGCTGGCTGCCGGCTGCACCTTCACTGCCTGCGAAAAAGATACCGAAGGACTGAACAAGACCGATCTACTCGTCAACAAAGACTGGAAGATGACGGCCGGTTCGGTGACGCCAGGTATTCCGAGCAGCAGTGGCACCATCCGCGACGTATATGCCAACTACGAACCCTGCCGCCAAGACAACCTGTGGCGTTTCGAAACGCCGAGCGTGTTCAAGGAGCTAAGCGGCCCTACTCGTTGTTCGGGCGAGCCTGCCCTCAAAACCGGCAATTGGCGCTTCAGCGAGGATCAGAAACAGCTGTATCTGCTCAAGCAAGGCAATTCCGTCACTGACGATTACGAAGTGCTGGACCTGACCAGCAACACCTTGCGCGTGAAGACTTCCGAGTCGATCAACGGTACCATGTACACTTTCACGTACACGTACTCCAAGCAATAAAGCAGCAAAAGCCAACAAAGAGAGGCTCTTTGTTGGCTTTTGCTGCCTGATGGACTGTCGCGCTGCAGCCGTTAATGCGCTTCCAGCCAGTTCAGGCCAGTGCCTACTTCCACTTCCAAGGGCACTTGCATAGGCAGGGCATTGGACATCAGACGCTTGATGTGCGGCTGAATAAACTCGACTTCCTCTTTGGGCGCGTCAAACACCAATTCGTCGTGTACCTGCAAGATCATGCGGGTAGTCAGCTTCTCCTGCTGCAGCCAGTCGTGGATATGAATCATGGCTACCTTGATGATGTCGGCCGCGGTGCCCTGGATGGGAGCGTTAATAGCGTTGCGCTCGGTGTAACCGCGCAGCGTAGCGTTGCGAGAGTTAATGTCGCGTAGGTAGCGGCGACGGCCCAGCAGCGTTTCGGCGTATTCCAGGTCGCGGGCTTTCTGAATGCTGGCGTCCATGTACTCCTTCACGGCCGGGAATTCGGCGAAATAGGCCTCGATGAGGTCTTGGGCTTCCTTGCGCGGAATGCTCAGACGTTGAGCCAGCCCGAAGGCCGAGATGCCGTAGATGATGCCGAAGTTGGCCGTTTTGGCTTTGCGGCGCATGTCACCGTCCACTTGATCCAGCGGCACTTTAAAGATTTTGCTGGCCGTGCTCTGGTGAATATCGATGCCCTGGCGGAACGACTCGATCATCGTAGGGTCCTGCGAGAAGGAGGCCATGATGCGCAGCTCGATCTGCGAGTAGTCAGCTGCTACGAGGATATGGTCCTTATCGCGCGGTACAAAGGCACGGCGGATTTCGCGGCCTTTCTCCGTGCGAATCGGAATGTTCTGCAGGTTGGGGTTGGTACTGCTGAGGCGGCCCGTAGCCGTTACCGCTTGATTGAAGCTCGTATGGATGCGGCCGTCTAGTTCGCACACCAGTTGCGGCAACGCGTCGACATAAGTGCTCTTGAGCTTGGTGAGCTGACGGTGTTCCAGAATCAGCGCCGCGATGGGGTGCTCGGCGGCCAGCACACTCAGAATTTCCTCGCCGGTGGCGTACTGTCCGGTTTTGGTCTTTTTGGGCTTGCCGCCGATCTGCAGTTTATCAAACAGCACCTCGCCCAGCTGTTTGGGCGAACCGATGTTGAACGGCTCCCCGGCAATCTGAAAAATCTGCTCCTCGGTCTCGTGAATGTAGCCTTGCAGCGTGCCGGAATATTCGCCCAGCGCCGAGGCGTCGATGCGCACGCCTTCGTACTCGATGTCGGCCAGCACACGCACGAGCGGGTTTTCCACATCGTTGAGCAGATCGATGAGTCCTTGCTCGCGGATGCGCGGCTCAAACACATGTTTGAGCTGCAGGGTTACGTCGGCGTCTTCACAGGCGTAATCCTTCACCTCAGCCGGCGGAATGTCGGCCATGGTTTTCTGGTTCTTGCCCTTCGGGCCGATCAGCTCCAGAATGCTAATGGGGGAGTAGTGCAGGTAGGTTTCGGCCAGCACGTCCATGCCGTGGCGCATGTCGGGCTCCAGCAGGTAGTGGGCCAGCATGGTGTCGAAAAGCGGGCCACGCACCGTCACACCGTAGTGCTTCAGAATGGTCAGGTCGTACTTGATGTTCTGACCGATCTTGGTAATGTTTTCGGCTTCTAAGAAGGGCCGGAACTCGTCCACAATGGCCTGCGCGGCTTCTTGGTCGTCGGGGCTGGAGGGTACGGGCACGTAGTAAGCCTCGCCCACGCGCCAGCAGAAGGAAAGGCCTACCAAGCGGGCCGTCATGGTGTCGAGGCCGGTAGTTTCGGTATCGAAACTGACTTCCTTTTGCTTGAGCAGAAACTGCAGGAGGCTCTTACGGGCCCCGGGGGTGTCTACCAGGTGATAATCGTGCGCTACATCGCCAAGGGAACGGCGGGCACCGGTGTACACTGGCTCGTCGAGGTCAATTTCGTCGCTGTCGGCACCTTCGGCGGCGCGCTTGAGCGCGCCCTCGTCGGGCGCGTCAAACAGGCTGAGGCCGGTAGGACCTTTGGGACGCCGGGCGCCGCGGGTGGCGGTGGTAGCACCGCCGCCCGCGCCGGCATTGCTCAGGATGCGGGCCGCCAGCTGGCGGAACTCCAGCTCGTCGAACAAAGAGGTGAGGGCCTGCTCATCAGGCCGCTCCAGAATTAGCTTTTCGGGCTCAAACTCGATGGGCACCGAAGTGTGAATGGTGGCCAGCTCCTTCGACATTAAGCCTTGCTGGGCGTAGGTTTCTACGTTTTCACGCTGCTTGCCCTTGAGCTTGTCGGTGTTGGCAATCAGGTTCTCGACCGAGCCAAACTGTTGAATCAGCGCTTTGGCCGTTTTCTCCCCGATGCCGGGGATGCCGGGAATGTTATCCACGGCGTCGCCTTGCAAGCCCAGGATATCGATAACCTGCTCCACGCGCTCCACCCCAAACTTCTCCTTGACACGCTCGATGTCCAGAATTTCGGCCGCGTTGCCCATGAAAGCCGGACGGTACTGCTTGATGTGCTCCGATACCAGCTGACAATAGTCCTTGTCGGGCGTCATCATAAACACCTCGAACCCGTCCTTTTCCGCCTGCTTGGCCAGCGTGCCGATAACATCGTCGGCCTCGTAGCCATCCATAACCAGGATAGGAATACGGAAGGCCTGAATGATTTGCTTGATATAAGGAATAGCCACGCCGATATCCTCAGGCATGGCTTGGCGGTGGGCCTTGTAATCGGCGAAGGAATCGTGACGGAAGGTCTTCTTGGCCGCGTCGAACGCGACGCCGATGTGGGTAGGCTTTTCCTTTTGCAGTACTTCCACCAGCGTGTTGGTAAAACCCAGGATGGCCCCGGTGTTCAGGCCCTTGGAATTGATGCGCGGGTTCTTGCTGAAGGCGAAGTGCGAGCGGTAAATCAGCGCGAAGGCGTCGAGCAGGAAGAGTTTCTTGGGAGTGGCTTCGGACATAGCGACGAAGGTAGGAAACGAGCGTGAGGAGCAAGCTGAGCTGATGGGAGTGCGCCGTTATCTGGGTAGCTTGCAAGAGTTTTTAACTACAAGTAATCAATGAACCTACTGTTACGTTTTAGCTGCCTTTGCGTGTTCCTAATGGCAGTCTTTAGTAAGGGGCATGCGCAGACGCCAGACCCCACATTCGCCCAACCAGTTCTGTACCAAGTAGCCGAAATAAGGGCGGCAGTGCAGCAGCCTGATGGGAAGTACGTGGTAAGTGGGGCGTTTGTCCGAATCAATGGCACCCCGTGCGGCGCCATTGCCCGGCTCAACGCCGATGGCAGCCTTGACCAGACCTACGCCAGCTTGGTGCTGCGTACCCCGGCTACTCGTCTGATGCGGTTGCCTAGCGGCAAAGTGTTGGCTTTTAGTAGCAACGTTTTCACGGTAAGTGGGCAAACCTATGCCAATTTGATTCGGCTGAACGAGGATGGCACGCTTGATGGGAGCTTTAGTGTAGGTAGCGGGGCCGTTGGAGGGTTAGCGCAGACTGTAGCCGTGCAGCCCAATGGTCAGATTTTAGTCGGCGGCGGATTTACTTCCTTTAATGGCACGCCCGCACCGGGGCTGGTGCTCCTCAATGCCGACGGAAGTATCGCACCAGGTTTTGTAGCCTCACTGGGGAGTGGCTTTAGCGGCGACGTGCTGGCACTAGCAATAGAGCCCGGCGGAAATATCATCGTTGGTGGGCGATTCACCAACTTCAATAGCACCGGCCGGCGGTACTTGCTGCGCTTACAACCCAATGGGAGCTTGGATGCGAGTTATAATCCTTCTACTAGTTCGTCCAGTAGCACAGGGGTAGTAAGCCTTGCATTGGATCCGCGCACCAGCCAAGCCGTCATTGCCGGTGGGCCAGCTATGGGTGAGCTCAGCCGCTTGAATTTGGATGGCAGCCTAGACCCGACTTTTCAGGCGGCCTCTACATCCTACTGCATCAGCTTTAATCAGTTTAACAGCACCCGATTGGTAATAGATGCTTCGGGGCGCGTGCTAAATGTGCGCACTTGTACCGGAAGTGGGGCAGCTGCCGAATACCTTGTGCGTTACCTGCCCAATGGAAACATCGATACCCAGTTTTCTACCCAAGGAGCACTAGACGGCCCGCCTAACGTAGTTCTGCTACATGCTAACGGGGAGATACTTCTCGGGGGGCCTTTTACTCGCTTTGGAACCCTAACCAACACCAGCTTGGTTCGGCTGAGCAATACAGCTCAGCCTAATGCCGCTTTCCGGCCGCAGATCAGCGGCTTAGGTTATGTTCAGCGTGTGGTGTATCAGCCTGATGGCAAATTATTAGTGGGGGGCTCGTTTAACGAAATCAACGGCCAACCGGCACAGAACCTGGTGCGTCTAAACTCTGACGGCACCCCTGACGGCACATTTGGTTACCCTGCGGTGAACGGTTTTATCGCGAATCTAGCCGTACAACCCGATGGCAAAATATTGATTGCCGGCGGTTTCACAACCGTCAATGGTACTGGTTCACCTTCAGTTGCCCGCCTATTGCCAAGTGGAATTTCGGATCCGACATTTAATAGCCCGCTGACAGCTGAGGCTCGTTCAATGCGGGCACTGGCCATTCAACCAAACGGCAATATTATGATCGGTAGCAACGCTAGCTTCCTCCTTGGCGGACGTACCTCCCAACTGCACCGGCTATTACCGAATGGGCAGCCCGATGCTACTTATGGTGCAGGTCTGAGCAGCAGCTTCAATGGATCGGTAACCACTGTAGCAGTAATGCCCAACGGAAGCCACTACGTTGGTGGCTTTTTCACGCGCTTCAACAATGTGCCTACGGAAAGCCTGGTACTACTAACGCCCGACGGCCTGCAGGATCCGGCTTTCACCGCACCAGTGGCGAGTACTACGCCGCGGTCTGTCGAGAAGGTGCTTCCCTTGCCGAACGGGCAACTTCTAGTGGGTGGATCGTTTGCCTCTTATGGAAGTCTCACGCGTACTAATCTGGTGCGCCTGAATAACACCGGAACGGAAGACGCGACTTGGAACGCTACCATGAGTGGTAGCGGTGTAGCAACGCTGCATGAACAACCGAATGGTAAAATCTTGGTAGGAGGGCGAGGCAATCAGACTGTAAGTGGCATAAACCAAGGTTCGTTGTTCCGGCTCAACGCCGATGGAACTCTCGATAACAGCTTTGTAGGCGGGCCAGGGTTAATCAGCGGGGTAGTATACGACGTTGCAAGTCAGCCCGATGGCAAGCTCATAGTTGGTGGCAGTTTTAATGCAGCCGGTGGCCAGCCCAGCTATGGTTTGGTGCGACTGACGGCGCCCGGTGTACTAGCTTCTCGCTCGGCTAACTCTGCGGCTTCGTTAGAGATATGGCCAAATCCAGTTCGTGACCAATTGCATGTATCGCTACTGAATGTTGCTCGGCCGACGAAAATACAGCTGTTAGATAACCTGGGTAGAGTCATTGATTCGCGGTCCTTATCCGACTCTCACAAGAGCTGTGTAGTGCCAGTTCGCCACCTACCTGCTGGCGTATACCTACTGCGCGTCGACTACGCCGACGGCCCCGTGACGCGCCGCGTGGTGGTGCAGTAACAATCAGCCGCAGAACGGCGTTTGCACAGCGGCCCGGGCACTGCGCCCGGGCCGCTGTTTTGTCATAAGTCCAGACCATGCGCTACGTTTCCCTCGACCTCGAAACCACCGGCGGCGACGCGCTGCGACACCAAGTCATTGAGCTAGGTGCCGTAGTAGAGGATACCAAGCGCCTGCTGCCGCTGGAAGAGCTTCCACGGTTTCGGCGGGCGGTGCGGCACGCCGAGTACGTGGGTACGGCCGGCGCGCTGGCTCTGAATGCCGGCTTGCTGCAGGAGCTGGCCGACCATCCGTACGGGCCGGAAGTATGCACTGAGGAGGAGCTGGTGCCCCAGCTGCAGGAATTTTTGCTGGCGCAGGGTTTCAGGGCCGATGAGTGGGGCCACGTCACCATCACCATGGCCGGTAAAAACATCGGCTCATTTGACTTGGGGTTTCTGCGCAGGTTGCCTGGCTGGGGAACCTTGGTACGCGCCGAGCCGGCGCTGCTGGATCCGGCCGCCTTCTACCTGAACTGGAAAAAAGACTCGCGCCTGCCCACCATGGCCATCTGCAAAGCCCGGGCAAGGTTTGATGATCATACGGTGGCCCACCAAGCCATTGCCGACGCACTGGACGTCATCCGTCTGCTGCGCCCCTTTTATGAATTGCCGGTGTATAAGCAGGTGCAACCAGCGGAGTAAGCAAAATGAAATAGCTCGTTGGGAGGGATGGAGGTTGTCGGAGAATCATGCCGTATTTTGTCAGGACTTTTTTCGACAATTAGTATGGCAATACGTCTATTCTGTTCTTTGATTCTAGGCATAAGCACCCTGCTTATCCCCTCTGCCTACGGGCAAACGCTCGACCCCAGCTTCCAACCAGCGGAGCTTTACCGGCCAGCCGACGTAGCGGCCGTGGTGCAGCAGCCCGACGGCAAGCGCTTGGTACTAGGAGAGTTTCTGCGGACCGATGCGGGCTCCAACACGCCGCTGGTGCGCTACAACGCCGACCACACCTTGGACCAAGCCTTTGCCAGCAACGTGGCTACGCTGCGCGGCAGCATCACCAACGTACGCGTGCTGGCTACGGGCAAAATCCTACTGATCGGTGACGGCTCGCTGACACTGAACAGCCTGACGCGCGAAGATGTGATGCGGCTCAATGCCGATGGAACCGCCGACGCGAGCTTCAACGCCGGCTTGGCCAGTGGAACTGGCTCGGCGAGAGTTTCGGCCGTGCAACCCGACGGCAAAATCTTATTGGGCGGAGCGTTCAGTAGCTACAACGGCGTCACCGTAAGTAATATCGTGCGCCTAATGCCCGATGGAGCCGTAGATGCAGGTTTTAACGCTCCTTCTTTGGCAAGTGGCTCCGTACAGGAAATCACGCTGCAGCCCGACGGTAAAATCCTGATAGGAGGCTTCTTTATTACGCCGACTGTCTGCATCGCCCGCCTGCTGCCCAGCGGAGCACTTGACAATACCTTCGCCTCACCGGTTCAGTACTACAGCTCTTCCAGTGGTAATGAAGTGACGTCGGTGACCATGATCGGAGTGCAACCGGATGGCAAAATATTAATTGGCACAGGCTTCTACTACCTACAACTCAACACTGGTTCAAACACACCCTTTGCGCGGCTGTTACCTAATGGAACCCGGGATGCAAGCTTTAATATAGCTGTGACATTTAATAGCTCTCCGCTCATAAACAACAGCAAGGACGCTAACGAGTTTGTAATACAGCCCGACGGCAAGATAATCGTCGGCGCAACGGCTGGGTTTGGCAGAAGAGCAAATGGACCGCTGGTGCGTTTCAACACGGACGGCAGTCGGGATGCTTCTTTCACAATACCTGCTCTCGGTTCAAGTGATATTATTTCGCTGCAAGGGCAGGCCAACGGGCAGCTATTGGTAGCAGGGGCGAACTTTATGCAGCCTGGGCGGCGCAATAACGTTTTGTTGCTGAACACCGACGGAAGCACTGCTACTGCCTTTAATCCCTTGCTGTTGGCTGGGGGAGAGGTATACTGCTTCGCTCAGCAAGCTGATGGTAAAATAGTAGCTGGTGGCTGGTTTGACGAGGTTAACGGAACCCCCGCCGGCAACTTGGCGCGCTTCAATTCCGACGGCTCCCTCGATGCCGCTTTCACGGCGCAGGCAAGCACTGAAGTTCGGGTGTACAACGTGGCGTTACAGCCCGACGGAAGGGTGCTGCTAAGCGGGTGGGATCCTACCGGCGGAGGAAACGCGGAAATGGTGCGCTTGATGTCCACCGGAGCCGCCGACAATTCGTTTCAAACGGCACCATTTACCGACGCTTATTCTTTCGTCCTGCAACCCGATGGGCGCATTATAATTGCCGGAACGCGGGTTGAGCGCCTGCTTTCCAATGGGCAGCCCGACAATACATTTGCTATCGGGGCTTTGAGCGGTTATGCTTACGACGTGCAATTACAGCCCGATGGCAAAATTTTGGTTGGGGGTTCTTGGAATGAATTCAATTCCACTCCCGTTCGCAACCTGGTACGCTTAGAAAGCAACGGCCAACTTGATGCGGGCTTCACTCCCCCTGTTCAAAGTGTATCCGGGCTGTTTGTTTATGAGCTTCGATTGCAACCCGACGGAAAAATCGTCGCCGGATCTTTCGTAGATCCCAGCTTGCCGGCTACGCTGCCTTTCCATTTGTTTCGCCTGATGCCTGACGGTGCAACCGACAACGGCTTCACCGCCGCGCTTCCTTTCACTGGCCCCTCTGGAGGAATAGCAGGAGTGGCCTTGCAGCCCAACGGCCGGCTTCTGGTTTCTACTTACAAGAATCCGGGTTTTGCCAGACTAATGCCCGATGGCCAGAATGATTCATCGTTCGGCTCACTCGCCTTCGACGGGGCCGTAGTGGAGATGAAGGTGTTGCCGGATGGTAAAATCATGGCGGCAGGCTCTTTCACCCGCGTTGCCGGCCAGCCGGTCGTAGGCCTGGCGCGGCTGGCGGTTCCCAACTTACTCCATACTGCTACGAGTCAGCTGGATAGCCGCACGGAAGTCTGGCCCAATCCGGCCCACGACGTGCTGCGCGTGCAGCTAGACGAACGCGCCCGGGCACATAGCGTAGAGCTGCTCGACGCCACGGGCAAAGTGGTGCTCCACCAAGCCGTGTCGCAAGCCAGCGTAACCATCCCGGTTCAGCGGGTAAAGGCCGGGCTGTACCTGCTGCGCGTCAACTATGCGCACGGGCCCGTCACGCAGCGGTTAATAATTCGCTAGCCACCGTCTTTTTCATCAACAGCAACGGCTGCCCTGTATCAGAGCAGCCGTTGCTGTTATGTAGCCGCGGGGTTGGGTTACCAGTTGCCGGAAGCGCCGCCGCCGCCCGAGGAGCCGCCGCCGAAGCCACCAAAACCACCTCCGCCGCCAAAGCCGCCTCCGCCACCGAAGCCGCCGCCGAAACCACCCCCGCCTCCGATGATAACAGGCGGGAAGAAGCCGCCACCGAAGCCGCGGTTGCGTCGGCCACCGCGGCCGCCTCCACCGCCCCGGCTGCGCATGATCCAGAAGAGCACCAGAACGCCGATAACCACCCAAAACAGCCATCCGTCGCCTCCGCCATCGTCGGAGTAGTCGGCGGCGGCGCGGGGCTCGGAGCTGTACTCGCCGGCGGCCAGCGCGATAAGCCGGTCGATGGCCCCATCAATGCCGTCGTAGTAGCGCTCGGCTTTAAAAGCGGGTACCATCACGTTGGTGATGATGCGCTTGGCCAGCGCGTCGGGTACGGCGCCTTCCAGGCCATAACCCGTCCGGATGGTGACTTTGCGCTCATCCCGAGCCACTAGGATCAGCAGGCCGTTGTTTTTCTGCTTCTGCCCGATGCCCCAGAGCTCAAAGAGCTGCTGGCCGTAGTCGGCTATTTCGTAATTGCCAATGCTGGGCACCGTCACCACCGCAAACTGCGAGGAAGTGGTGTCGTTGTAATTGATGAGCTTCTGCTCCAATGCCTGTTCTTCGGCAGGCGTCAGCAGGTCGGCCAGGTCATTGACTAGTCGTGGGGGAGAGGGGCGCGGAGGAATGCTCTGGGCCGCTACATTGATTGCCAGCAGGCTTAGGGCCAGCAGCAGTACGTAAGCGCGTCTGAAGAGAAAAGAGAAATCGGCTGTCATGGGCGCGGCGGCTGCTTTTTTCCGTAGGAAATCGAGTCGTCGAGCTCGTTTTTATCGGTGGTGGCGTCGTAAGGAAAGTAACGGCGGAGCTGTTCGCCGGCTAACTGAATGCCCTGCTCTAGGCCCTGCACGTATTGCTGGCGCCGAAAATGACCTAGCACCATCTCCTTGGTTCGCTCCCAGAAATCATCGGGCACTGCCGCGTTGATGCCTACATCGCCGATGACGGCAAATTGGCGCGAGGCCCAAGCCACATAGAAGAGCACCCCGTTGCGTTGGGCCGTGCGGTGCATGCCTAGTTCGCCGAACACCTGCTCGGCTCGGAACATGGGGTCGGACATTGGGCATTCTTCCTCCAGGTGCACCCGGATTTCGCCCGATGTAGCCAGCTCCGCCTGCCGAATGGCTTCTACCAGAAGTTCTTCTTGCTTGGGCGTCAGAGGATTGTACATATCGGTAGAAGTCAGTTGGCGGTGGGCCGGTAGCCGTGCAGGGCTAGGCCCTGGCCTTGGCTATCGGCCCACCGCCAACTAGTAATTACTCAAAATTGACCGTTGGGGCTTTTTGGGCGCTGGCGTCGGCTTCGAAGTAAGGCTTCTGCTGGAAGCCAAACATGCCGGCAAAGAGGTTATTAGGGAACGAGCGGACGTAAGTGTTGTACTGGTTAGTAGTCTCGTTAAAGCGCTGGCGCTCCACGTTGATGCGGTTCTCCGTGCCTTCGATCTGAGCCTGCAGTTCCTGGAAGTTAGCGTTGGCTTTCAGATCGGGGTAGTTTTCGGCTACGGCCAACAAGCGACCCAGGCCGGCGCTCAACTGGCCTTGCGCTTCCTGAAACTGGCGCAGGTTTTCGGGCGTGAGCTGATCGGCGCGCAATTGCACGCTGGTGGCCTTGGCCCGGGCCTCTACCACTTGCGTCAGGGTTTGCTGCTCAAATTTGGCGGCGCCTTTCACCGTGTTTACCAGGTTCGGAATCAGGTCGGCGCGGCGCTGGTAAGAGTTCTGCACGTTGGCCCACTGAGACTGCACTTTCTGGTCCAGTTCAACCATGGTGTTGTAACCGCACGACGACTGCGACAGCAGAATTACCAAACCGGCGAAATAAAGGAGGAAGCGTTTCATGGAGGTGTAGAGGGGGAAGAGAGATGTTGTCAAATTCACGATTGCCCAGCTCAAGCTATTCCTGTCCGGCCGAGCTGGCGTTGCAAAGTACGTATTCATAGCAGCGCGGTTATATATGCCCGCTCCGGCCTTGAATCCTTATTTTGCGTCGCTCAACCTTTAACCCCCGCCATGAAAGCCATTATTCCCGTTGCTGGTATCGGTTCGCGCCTGCGGCCGCACACGCACACGCAGCCCAAGTCGCTGGTGCCGGTGGCAGGTACGCCCATCCTCGGGCACATCATCGACCGGTTGTTGGCCGTTGGAATCCAGGATTTTGTGTTTGTGGTCGGTTATCTCGGCGAGAAAATCGAGCGGTATGTGCGCCGCTGCTACCCACAGCTGCAAACCGAGTTTGTGGTGCAGGAACCGCGCGAAGGCATCGGGCACGCGCTGTGGCTGGCTCGGGAGTATTTTCGGCACGAGCAGGAGCCCATTCTGATCCAGCTCGGCGACACAATTGTCGACGTCGACCTACACAAGATTATCGAGGGCCCGGGCACGGTGCTGGCCGTGAAGGAGGTGAAGACGCCTTCCTCGTTTGGGGTAGTCGAGGTAGGACAGGATGGCTTCGTGACCAAGGCCATCGAGAAGCCGCGCATTCCGAAGTCTAACTACGCGCTGGTAGGCTTGTACCGCATCGAGAACCCGGCGTGGCTGGCTTCGGCCCTGGAGCGCATCATTGAGGAAGACCGCCGCACGTACAACGAATTCTACCTGACCGATGCGCTGATGGTCATGATCGAGCAAGGCGCCAAAATGAGCACTTGGACGGTGGATAGCTGGTTTGACTGCGGCCGCAAGAACACACTGCTGGAAGCTAATGCCCGTTTACTTAACCGGCAGGAGTTTTTGGAGGCGACCCAGGATGTCAACTTTCCCAACACCATCATCATCCCGCCCGTCAGCATTGCCCGTGACTGCGCCATCAGCAACAGCATCATCGGCCCCAACGTGGCCATCGGCGAACGAACCATTATTCAGGACACCATCCTGCGCAACAGCATCATCGGGGCGTATAGCGAGCTGCGCTCAGCAGTAATGCACGATTGTATTGTGGGGGCCGATGCGTCGTTTCGGGGGTTAAATCACAGCCTGAACATCGGCGACAATACCGAAATTGATTACACCGCTACCGGCGGCTAGCGGCGGAGTTATCGGCTGTGGGTACTGGACTGCATGTCTTCTTCCCATTCCTGCTGCAGGCGCGCCGCCTGCTCGTCGGAATTGGTCAGCCATTCCAACGCGGTCTGTGAGTCGTTGAAAAATTGCACTGCTCGTTGCGTGGGCGCTTGGGTTAAGGGCATCAAGCCTTCGATGACCATTAGGTTGTAGGCGTCGTCGGCCACGATGGCCAGGCGCCGCACGGTGGTATTGAGCAGCGCGGGCATCCAGGTGTTTTCCAGCCACACTTGGTCTTCCACGGTCAAAGGGGCCGCCGTCAGCTCAATTAGCCATGAGCTGACGCGGTTTTCGGAGGCCATATCCAACAACGACTCGTGCACACTCTGGAATAAGCTTAATCCGGCAAAACGCTCGACGCCGTTCCACCGGTGCCGCAAAAGGCCCAGGGTCCAGTCGTGTTGAATGCATACAAAATCACTAACGGTGTACATCATAACCGATGTTGCGGCTGCTGAAGTGGCTTGTACGCAAGCAGCCGACCTAGAGTATTGGTTAATGAAAAGGGTTTGTGTAACTATTTCGTGAACCTGGGCTGGGTGCAGCCCGGTTCAGGCGTGCATTAACTACGAAGAAGGGGTTCTGCTGCGTTAGCAGGCAGAATTCCCTCTACCTACCACATGCCTTGTCACAACCTCTAAGGCCCGACAGTAGTACGTTGCATTGCACCTCCGCCCGGAGGTGCGTATGTTCGGACCAATGCAACTCCCTTTCTCCGTCCGTCACTGCCTGCCCGCTGCCACCTTGTGGTTGCTGACGGCGTGTTATTCGCGCTCCGACATGCAGTCGGAGGCCAACAGTTCGGCTCCGGCTGCCTCCGAGCAGCCCACTACTACGCCACCGGCCGCAGCGCCCAAACCGACGGCGCCAGCAGCGGCTACGCCGCCCGTTGGTACTGCCAAGTTTTCGAGGGTTAACGTGTTTCTGGAGGTTTCAGGTTCCATGCAGGGCTTTATGCCCGCCGCCGGGGCCGATGCCCGTACCACCGAATTTCAGCAGCAGGTATCGGAGTGGCTTTCGGCCCTGGAGCGCGACCCACGCGTGCCGCAGCGCCGCTACTACCGCATTGCCGATCGGCCTTTGGCTGACTCGTACAGCGGCTTGAGCAATACCGTGCGGCGCGGCATCAGTCAGCCGGCCAAGAGCACCAGTATTCCGGCCATCCTGGATACGGTGGCCAACCGCTACCTCGCCGACGGCAGCATCAGCGTCATCATTTCCGATTTTATCTACTCGCCCGCCAACCCCGGCGACGTGCCTTACATCAACACCGATATTGCCGATGCGCTGGCCAAGAGCCGGCCCGATCTGGCCGTGTCGGTCTACGCTCTTACTTCGGACTTCCGCGGTACTTACTACCCGGCCGTGAAAGGCAAGGTGCCCAACTGCTGCCCCGAGCCCATTCCGTATTATATGTGGGTGCTGGGCCCGGCCAACTTGGTCGGCCAGTTTGATGCCACGCTGATGAAGGGCCTGAAGGGCGAGCAAGCCCACTTTGGACTAGCGGCGGCTGAAGTGCCCAGTTCGGTGCTCAGCCGCTACAAGCGGCAGGGCACCTGGTTTGTGGCCGATGCGGGCCGGCAGGCAGGCGCTTCGGGCCGCGCCGTGGCTATTGAAGAGGCATCGGCGCAGGAGCCTGCGGAGTTTGTGGTAGGCCTGGACCTAACTCAACTGCCCGAGCTTTTCCAGAGCCAACAGTACTTACAGAAGAACCTGGCCCTGCGCGGCAACACCACGGCAGCCAAAGTGGTAAAAGTCGAGCTGGCCAACGAGGCGACCCGCCGCAGCGGTGCTGCCGAGGCCGCCTACACGCATTTTGTGACGGTGCGCGTTACGGCCAAGCCCAGCAACAAGCAGGACCTGACGCTGGCCCTGCCGGCTGCCCGACCAACTTGGGTAGAAAAATGGACCACCACCAACGACAGCCGGCCTGGTTCTCAAACCTTTGCCCTAAACCGCCAGCTCGACGGCCTGCAGCGCCTGCTCGCCGGGCGCAACACTGGCACGAATGCTGCCGATGTGCTGCGCGTTCCGCTTTCCATTCAACCCGATTAATAGACCTGATTATGGAGACATGGGAAATATGACTTTCGCTCAGTATTTCTACCCTGTCTCATAGCTCGCGTCGCACGTTCTTACTCCTCCTTCCCCATGAAAGGCTTCTTTCGCGCCCTCTACGAAGTTATCGGCTTGCCCCAGCCGTCTTCTGAAACACCAGTTTACCGCGAGGTAATCTTCCCCAACATCGGCTTGCTCAACATTGGGGTGACCCTGGCCCTACTCGTGCTGTTCTACTTGGTAATCAACCGCTGGATGCGCGTGGCTACATTCAGCCGCCCGGCCCATTGGTCGATTTTACTGCTGGTGAATGCGCTTATTGCGTTCATCATCGTTATAGCGCAGGTCAACGGGCAAAACGTGGTGTCGCACTCGTATATGTACTGGCTGGCCTTGCTCAATGCCATCTACGCGGCGCTGTTCTTCTTCCTGTTCTCCCTCATCTTCCGCAAGCTGTCCGTCAACGCCAGCACGACGCCGTTTTAAGAAAACAAACTAGTTCCCCTCCTCAGATGAGGAGGGGTTAGGGGTGGTTGATAGACTAGAGCTAGAAAGCTAGTTGTAGCAAATCTTTCAACGATTGTCAACCACCCCGCCCTTCGGGCACCCCTCCTCAGCTGAGGAGGGGAATTCGTCCAGATAACCGCTCTTCCCTTTCCCCACGAATGGCCAAACTCTTTCTTTTCGGCATCGGCGGCACCGGCTCCCGGGTGGTCCGCTCGCTCACGATGCTGCTGGCGGCAGGCGTAGAACTGCCCAACTGCCAGCAGGTGGTGCCCATCATCATCGACCCGGACGCGCAGAACGCGGACATGAACCGCACCGTGCAGCTGCTCCAGACCTACCAGCAGATTCACCGGCGCCTCGGGCCGCGCGAGGAAGGGTTCTTCAAGACCGATATCAGCACGCTTTCGTCCATCAGCCAAGACGTGAACGGCTCGGTGAAGGACACCTTCGTGTTCGACTTCGGCGGCATCAACCGCTCTTTCCGTGACTACCTGGGCTACAACGCCCTGCCGGTGGAGTCAAAGGCGCTGGTGGAAGCCCTCTTTACCCAGGATAACCTGGAAAGCCCGCTTACCATCGGCTTCCGCGGCTCGCCCAACGTGGGCTCGGTGGTCTTGAACCGCATCGTGGAGTCGCCGGAGATGCGCTTCTTCGCCGACAACTTCCAGCAAGACGACCGGGTGTTTTTCATCTCGTCGATTTTCGGCGGTACCGGTGCCTCGGGCTTCCCGCTGCTGCTCAAGAACCTGAAAGACCCCAACACGCGCCTCTCGAACGCCCGCTACCTGCGCGACGCCCTCACCGGGGCCGTGACGGTGATGCCCTACTTCGCCCTCCAGAGCGAGGACCAGCAGGTTATCGACTCCAATAACTTCCTGACCAAGACCAAAGCGGCGCTCGGCTACTACGAAAACCATCTGCAGGGCCTCGATGCCCTCTACTACCTCGCCGACACGCCCGATACGCCCTACGACAACCAGCCGGGCGGCACCGGGCAGCGCAATAAGGCCCACATTATCGAACTGCTGGCCGCCTTGAGCATTGTGGATTTTATGAACTACTCGGCCGGCGACATCCGTAGCAACAACGGCCCTCTGTTCCACGAATTCGGCTTGGAGACGGACTCGCCGGAGGTACAGTTCCAGCACCTGCCCACCGAAACCAAGGAGCAAGTAGCCCAGCACCTCACGCAGCTGCTGTACTTCTCGCGCTACCACAAGCAGCACATGGGCTCCGACGAAGCGCCCTACGCCAAAAACCTCAACCTGCAGTACGCGCAGAAAAACGAGCCCATCTTCCGCCAGCTCGATCAGTTCCTGCACAATCCCGACTTCGGGGTCGACGGCTGGCTGACCGAGCTAAGCCAGAACCGCCGCGCCTTCCGTCCCTTCAACCTGAATACCGACGATTTCAACCTGATGATCAACGGTAAGCCGGTAGAAACGGGCTTCTTCAGCAAAGGCATCAGCCGGAATTACCTGCTGGATGCGCTGAATACCCGCGAGAAGAAGGTGCAGGACGCCGACAACTTCCGCAAGCTCATCACGCTGATGTATGACGTGACGGACGAGGCGTTTCGGGATAAGGTGAAGGTGGTGTGACCCCAGAACGGCTAATCAAGAATGTCATGCTGAGCGAAGTCGAAGCATCTCTACCGATTCGTTGAAGGGCTCCAAACATCGTTCATGCCTCGCAAGAAATCAATTCTTCAGCAGCTTAAAGCTTCACTAAAGGAAGCCCAAGCAGAAAACGAAGTAGCTCTTCAGGAAGAGTTACAAACCATTCTTTTTGCGCTGTCGCAGCCTTGGCCGAAGACTTTTCGAGTTCTAACGAAGTTGCTGGATGAGGCGACTAGCCATGTAACCAAACATCACATCGCCAGGATTTTCGGCGAGGCCAAGGACCCAAGAGTTCTAAAGCCGCTGATGCGAGCTGCTAAAGAGCCTAAGAACGAAGATTACAACGCTCGATATTTCTGGGCTTGTGCTCAGTACGATTGCACAGCTTACCTAAGCTTCTTCGTGCAATTTCTTGCTCAATGCCAAGATCCGGGAGAAGCAATGGTAGCCTGCGTAACCGTCATTGAAGAAATGAAAGGACCTTTCGAAGCAGACACCTTCAACAGAAACATCGTCAGGTTACTGCGGCGCAATCGGAGTGCTTTGCCATCCGAGTTACGGGGTCAAGACGAGCGGTTTACCATTCAAGCGGCCTATGCTTTGCTGGATAAATACTTCGATCAAGTCGATGCTCACTGGAAAGCAGAGCATCCGTTTCATGAAAAAGCAGCTCAGTTGATCTATGGCCGCTGACTCCAACGAAGCGGTAGAGATGCTTCGACAAGCTCAGCAGGACGTTCTCTGACCATGACGCCCTCCGATAATCATTCAACGATTGTCAACCACTCCGCCCTTCGGGCACCCCTCCTCAACTGAGGAGGGGAGTTCGTTCTTCTAAACAGACTTTCTCCTTCGCATGCCCAAAGTCCTCCGCCTGCACAACAGCGGCTCACAGCAAATCCAGGGCTGGCAACAGACCGGTCCGCTCACGAGCACCGAAATCAACACCATCACCGACCCCACGGGCGGCCGTACGCGCAATCTGGCGGTGTCCATCCCGACGCCCTTCGCGCGGATGCACCTCTTCGAAACGGCCTTCGACTTTGTGGCGCGGGAGGGCAACCGCAACCCCAATTCGGTGTACCACGAGTTGGTCTCGCACTACTGGGACTTGCTGGAGCTGCTCTATAACTATCACCTCTACTCGCAGGCCGGCCGCCGCATCACGCTGCGCCGTTGGAACGCCGAGGCCGAGCTGGGCCGCATGCAGGCCGACCCCAACACCCGTCTGTTGGGCGACACCCTGCGCTTGTTCTGGCAGGACGAGCGGTTCCGCGAGACGCCCGATCTGTACCTGATTTTCTACGAGTCGCCGGGCCTAGCGGGTGGACCGCGCCTGCTGGGCGGCACCTCGCCGCTGACGCTGCTCTTCACCGCGCCCGCCGTGCCGGTGCTCGATGTGGAGCGCCCCCGCGCCGGTGGCCGCTACTTCGACCAGCAATACGTGAGCCTGGAGCAGCGCGACCCCGCGTTCCAGGACTTCGTGTATGAGCTGTTCCTGACCTTCCCGCGTCTGCAGGACCGCACCTTCGCTCACCGCGTATTCGGCACTCTCGACCGCAACCGCATCAGCCAGATGCAGCTGCAGGGCGACCGGAACGCTCAGACCTTCGCTGCGCGCTACCCCAGCCTCACCGACGTGCAGGGCAACCCGGCCTACGTGCGCAACATCCCGCTGCCCGGCCGCGGCGACCAGACGGCCGTCACCAGCTCCGACCTGTTCATTCAGCCGACGCGCGAGCTGTTGCAGGGCCAGGTGCGGCCACTGGTACTGCGCCCCAACTTGGCCATGGGCGGCGTAAACTACCTGAACGGCCAGCCTTGGGACGACCGCACCTTCGTGCCCTACATCGACGAGCAGCCCATGAGCAGCCGCGTGCTGCCCGGCAAAGGCTTCAAATACCCCTACCTGACGGTGGGCGACTTGCTGGCCGACTCCTTGGTGGAGCTGCCCTACGAACTGAACTCGGAGCGCTACCACACCGGCCGCGTCACATTCCAGTACGGGGCTGACTCTCAGGGCCGGGCACGCTTCCCGTACCTGCTGCCCCTGCAACCCGCCTTCTTCGAGTACTTCACCGAGCACGATCTGGCCGAACTGCTGCACTTCACCATCGACCTGAACCACGTGCGCGTAAGCCTGCGGGTGCCGGTGCAGCAAGGGCGTTTCATTACGCTGGAGCGCAGCTACTACCAGAATCCGCAGAACCCCAAGGACGAGCAGGGCCGCGAAATCCCGGAGAAAGGCCGCATCGTGCGGGCCAACGTGGGCTTGGGCGTGTTCCCGTTCTACAAATTCCGCCAGCAACCCGAGTACAATGACCTGTACAAGGTGATGCTCGTGGATGCTGACAACGGCCCGGCGCAGCTGCAGAAGCAGTACGCGGTGGAGTTCTTTGTGGGCGGGGAACGGATTACCGACCAAGGTGCTGCCCGCCGTGCCACCCGCTACGAGCGGACGCGCAAGAGCATCAACACTGCCGGCAGTACTTATTACGAAGTCACGGGCACGCACTTTGATGTGGCCGAGCTAGTGTGCCCAGCCGGCCCCGGCCTGGCGCCGGCCCGCGGCCTGATGGTGCCACGCTGGAAAGAGCTGGACCGCGGTACGCGCCGCTTCACCTTCGCCGTCGACTTCGGTACCACCAACACCCACATTGCCTACTCCGACGGGCCGAGCAGCCACCCGCGCCCGCTCACCATCGGCGAAATCGATCAGCAGGTAACCTGGCTGCACGCCCCGCTGCCCGACCAAGGCCTATCTGGCGCGCAGCGTTACCGCCAGGGCGCACAGCAGCTGCAGGGCGACATTGCCACCCTGCAAAACCGCGAGTTTGTGCCTTCCTTCATCGGAGAAGGCGGCGCGGGCTATGCCTTCCCGGTGCGTACGGCGGTGTGCGAAACGAGCACCTTCCCGAACGAGCCGGCCCGCGTGCTCGGCAACATCAACATCGGCTTCAGCATCAATACCGAAACGTCGGCGGAGCTGCCCCAAAACCGCTTCGTGACCAACCTGAAGTGGTCGGCGGAGCTGGACCCGGGCGGGGTGACGCGCATTGAGGCCTTCTTCCGTGAGGTAATGCTGCTGCTCAAGCACAAAGCGGCCCTGAACGGCGGCATCATGGAAGACACGCGCGTGGTGTGGTTTGCGCCACTGAGCTTTGATGCTTTCCTGCGCAATCAGTTCAAGGACAAGTGGGACCAGGCGTTCCAGCAGGTGTTCCGCACCCGCCGCGACACGCTCACGCTTACCGAATCGGTGGCGCCGTACTACTACCTCACGGCTACGAACCAAGTGGTGCCGAGCCGCGACGAGAACGTAGTGAACATCGACATTGGCGGTGGCACCACCGACCTCTTGGTGTTTGCCAACTCGCGTCCCGCTTTCAGTTCCTCGTTCCGCTTCGCTGGCAACGACCTGTGGGGCGACGGTTACGCCCGCGTACAAGGCGCGCCCAAGCAGAACGGCTTGCTGCGCCTCGGCGTGAGCCACGTAGAAAGCCTGCCCGACTCAGAGCAGAACACCGAGTACAAAGGCTACCTGCGCGCCGCGCTCAACAACAACGACTTCGGCTCGGCCGACGTGACCTCCTTGCTCTTCCTCTACGACGACGCCCTGCGCTTCTCGCAGAGCCTGGCGCTGGGCAAGGGCCGGCAGCTACGGGTACTCTTTTACCTGCACTACACCAGCATCATTTACCACGTAGGTCAGCTCAGCCAGCACTTAGGCTTGAAGCTGCCGCGCTACCTGTGCTTCTCGGGCAAGGGCAGCCTGTACCTGCGCCTGCTGGCCGGTGGTAGTAGCATGGGTGCCATCGAGCGTATCTCCAAGGCGGTACTGAAGGCCGTGACGGGGCAGGAGCCGCCGCAGAACTTCCGCGTAATTCTGGCCGATAATCCCAAGGAAGCCACTACTAATGGCGGCGTGCTATTTGAGGAAAGTCAGTCGGCGCCGGATGTGAACAGCATCCAGAACATTCGCCTCGTGGGCGCTCAGGATGGCCCCGAAATCGGCAATCTGCGCCTGAAAGCCCGCGGCGTGGATGCTGATATGCGCCAGGCAGTGCTCGACAACATGCGCAACTTCCTGGAGTTGGTGCTAACCAACGAAGACGTGGCCCCGCTTATGCGCGAAGTTGGCGTCGATATCGACCGTGGCCGGGTGCTGGAGTTTATGCTGCGCGAAGTAGAAGACAGCCTGAACCTGGGCCTGCACCAGATGGAACGCAACCTGGGCTCAGAGGAAACGTTGCCCGAAACGCTGTTCTTCCTGCCGCTGAAGCAGTCTTTGTACAACCTCAGCCGGGAGTTGCTGCAAGGCTAAGCCAGAACGTCAAGCTCCCCTCCTCATCTGAGGAGGGGAAGCTTTGGCTTTAGCCAAAGCCGGGGTAGTTGATGGGCGTCCGTGCCGCCAGAACGAAGTGAAGCTTATGAAAGAAGATCTGCTAACTAAGTACATCTACGCCAATCAGCTTGCTTCCGGCATGAACAATACAAAGTGGCGGGAACTGGCAGATGCAATGACGTCTAATCCTGAGTTCGAGCCACAAGTTCGCGTCAGGTACTTATTAGATGAAAAAACCTACGACTTCTCACATCTTGATTGGGAAAGCGTGAGGAGTAGTGAGAACAGATATATCGAATGGATGGACCTCGACCCAATCAAACGCGAACGTGTCGGCTGGTTGGTTGCAGACGTCCAAACCAATTTCACCTCTTGGCTCAGAGCGTCCCTCGAAAAGCACTCTATACCTTTTTCAGAAGAAGACGGCATCTTCAGAATCTACGGCTACTTGAGGCCTAACAGCAAATAGCATTTCGCTGACTGCTTAACCTTTGACCTACAGAAAACTGATGCATAATATTTTCCGTGCGGCTTTTTTGGCTACCAGTCTGTTTGCAGCTGCTCTCACGGCCCACGCCCAAACCCAACTGGGCCAGCCCACGCTGGACGAAAAGAAAACCCAGATCTGGTGCGCCACGGCCCGCTTTGTGTACAACGACAACGGCCGCTCGAACCTGAACAACACGCTGCGTTGCGGCGGCTCGCTGCAAGACTTCGAGACCAGCATCCGGGCTGATAGCCAACGCGTGTACTCGCGCCTGTATCAGCCGCTGGAAGTGAAAGGCAACGTGTACAAAGGCCTCGGCAACGACCAGGCCCGGCTACAAAAGCTCTCCACTGAAATCGTGCGTGCGCTCAGTTCCTCGCCGGTTCGCCGCAAAGACGCGGCCCGTATGGCGCAGGTGGAACGGCTCAAAGCTTCGTTTGATGCTTACCTGAATCAGGGAACTCCCATTCCGAACGACATTGGGCGCTTGGAGCCAGCTACCGCAGTTGAGAGCTTCGATAGCACCACCATGGCCGGCGGCGAGTCTATGCTGAACGCCGACGCCGAAGACGAGCAACTCATGGCTACCCCTTCCCAAGCCGCGGCCTCCGAAAGCCCGATGACTCGGCTGTTTGGGCCAATTGCTTTGATTTTGTCGCTGCTGAGTTTGGTGCTCTGGTTTCTGGAGCGGCGGGTGCTGCGCAACCACATCAGCGAGCTGCGCAGCTCCAATCGCCGCCACCGTTCGGAGCTGGACTCAATGAAAACTACCTCGGCCGGTGGGGGAGCTTCGGCAGTGGAAACGCAGAGCGAACTAACGTTTTCGCAGCGCCGCAAGATTGAGGAGCTAGTAGATCAGCTGGTGCGCCAACGCTTAGCTGATGAGCGGCCCCACGGCCGGCCCACGGCTGCGCCCGAGCCCGCCATGCCCACCTTGGCACCAGAACCAAAGCGACAAAACGTTGCCGCTGCTCCGCAGCACGCTCCGGCCCCAGTTTTTAGTCCAGCCGCGGCGCCAGTGGTAGCTGCGCCACAGGTAGTAGCTCCGGCCCCGCAGCCAGTAGCCGCCGAGCCTGCCGCTCCGCAGTATCATCCGCCGGTGGCCCCACCGCCTGCTCCGGTAGCTTCGCCCACTATATCAGACCGCGACGATTTTAATAACCTGACAGCTGTACAGCTGCCGCCGCCCGCACCGATGGCTCCGGTAGCGCCCGTACCGCATGTGCCGGAGCCGGTGCCGGTAGGTCATTTCTATGTGAAGGTGCCCGTGAATGGCGGCTTCTCCGATTACGACCTGCACAGCACGGCCCAGCACGACAGCATCTACGAAATCACGCCCGACCCACAGCGGCCCGATGCGGCCACATTCCGCGTCAATCCCAATCAGGCGGTGCACGCCTACGCCATCCAGAGCGCCCAGTACTCCCTGCGCGAAGCCTGCCGCTACCAGCCACCGGCGGGCCCGGTGTCACGCATCATCACCGATGAGCCGGGCACCTTGCGCAAAGTCGGCTCGGCTTGGCAGATTGAGAATAAGGCAGCTATTCGGTTTGAGTAGCGTATTTTGGTTCTGTCATCCTGAGCAGAGCGAGGGACCTTATCACGTTCGGGTAGTTGCTATCTAACGTAGGCCGTTTAAGCGGCTCAAGGTCCTTCGTTTTGCTCAGGATGACAGTTTTGTTTTTTGACGCTTTACTCCATGCTCGAAATTATACTTGAACTGGTCGTCATTGCCGTCATCGTGGCGCTGCAGGCACGGGCCTTTATCCGAACACGCACGCAGGCCCGGCGGCTGGCAGCGCTGTACCCGCCCAAGTCGGCGCTGCGCATAGAGCACCGGCTGGTGACGCCCGACGGCCGCGACATGGCCGAATACGCCGCCGATGCGCCGGCCGATGCTTACCCCATAGACATCATCAAGGCCGATGAATCGTCGGATGATTTTCGCGAAATCATTCAGGACACCAACGAGTACCTGCGCCACAACAAAGGCGCCGCAGCTGATTTTGGCATCCTGAAAGACATTGCCATTCGGCAGGCCCAAGGGCCCGAGTCCAGCGCGCAGGCCAACGTAGCTACTCCGTTGTATCTCGGTCTGCTCGGTACCTTCCTAGGCGTAATTCTAGGCCTAGTGAGCTTGGCTCGGCAGGGCATCACCGATGACGACGCCCTCACGCCCTTTCTCACGGGCGTGCTCATTGCCATGGTGGGTTCCTTCATGGGCCTGATGCTGACTTTGTTTGGCAACAGCGTACTGCGCCATGCCCGCGCCGAACGTGACCAGCGCCAAAACCAGTACTTCACCTTTCTGCAAGCCCGACTGCTGCCCATTCTGCACAACGACATGGCCAACAGCCTTTCGACGCTGAAGGGGGTTCTCGATGCTTTCAACCAGGATTTTGTGGGTAAGGTGACGCTGTTCGAGCCCATCCTGAACACCATCACCGAAAACATCCGGGTGCAGCGCGACTTCCTGGTGAAGCTCGAAGAAATCGGCTTCGACCGCATGGCGCAGGCCAACTTGGCCGTGTTTGAGAAGGTGCGCGAGTCGGCGGAGCTGTTTGGGCAGTTTACGGGTTACCAAGAGCGCCTGAACCAGATGCTGGACAAGGGTACCGAGAGCGGCCTTATGGTCGCCAGCATTCTGGACCGCCTTACTGGCTTCGAGCGCGGCATCAACAACCTAGGCCAGTACATCGGCCAGCACGACAACCTGATTCAGCGCCAGCTCGACTTCTTCCAGCGTCACCAAACGGAGATGGGCAACCTGGCGGCCCGCACCGAGCAGTACTTCGACGAAGCTTCCCTGCACCTCACGGAGTTGATGCGACGCCGCCTGGAGCACCACGAGCGCGACGCCCAGCAGGCTTACGAGAAGTGGGGCGAGTACTTCCGCAAAATCAACGAAGACAACGCCTTCGAGCGGATTCTACGGCAGCTCGATCCACTGAAGGACGTCAAAGCCAATCAGGAAGCTTTGACGCGTGATGTATCGGCTACGCAGCGCGAACTGCTGCGCAAAGTGGAGCTCGACGCGCAGGTAGACGCCAAACTGCTGGCGGAGCTGACGGTGATGAACGATATTCTGCGCCGGGCTACGGCAAAAAACCGCTTGCAGCGCGGTATGGATAAGCTGTTTGGTGGGGTGAAGGAGTAACTAAAGCACATCCTCAAACTTCTCTTCCACATTGGCTAGCACTTCACAATCATAGTGGCCGCCATATTGTGCTAACCAAGGCTTAAGCACACTGTAGTCAACCTTTCGTTGATCTGCAAACTCTTGTGTCAGGCGTAAGGTGTCGTCGCACTCGACTTCACTTAGCTGTTCATCCAAGTAATTGAACAGTGCTGCTAAATCTGAGAGAGGTAAAGGAACATTAGCTAGTTTCTCAGCTCGTGCTTTTTGCTTTAGGGTTGCCAGTAGCTCTTTGCGACGTTTGAATTCTTCTTTGGAGGCCATGATAACGAAACTGTAGGTTGATAAAGCTAAAAGAAACTTGACATATTGACCCGCCTCACATCAACCCAAAGGCAATAGCCAAAAAGCTCGGTCCGTTCAGCACCGCGTGAATGATGACGCCAATCCACGTATTCTGTTGCCGCTGCACCACGTAAGGCACTACCACCAGAATAGGAAGCAGAATCAGCAGTAGTTGCCAGCCGAAAGCGAGGTGGAACAGTGCCCAGCCCGCGCTGTTCAGTAGCCAGGCCCACCGCCCCAGCGTTTGTTTTTGTCGCGGCAGCAGCACCCCACGCCAGATAAATTCTTCGCCCATGATGTTGAAAACCCAATACGGTAGCCACAATGCCAGCACCCAATACCGATCGGGCGTGAGCGGCTGCATGGCCATGAAGGGTGGCTGATGGTCTACGTGCCCGAGCCCCAGCTGCAACAAACCCATAATGCCCGTGCTCAACGCTCCGATAACCACAATGGCTCCGAACGTCCAGCGCCAATCTTGGGAACTTAGTCGCCGAAACCGTAGCCGGGCTGACCAAAGCCGAGGCTGTTGTAGGGCCCCTTCACGGTGTAGCAACCAAAAGCCCAACCCTACCAATGGGGTAAATACCCCAAGCCCGGCTACCAAAAACCAGCAGGCTACGATTTCCAGACCAGTAGCTTGGTGCAAGGCTGGGATGAGGACTCGGGTGCCAAGTAGCATCAGACCCGCGCCTAAGCCGAAAATACCTAGGCCGAAACCTGCCCCGACGGTAGGAGTAGGAGAGGGACGGGCGGCAGTAGGCAGGGGTTGAGCGGTAGACATTGACAAGAACTTAACGCCGTCAATAGTACCAATCAGAACGGAAAACGTAAATCACATATTCATGCCCAGCGCCGACCCGCAACGTTCCGATTTCTTCTGGCCCAGCTACGTGGACTTGATGACCAGCTTGTTCATTGTCATGCTGGTTTTGTTTGTGTACAGCTTCAAGCTGTTTCGCGACCGGGAGCAGGAGCAGCGTCAACTGCTAGGCGAGTTGAAGGTGAAGGCACAAGAACTGGAGCAGATTCAGCGTATCCGGGAGTCGCTCAGGCGATTGGAGGGCAACTACTTCCGCTACGATCCTAGCAATGAACGGTACGAGCTGCGCGTGGACGTGCAGTTCAAAGCCGGCCGCGATGAAATCCAGGACCAATACAAACCCGCCCTTATGCGCGCCGGCCGCCTGTTGCAGCAGCGCCTGCGCGCCATCCGGACGGAACTGCCCGTACGGTACCTGGTTATCGTGGAGGGCATGGCAGCGCGCTACCCCCAGGGCGACCCGCGCAACCAGCAGGAGGAACAGACAACTTACCAGCTCAGCTACCGCCGGGCCCTGAACCTGCTGAACTTCTGGAAACAAAACGGCCTGAACTTCGGCCAGGACCGCTCCGTGGAGCTAATCATCGGGGGCAGCGGTTTCTTTGGCACCGGCCGTTACACAGGCCGCCGCGAAGGCGACAACAAGCGCTTTCTGATTCAGGTTATTCCCAAGATTGGGAAGATGGACGCGGCGACAGTAAAAGCGCAATAGTCAAACTATGTAGCGTGGTCTTCGTAGCCCGCATTCGCAATGGTACCCTTGGCCTGAAGCCTTGTTACGCTCGCATGGCGCGATGAATGTGGGGCGGGCTAGCCTAGCTCGCGCTGCATCGCGCTTTCCTTGTTGCTGGCTATTTTGCACAAGTTCCCCTGATACTTCCCAACTCCTATGAAATCAACCTCACCCATCCTTGGCGCTACGTTGGTCTTGCTGGCGGCTTGCGGGCCGGCTAAGCAAATGAACCAGCCGACCGCCACGGCACCCATTACCGAAAAGCCTGTGATTGAATCTGAAAAGCCAGCCAAAACGGTAGCTCTCGACTACCCCAAAACCCAGAAAGTCGACCACAAAGACGATTACCACGGCACCTCGGTAGCCGACCCGTACCGCTGGCTCGAAAACCCTGACTCGCCCGAAACCAAGGCTTGGGTAGAGGCCCAGAACAAGGTGACTTTCGGTTTCCTAAACCAGATTCCGTACCGCGACCGAATCCGCGAACGGCTCACCCAGATCTGGAACTACGAGCGGTACGGCGTGCCCCAGGAAGAGGGCGACTACCTCTACTACCAGAAAAACAACGGCTTGCAAAACCAAGCGGTGCTGTACGTGCAGCGCAAAGGTCAGCAGGGCGAAGGCGAGGTATTGCTGGATCCAAATACCTTCTCGAAGGACGGTACTACCGCGCTCAGCGGCACGTACTTTTCCAACGACCACAAGTACATGGCCTATACCACCTCAGGCGGCGGCTCCGACTGGCAGACCATCCACGTGCTCGACCTCAAGACGCGCAAGCCGCTCAAGGATGAGCTGAATTGGGTGAAGGTATCGGGCGTGGCCTGGGCCAAAGACGGCTTTTACTACAGCGGTTACGACCAGCCGAAAGCCGGTGAAAACAAGCTCTCCGGCAAAAACGAGTACCACAAGGTGTATTACCACAAGCTCGGCACGCCGCAGTCGGCTGATAAGCTGGTGTATGAAAACAAGCAGATGGCCCTAGGCTTCCGCGTGGCCTCGGTGACGGAAGACGAGCGGTTTCTCAGCCTGTACCTGACCGATGGCAAGTCCGACGGCAACAAGCTGGCCGTACGCGACCTGGCCGATGCTAAGCAAGCCGGCAAGTGGGCCATGCTCGGCTCCAACTATGAGTCCGACATGAGCGTGGTGGGCAATGTGGGCGGCCGCCTGCTGGTGTACACCAACTACAAAGCCCCGCGCTACCGCGTAGTGGCCGTCGACCCGAAACAGCCGGCTGAAGCCAACTGGAAGAACGTACTGCCCGAAACGGAGAACAAATTGGAGGGCCTCGACCACGTGGGCGGCAAGTTGGTAGCTACCTACCTGAAGGATGCCTCGTCGCTGATCAAAGTGTACGACGAAGACGGCAAGTTCCTGCACGATGTGCAACTACCAGCCCTCGGCACGGCCTCGGGTTTCGGCGGTCGTAAGGATTCCAAGGCTGTGTACTACGCCTTCACGTCCTTCACCTACCCGACTACTATTTATAAGTACGACTTGGCCACGAACCAGAGCACCGTGTTCCGCGCGCCCAAGGTAGATGTGAACCCCGATGACTATGTGACCACCCAGGTGTTCTACGCCTCCAAGGATGGTACCAAAGTGCCCATGTTTATCACCCATAAAAAGGGGCTGAAGCTGAACGGGCAGAACCCAGCTTATCTCTACGCTTACGGCGGCTTCAACGTGAGCCTTACGCCCTCGTTCTCCGTAGCACGTATGCTGTGGCTCGAAAACGGTGGCATTTTGGCTATTCCGAACCTGCGTGGCGGCGGTGAATACGGTGAGGACTGGCACAAAGCTGGTATGACGCCCAACAAACAGAACGTGTTCGACGATTTCATTGCGGCGGCTGAATACCTCAAGATTCAGGGCTACACCAGCACCGAGAAGCTGGCCATTGCGGGCGGCTCCAACGGCGGCCTGCTCGTGGGCGCTACCATGACGCAGAAGCCTGACCTCTGCCGTGTGACCTTCCCGGCTGTGGGCGTGATGGACATGCTGCGCTATCAGAAGTTCACCATTGGCTGGAACTGGGTACCCGAGTACGGCTCCTCCGATAATTACGAGCAGTTTCAGAACCTCTACAAGTTTTCGCCGCTGCACAACCTGAAAGCTGGGGCCAGCTACCCCGCTACTATGATTACCACCGCCGACCACGACGACCGGGTGGTGCCCGCGCACTCATTTAAGTTCGCGGCCACCTTGCAGGAGAAGAACGCCGGTCCCTGGCCCCAGCTTATTCGCATCGATGTAAATGCCGGCCACGGCGCGGGCAAAAGCACCAAGCTGCTCATCGACGAGTGGGCCGATGTGTGGTCGTTTGCTTACGCCAACATGGGCGTGAACCCGTATCCGAATCTGAAATAACCTTGCCAATGGCCGGTTCCTTTGGACCTTGACACCGGAGGATCGGCCTCTTGGCCTTCTGCCACAGCAGACGCTGGCGGCGCCGAAGATGTTTGATTTGGATTGACCCTCAATCAGAAATCAGCGTAAGCAGCGAAATCGGTTTCAATCTGCGACGTATCTTCGCCCCGCCAATAGGGTACGCCTTGACTTTTTCCACTCTTCATATGAAAAAACTGCTGATGCTCGGCCTCGTTGCCGGCGCTATGCTGTCGGTTTCGGCCTGCAGCAATCCTGACCTAGAGGTACGTGAGTCCGGAGCTGCGGCTGAATTGCCCGCTCTTCCCCCCGCAGCCGTTGGTGCTGATTCGGCCGCTGTAGCTGCCGAACAAGCTCGCCAGGAAATCAGCGCTGTAAACGCCACCGATGCAATCAAGAAGATGCAGCCCGTAATGTAGGCGGCAGCTTCTTTCAGAAGCTTATCCTGAACGCCCGCTTTCCAAACCGGAAGGCGGGCGTTTCTTTTGTATTCTAATCCAGCCTGCTATGCTAGCCCTCACCAACCTCCGCATCCGTCGCGGCACCGAAGCCGATCTGCCCCGCGTCCATGAGCTCATTGTGGAGCTGGCTGTCTACGAACGGGCCCCCGACGAAGTCACCAATACCCTGGATGACATGCGCCGCGATGGGTTCGGCCCCAATCCTATTTTCGGCTTTTTCGTGGCCGAGGCTCAGGAGCAGGGCATCTTAGGTATCGCGCTGTACTATACGGCTTATTCCACTTGGAAAGGGCGCATGCTTTACTTGGAAGACTTGGTGGTGACAGAGGCCGCGCGTAACACCGGTATCGGGCGTAAGCTTTTTGATGCGGTGGTGGCTGAAGCGCGGCGCACCGGTGCCCATCGCCTGCGCTGGCAGGTGCTGGAGTGGAACGAGCCAGCCATTGGTTTCTACAAGAAAATCGGGGCTAGCCTCGACCCGGAGTGGCACAACGGCACTCTGACGGCCGCCGAACTGAGCGCCTACCGCTGCGACCCGGCCGTGGAAGCGGCCGTGGCGGCAGGCTGATCGGAATTCGTCGTTCGCCAGCGCAGCTTGGAGTCGTCATTAGGAACGGCGAAGCGGCACAGCCAGGGATGAACGGCAATGCTCAGCACCATAAAACCAGTCAGGACCCACGTCGCGTTGGGTTGATCCGCTACTGCCTCCGTCCGGATAACGTTGTTGGTGACTTGATACACGACGTTCATGCCCCAGTGCACGCCCACGGTGTACCACAAGGAACGTGTAAACACGAGCGGTAAAGCCAGGCTTACGCCCACCACCAGCAAAAACACCCAGGTGGTCGGGCCGTTGGCCAACCGATAAATGTGATTGAGCAAGTACAGAACTGAGGTCAGTCCCACGAACTGTGCCCCGGTAAGCCGTTGCCTAAAGTGCCGCTGTATGTAGCCCCGCGTAAGCACGTCTTCAGCCATAGAAGGAGCTAGAGTGCCAAGCACAAACAGCAAGGTGCCGCTGAGCAGCGCTGGCAGTGCTGGTACGGCCGCCACGCGCGTAATGCCGAGCGCTACACAAGTCCCGAAAGCCAAGCTTGGGAGCACCACACCCGGCACCAAGCCCAACAGCAGATTTCGGCCAAAGCCAGGATGCCAGCGCAGCCCGTAGGCTCCTAAGCCGGAATAGCTTTGCCACTTGGCCACCCAATGAGCGGCTACTAGCATCAGCAGCATCAGGCCCAGGAAGAGGTAGTCGTTGCGGAGCCAGTATTGCGAGCCTTCGGGCAGTTGGTAAAGCCCAAACAGCACCACAAAGCCAACCACTATTTTAGGTAAGGAACGCATAGCAGATTTAATAGCCATCAAATATAGAGGCTGATATATGCTTGTCGCTGCTTACGCCTGAGCGTATGCCACCTGCGGTGGCTTAACTGCAGGCGCAAAGACCTGCCGAAACGAATACAGCCACGCCAACGAGGCCACTAGATAAATTCCTCCTGCGACGAGAGCGACATTCAGCCAGGGCTGGCTTTGCAAGGCCATCAGCAGCAAGCCCAACGACGCTACCACGCGCAGCGGTTCCAGCCAGTAGCCCCAGCGCTTCGCCTCAAATAGGGCGCCACAAGCCAATGCAGCCCATGTGCACCAGCCTGCTACCAGCCAGCGCAGGGCAGGGTCCATTTGTTTGTGCGTGAACAGAAACACCGCTGCAATACCCAGAAGTACCACGTATTGCGCAAACACGTAGCGGTTGACGGTGGCCGGAGCATTGGTGCAGTATTTCTGATACGCATCGGCGGCTACTTCCGGAATCTGGTAAGGGCCGCCTAGCTCGGCGGGCCGCCAGCCGGGACGCCCAAACATCACGCGGAGCTTATTCCACCAGCCGGGCGTCTGGCGGAGTTGCTCGGCCATTTGGAAGTAGTGCCCAAAGTTGACCCACACTGGATTCCAGGAGCGCACGGGCGTAGTAATGCCGTACACCGGCGTTTCCTCTTCCTTTTGAAACGTGCCAAACACTCGGTCCCAGATGATGAAGGTGCCAGCGTAATTCTTATCGATGTACTTGGGGTTGCGGCCGTGGTGCACGCGGTGGTGCGAAGGCGTATTCAGCACCCACTCCAAGGGGCCGAGCTTGCCGATGAACTCCGTATGAATCCAAAACTGATAGATGGTCACCAGCGCCGAAACGTACACGAAGAACTCCGTTTCGAAGCCAATAACGGCCAGCGGCAGGTAGAACAGAAAAGTGAACAGGCCCTGCAGTGAGCTTTGGCGTAAAGCGACTGATAGGTTGTAGTCCTCGCTTTGGTGGTGCACCACGTGGCCACCCCAGAAGAAGTTAATCTCGTGCGAGTAGCGGTGTGCGAAGTAATAGCACAAGTCGGCCAGCACGAAGAGTAGTACACCGGTGGCCCAGGTACGCGGAATATCGAACAGCCGGGCGTGCGTGTACAGCAGTTCGTAGCCTCCAATGACCGCCACCTTCAGGAAAACGCCCGAAATCTGCGAGGTCATGCCGCAGCTGATGTTTGTAATGGCATCGTGGAAACGGTACTTCTCCCGGTGCTGCAGCCGTTCTACCAAGAGCTCAATGCCGATGAGCGTGAAGTAAATCGGGATGGACAGCACGATGGGATTCAGGTTCATGGCACAGGCAGGAACAAGTGGAATCAGTGACGGAAAATACATAAAAAACGAACGTCGCTCCGGGCGCTGCCAAAGAATCTTCCGCGGGCCAAGCTGCTGGTAATTACCAGTCTGGCTTGAGCCCAGCGTAGTTCTCAGCGGCGCACGAAGCGACGTTTGATAATAGGATGGGGGACGCTATTCGATTACCTCCAGCACGGTGCGAAACGACACGTACTGGCCAGGAAAGCGAGTTTCCAGATCGGCACGCAAGCCGGGAGCGGCCACTCGCTGGTATTCTTCCAGCTGCTCCATGCTAATGCAGTAGTACTGCGTAGCATAAGTGAAGCCGTCCTCTTCTTCATTGAGTAGGCGGCAGATCTGACTCCGCAGAAAAAATCCGGTAGCCATTACGTCCGGAATGTGCACGTCGCGCATGTACGTCAGCCACTTTTCGGCTACTTCCGGATCGACGCTGCTGGTTACGTTGTAAAGAATCATAAACTTGGTGGTTAAATGGCTGGCCGGGTGTTAAACGGGTAACCGTTCAGCCATTTGATCAGACCCGCATGTGGTCTGGAATGAATTGCTTGATCTGAGCGCGAATATCGGCCGGAGCCAGCCGTTCGCGGACCGCCGCTTGCGCTAAGACTGGCATTTCCGCGTCAGAGGCGAAGCGCAGAGACAGAATCTGGCCCATACTCAATTGCTGCTCCAAAGGCCCAAAGCTTTGCTGCGTCAGTTCAAAGTAGCGTTGCCGTACTTCCAACCGGGCTACGCGGTCCTGCAGCTGCAGGGCGTAGTGCTGCCGAAGCATGATGAGGGTTCCCAGTAGCAGCACAGCCAGCACCGCTACGCTAAACCAAAGCCTAGACTCGTCGGTGTCGTCGCCGGCTACGGCGGCGTAGCGCCGGCCGGTGTAGAATGCCATGACAAGCGCTGCCGGCACCAGCAAAAAGTGATGGGGCCAATAGTAACGACGGGTGAAGCGAGCTTCAGGCATGCAGGAAAGGCGTGAAGATGAAGGAGGAGAGCTTAGTCCTGGGGTTTGCCGCGACGCTGGGCTTTTTCTTCGTCGCGTTCGGCGCGCTCCCGTTCGCGGGCTAAGTTTTCCTGTGCTTGCTCCCGTTCCTTGTTGGCTTTGCTGGGCTTGTAAGGCGGCGTGCTGACTTGGGGCACCATCGCAGCTTGCTCACCGGTAGGGGCGTTGGGTTGCGGAGCGTTGGCCGGAGCTGTAGTCGGGCCCGTCTGAGCAGAAGGCGGCGGCACCTGCGCCCAAGCAGGAGCAGCTAGCAGCAGGCCGGCACCAAATAGCGTTCCGAGTAGAAAATTTTTCATGGTCGGGAAGGAGAGAGTATAGCCTGAGTACGCTTTCGGGGCCTTGGCAGTTCCGCCGCTGCTGGCTACGAAACTTCTACGTAGTCCAAATCTTTGCCGTAGCTCTCCGGTAGCGTGCTTACAGCCCAAAAAGCAATTAGTAATGAAACCGCGCCCACCACGGCGCCGCTCAAAATGAGGTTGGGGGCCTGATCGGGGCCTGCCAGCGCAGCAGCCAGCCCGTTGAAAATGGGAACCAACGCTACCACCGAGCCGCGGGCAAAGTTGGGGGCAGTGGTAGCCACGGTAGCCCGCAAGTTGGTGCCAAACTGCTCGGCGGCCACCGTCACAAACAGCGCCCAAAAGCCCACCGATAAACCGAGCACAAAACAGCAGGTGTAGAACATGGTAGGAGTGGCGCCCCGCAGGCCAAACAAGTACACGCCTACTAGTACACCGCAAAAGGCTAGGAAAATTTGCAGCGCCCGGTTTCGGCTGCGCAACAGCTGGCTGAGCGTGCCGCTGGCAAAATCACCGAACACCAAGCCGAAGTAGCACCAGAACACGGCCAGGCCGGCCGTCACTTCGCCCTGAATGCCTAAGGCCCGCCCAAACTCCGGGGCCAGCGTAATCAGGATGCCCACTACAAACCACAGCGGCACCCCAATGAGCAAGCACTTTACATACTTGAGCAGGCGCGGCCCGTTGGTGAACAAGCTGAAAAAGTCACCACGGCTCACGTCCTGCTGCTTGGCCTGTTCAAACATGCCCGATTCAAACACGCTCACACGCAGCACCAGCAGCGCCAAGCCCAAGCCGCCGCCCACGAAATAGGCATTGCGCCAGCCCAACGCCTCGCCCACCCAGTAAGCCAGCATTGCACCCGATACGCCCACCGTGGCTACTATCATGGTGCCGTAGCCACGCTTTTCTTTGGGCAGCGTCTCGGCTACCAGCGTGATGCCCGCGCCCAGTTCCCCAGCCAGACCGATGCCAGCAATCAGGCGCAGCCAGGCATATTGGTCCACCGTCTGCACGAAGCCGTTAGCAATGTTGGCCAGCGAATACAGCAAGATAGAGCCAAACAGTACCGAAAGCCGGCCGCGCTTGTCTCCCAGAACACCCCACAGAATGCCGCCCAGGAGCATGCCGCCCATTTGCATAGATATCAGGTGCGTGCCTTCTGTGGTTAGGGCTGCACCACTGATACCAAGGTCGGTTAGGCTATCCACCCGCACGATGCTGAACAGGATGAGGTCGTAGATATCGACGAAGTAACCCAGCGCCGCCACGACAACAGCCGCATTCAGCAGGGAAGTAGTTTTGGAAGGAGGGGTGGGAGGAGTAGTAATCTGAGCCATGCGTAAGCGAAGTATAGCTGCAGATTACGAAGATTTGCCTCAGAAGCAATGCTTATAGATGGTCAAGGGGGATTCAAAGGAAACGTGGCTTATCTGCACTGCTATTTAAGAATGCACCGCGTCGCAGCTGGCGTGCGTGCAGGCGCCCGGCTCTATCTGCACCGTGATGTGACCGATATTGAACTCGTCCTGCAACTGGTGTTGCAGGTGGTGCAAGAATTGGCTGTCGGTGCCGCTGGGCCGTACGAGGTGGGCCGTCAGGGCTGTATCGCGGGTGCTCAGGGGCCAGATGTGCAGGTCATGCACATCGGTTACGCCGGGCTGCGCCAGTAGGAACTGCCGCACGGCCGTTGGGTCTATACTATGTGGCACGGCCTGCAGGCTGAGTTGCACCGTTTCGCGCATCAGCCCCCATGAGCCGATGGCAATGACGCCCAGAATGACAAAGCTAATGGCCGGATCAAGCCAGAGCCAGCCAGTGAAGTACACTAGGGCGCCGCCCACCACCACGCCCGCCGACACCAGCGCGTCGGTGAGCATGTGCAGGTAGGCACCGCGAATGTTCACGTCGCCGCCGTGCCCGCGGCTGAAAAGCCAGGCCGTAAAGCCATTTATTACGATGCCTAGCCCCGCCAGCAGCATCACCACTTGGCCGTTTACCGGCTCGGGGTGGCGCAGGTGGTCGATGGTATCCCACAGAATGAATCCCAGCGCCACGTACAGCAGCGCCGCGTTCAGCAGCGCGGCCTGAATGGTCGCGCTTTTGAGCCCGTACGTGTAGCGCGCCGAAGTTGGCTTGTTGCCCAGGCGTATGGCACCCCAAGCCAGCGCGAGACTCAGCACGTCGGAAAGGTTGTGACCCGCATCGGCCAGCAAAGCCGACGAATTGGCCCACCAGCCGCCGGCTGCCTCGGCCGCGACAAAGGCGATATTCAGCCCAATGCCCCAGCCAAACGCCTTCCCAAAATTGGCAGGAGCGTGGTGATATCCATGGCTATGATCGTGATGATGGTGCGCCATAAGTAAAGTACGATACGAAGGGCCGTAGTGGTAGCCGCCCGATTCTTACTGATAGGCGTACAGGGCAGCCAAATCGGTCAATTGCCAAAGGCACAGGTTCGAATGAGAAGAAAACAAATTGGCCCCCCACTATGGTTGCGGGCCTAGGCAGAAGACTATAGAATTAGCGGCAGAGTTTATAGACAGGTAGTGCCCGGAGCGAGTGAGGGCAGACTTAGCCTGAAAAAGAAAACACCGGCCAATGGCCGGTGCCTTCCCCAATTTCTCCAAACCAAACCAATGGAGAGGGGGGTAGTGAACTGCCGCAGCAGCACACAATGCTTTATTGAATGACCACCGGGAACGTCACGTCAGCGTCGGTGGAGCCGGGCTCGGCTTGGCCGGTTTTGGTACCGGGCTGGTGGCGCAGCGTCACGCGGAGCGAGCCGGTGGCGGCGCTGGTCGTCTGCACAGTGGTCGAAAGGCCTACCTCGAGGTTATTCCGGTCGCGGTCGGTGCGCGTTACGGTCATCAGGTTGGCTGGTGCCGGCACGTACACCACCAGGTGGTCGTAGTTTTCGGCGCGTACCTCGGCCGTAATGTCCTCGGCCGGGCTCTTCGATTCGTCGAGGAAAGAGAGGGTGCCGGTGTAACTCATGTTGGGGTTCAGGCGCAGCGTTCCGATAGTGGGTGCGTTGCCGCCGTCACCGTCCAGGTCCTTCCATTCCACGGTTACGGCCTGGCCTCCTGCCGTTGGGGTCAGGGTGTAGCGTACCGTCGTAATCAACTCGTTTTCCTCCTCAGGTTCCGGGTCATCTTTGCCGCACGATGTGATGGTGAACAGGGGTACGGCCAGCAGCAGGGCGGCGAGGAACGGACGGAAGGTTACTTTTTTCATGGGGAAGTGATGGTGAGAAAGTGGAATGTTAATTGGAAGCGCGGTTTGAGCTGAATCCCAGCGGCACCCGCAGGCGTAGGGTCACGTTGCGGCCCATGTCGTCGGCGAAGTAGCGGAAGCGGTTCAGGTACTCGCGGTAGCGTTCATTGAACAGGTTGGTGCCGGTCAGGCTTACATCCACGGGCACGCGGCCCAGCCGGATGGTGGCGCCCACTTCGGCTCCAAGCAAGCCGTAGCCAGCGGGGGCTGGTTGAGGGTCGTAGCTTTCGTTAGGTACGCGCGTTTGGCGGCGCACTGCAGTGCCGCTCAGCGCGGCGAAGTAGCGGGTAGTGCGGGCTCCAGCCCGGCCTGCCCAGTCGCGCCGCAGTGCCGCTTCAAAGCGGTCGGCGGGCACGTAAATCATGTAGGTGTCGAGCGTCAGGTTGCGGGCGCGCACCATAGCTGCCTTGCCGCTGAGCAGCCAGCCCGGTGCCAGCGAGTAGCTCAGCGCTGCATCGAGGCCGCGGAATACCGCGTCGGTCTGCTGAAAGCGCCAGGGTAAGAAAGTGCCCTGAATGGTGGTAATCGGCTCGCCGATTACTTGGTAGATATACCCATCAATGTGGTTCTGATACAGGGTTAGCTCGCCGTTGAGGCGCGGGTTGTCGTGCAGCGTGGCCGTGGCACTGAGGTTGCGCGCCGTTTCGGGCCGGAGAGGTGCCGCGCCGCTGAGTCGTGCCACATCATAGCCTTCCTCGTAAACGCCGCCGTGCACGCCTTGCGAATACCGTTCATTGGCCGCCGGTGCCCGCTGCACCAGGGCTGCATCGGCGCGTAGCGTCAGGTGCGAATTGGCTTCGTATACCGCCCCGGCTGAGGCTGCGGGAGTCCAGAACTGAAACCGGTTGCGTTCTACTCCAAAGAAAGAAGTCGAGTCGGTGGCAAAGCCACGGGTCAGCCGCTTGGTGCTGAGGTCGCGCCGGTCGAGCCGTACCCCAGCTTCCAGCAGCAGCCGGTCGTGCTGCCATTGCTCAATCAGGAAGGCACCGCCGGTTAGGTTGGTGTAGAAGGGAATGAACTGGCGGGTGCCACCAGCGTAACGGTTGTATTGGTAAGTGCCGCTCAACCCCACGCTGCCACTGAAATTGCCAAAGTGCGGGTGCTCCCACACCGCTTCACCGGTAGTGGTGTAATTCTGGTAGCTGAGCTGAGGCAGGTTGCGGCGTCCCGCGTCGCTGGTAGTCCGGATGATGTCGTACTCGTCGCGGAAGTCTCGCTGGTTGGCCACCGTAGCCGTTAGTCGGCTGCCGCGGCCTGTCTTTACAAAGCCCGTAAGCTTGGCCAGGTCATGTTGTAACTGCTGGTAAGGGCGGTTGATGGCGTAGCTAAAGCTATTATTACCAGTAGGGCGGCCGCGCCGAATAGCTGCTTCGAGGTCGGCCCGGTTGCCCACAATAGCGGAGCTCAACAGGCCGATGCGCGAGTTGAACTGGCTATAGAAGGCTTCAAAGCCATATTGCTCTTTTTGCCAGCCTAGGGCTGCCGAGAAATTACGTTCCTGGTAGCCGGTATTGTCGAGCCAGTATTCGGGAGCCCGGGTGTTGCCCGCTTGCTTAATCGTGCCTTGCAGGCGCCAGCTCAGCGCGGGCTGCTGGCGCAAGTTGCCATCCACGGTGGCCGAGGCTGCTCCCATGCCATTGTTGGACATGCCCACCAGGTTCAGCTCGGCACCCACGCCAGCCGAGTCGCGCAACGGCTTGGGCTGCACCAGCACGACGCCGCCCACGGCATCGGAGCCGTAGCGCACGCCTGCCGCGCCTTTCACCACGGATAGCTCTGAGGCAATGAACGGGTCGATTTCGGGACCGTGTTCTTGGCCCCACTGCTGGCCTTCCTGCCGAACGCCGTTGTTCATAATGGCCACCCGGTTGGAGTGCAGCCCATGAATCATCGGCTTAAAAATGCTGGAGCCAGTCTGGATAACCGATACCCCGGCAATCTTTCGCAAAGCTTCACCCAAGGCTTGGCCACGCGTTGAGGCCAGCTCTTGACCGCTAAGCGAACTATGGACTTGCGAATGGGGCTGTTCAAGGTGCTGCCCATGCACCACTGCGCCGCGCAGCAGCACGGCATCGGGGTGCAGCTGAAAATTACGGACTACTGCGCCACTGGCCCGCACCTCAATTTCCTCGGTACGGTAACCCACAAAGCGGACCTGCATCCGGTAGGTGCCGGCGCAAACGTGGAATTCAAAATGGCCTTCGGAATCGGTTTGAGTGGCTTCTTGGCTTGGCAGCAACACTACCGTAGCGCCCGCCAATCCCTCGCCCGATTCATGGTCCGTGACGCGTCCGGCTAATGGCAATGAGCAAGTGCTTTGGGCAGCGGCTAAGCCCGCTACGCCCCAGCACAGCCCTGCCCACAGCAGGACCGCCGCTAAGCGGATAAGCATGAAATTGAGGAAATAGTCTGATGAAAAGGGGCTTGTTGATTTGCAGGGCCGTTATCAGCCCAAGACGCAACAACAAACCAAGCCCGGGCCGAAGGTCAGCTGCCGGGCATACGTAATCAGACTAAAGCGGGTGGGCCCCTTAGATGGGTAGCGGAAGGCGCTGCTGCTTTCCAGACCGATTGGCCATGCACCCGCTGTAGCGGCGCATAGGCCTGTATTACCGATTCCAGTTTTAGCTCTGCCGATGGCTGAAATGGTACATCGTACAAATGGTCGACGGGGCAGTGCTGATGCTTGGCCGACAGCAAAGCCTTGTGCGTGTCCTTCCCAGTATACGACGTGTCCTGTTCGGCGTGTTCCGTGTGTGCGTGCCGGTGCAGCGCCAATACAGCCGACTCCGGCAGCAGCACCCGCACAAAGCAGAGCAGCAGCAAAATGGCTATATGAGAACGGAGTGCACGCATTATGGGGGCGACAGCGCAGAAACGGTTGTTGCTAAAAGTAGGGATTAGACAGATATGGTACTAAGAATGTTGCATTAACTGAAATAAATAGCTGATAAACTTGAGTAAATGAGGCTTATTAAGCACAACAGTCGTGCAGTAAATGCGTAGAATAATTACATTCACTGGTCCTGTTTCTGCCTCACATTCCCACGTTTATGAAGCATCTACTTCTACGCACCCTACAAGTGTTAGCCCGGCGTATTCGCCCCCAAGGCAAGCCCCTACCCACCATTCCCGTCGACGCTCTTTTTGTATAGAGCACACTGTCACGGGCATCATTCAGCGAGTAACGCTGATCATTGAGCGAGATTCATCGAGTATCAGGCAAGAAGCGTCAGCAAGGAAGTGGGCCAGCCATTTCTTTGCTGACGCTAACTGTTTGAACCTGTGCCGATGACTGTTCTATCTACTGATTCTCTGGTTGTCTTTCATGATCCGGAGCTTCGCTTGCTCTACCACCGTTGGCAGGGCGCGCACAACATGCATCTATTCCGCCCGGCGGTAGAGCATGTGCAACACATGCTACAGCGTCTTGCCATCGAGTACTGGGTGGTGGACTTGAGCGGCCTGCCCAACGTGGGCCTCGACGACCAGATATGGATTAATAGCGAGGTGCTACCCCAAGTGGAGAAATTGCCGTGCTTGCGCCAGCTAGCTTTAGTACTCGGCACCAACACCTATAATCAGCTTGCCGCAGAAAGCCTCCTGCATTTGGGTCGTCATCTGCTGAGCTTCGACGTGCAGTTTTTTACGGACGCTACTGTTGCGTTCGAATGGTTGATTAATCCTACCAGCGAGCCTGCCGTAGTGTATACCCCCAGAGCTGTAAGCCGAACGGTAAGCTATTCGCATTAATGAGCTTGCGTTTTGGCGTATTTACACGCCTCCGCTAAGGCTGCTGGCTGCCAAGCTGGCAGCCTTTGGGCATAATGCGTGAGGTGGAACAAGGTTTGAAGTCGGAACTCGTCGAGCGGCTTGCGTGGCCGCCCTTCTGATTATCAACTTACTTCACTTCATTGCCAACCGCTATGCAGGAAACCGGTAGCATCTCGATTCACACCGAGAATATCTTCCCCATCATCAAAAAATTCCTGTACTCCGACCACGAGATTTTTCTTCGTGAGTTGGTGTCCAATGCCGTCGATGCAACCCAGAAGCTGAAAAGCCTCGCGCAGCTGGGGGAGTACCAGGGCGAAGCCGGCGAGTTGAAGGTGACGGTGAGCGTGGACAAGGAAAAGCGCACCATCACCGTTTCCGACCGTGGCATCGGCATGACGGCCGAGGAAATCAAGAAGTACATCAACCAGATTGCCTTCTCCGGTGCCACCGAGTTTGTCGAGAAGTACAAAGACAAAGATGCTTCGGCCAAGGACCAGATTATCGGTCAGTTCGGTTTAGGCTTCTATTCGGCCTTCATGGTAGCGAAGGAGGTAGAGATTTTCTCCAAAAGCTTCAAGCCCGACACCGAAGCTGCCCGTTGGGTGTGCGATGGCAGCACGGAGTTCAGTCTGGAGACCGCCGACAAGGCTGAGCGCGGTACCGATGTAGTGCTGCACGTAGCCGAAGATTCCGATGAGTTCCTGGAGCCGCAGCGCCTGCGTGGCATCCTGACGAAGTACTGCAAGTTTCTGCCCATCGACATCGAATTTGAGGGTCAGGTCATCAACCAGACGCAGCCACTCTGGACTAAGCAGCCCAACGACCTTAAGGACGAGGACTATATCAAGTTCTACGAGGAGCTGTACCCGTTCACTGAGAAGCCGCTGTTCTGGATTCATCTGAACGTAGATTATCCTTTCAACCTGACGGGCATCCTCTATTTCCCGAAAGTGAAAGACGAGCTGCAACTGCAGCGCAACAAGATTCAGCTTTACTCGCGTCAGGTATTCATCACCGACGAGGTGAAGGACGTGGTGCCTGAGTTCTTGATGCTGCTCCACGGCGTGCTCGATTCACCCGATATTCCGCTGAACGTGTCGCGCTCCTTCCTTCAGGCCGACGCAAACGTGCGAAAAATCAATCAGTACGTAACGAAGAAAGTAGCCGACAAACTGGCCGAAATCTTCCGCAAGGAGCGTAGCTCGTTCGAGGAGAAGTGGTCCGACATCGGCCTTTTCATTAAGTACGGCATGCTGTCGGATGACAAGTTCTATGACCGCGCGAAGGATTTTGCCTTGCTGCAAAGCGAAGGTGGTAAGTTTTACACCCTAAACGAGTACAAGGAGTTTGTGCAGGCCAATCAGCAGGACAAAAATGGCCAAACCGTGCTGCTCTACACTACCGACGCTGAGGCCCAGCACGCTTACGTAGTAGCAGCCCAAGAGCGCGGCTATGATGTACTGAAGCTGGATGGCCCGCTCGATTCGCATTTCATCGGCCTACTGGAGCAGAAGCTGGAGAAAACCACCTTCAAGCGCGTCGACGCTGAAACTGTCAGCAAGCTCATCGAGAAAGAAGAGACTACTGAAAGTGTCCTCACCGACGACGAGAAGACCAAGCTACAGGAGCTTTTTGCTAAAGCCATCAACAACGAGCACATGCACGTGCAGGTGGAGGCCCTGGCCCCGCAGGATGCCCCTGTCATTATCACCCTGCCGGAGTTCATGCGCCGCATGAAGGACATGCAGCGTGTGGGCGGTGGCGGCGGCATGGCCATGTTTGGTACTTTGCCCGACAGCTACACGGTTAGCGTCAATGCCAACAACGCCGTGGCCCAGCGTGTGCTCAAAGCTGATGAAGAAGCCGCCACCAAACTGGCCAAGCAAGCTTTCGACTTAGCGCTGCTTGCTCAGGGCATGCTGAAGGGCGAAGCTCTGACGCAGTTTGTAAAGCGTAGCGCCGAGCTGCTAGCCACTGAATAAAAGCCTCTTAACTGATTTCAGAAGGGCCTTTCTCAGCCTGAGCGCTTCGCCACCTCGGTAAGCGTTCAGCTGGGCAAGGCCCTTCCTGCATTCGGCTCGCTGGGGAGGCACTAAACTACCGCTCGCCGTCGGGCACTATCAAACCCTATCTTTACGTTCCGCTTCCCGATAACCTGTCTTCTTCGTTGATGCGTTCGTTTCGCCTGTCGCCCACGCTGTTGCTGCTGCCACTAGTGCTGCTTGGAGCCTGTACCAAAAAAACGGTTTCCTTTAATAGCAAGCCCGATGCATCGGCAGTTGCCTTGTTGCCGCTCGATTCGCTCTCGGCATCCCGACGCGATACGCTTGCTATGGCCCGCGACACGGTGAATGCCCCTTCGTTGAGCACTGCCAAGAAGCTGACCAAAGAAGAACAGCGCAAAGCCGAGGAAAAGCAGAAAGCCGATCAGCGTAAGGCCATGGCCAAGCGTAAGAAAAGCATCTTCCTTGGCGAACGAATCAAGAAGGGTTACACCAAATCGGGGCCGAAAGGGCGAAATCAGGTAATCGAAATCTTCTATTACATGAAGGTTCCAAAGCAGCCGAATCCCTATGCCCCCACCAAATGGTACTTTAACCCAGCTAAAAAGCGCATCGAAAAAACGGCTTCCGCCGCCGAAGCCGACCTTGCCAAGTACAAGGTGTTGCACGGTCCTTATAAGAAGATGCAGGGTGGTAAGGTGGTCGAAACCGGATTCTACTTTGTCGGAACCAGGCACCTGCGCTGGGAGCGGTTCAACCGGGAAAACATCCTGCTCAGCAAGGTGCACTATGAGCAGGGTTTCCCGCGCGACGCCAACATCAGCTACTATGACGGCGCCCGCACCATGGTAAAGGAGATAGTGCCTTATACCGATGGCAAACTGGAAGGCGACTACGCCAGCTTCAAAGCAAACGGCCAACTGGACTGGGCTGGGCAGTTTGAAAACGGCCGCAAAGTAGGCACTTGGACCAAATACTGGGGCTTTCGCAACCGCCGCCACTACGAGTATGAGTACGGCGAATCGGGCTACGAGCCCGAAGCGGAGCCCGTGTTAATAAAGGAGTACAACCGCAACGGCGTGCTGATCTACGAGAAAGACAAACTCGACAAGCGCGCCGAAGACGCCAAGAACCCTCTCACACCGCGTCGCAATTAGTCAATATTGACGTCCTCTTTAAAAGGCGTCTTCGAATGCTTCCACCCGAAAGCCTTGTGAGCTAGGCGTTAGGGCCAGAATATCGAAGCGAATGTCGCCTGGCCAGTTACAGCTGATGAGGTAGTGCTCGGCTGCCAGCCGAATGCGTTGCTGCTGGGCTGCCGTCACAAATTCTTCGGGGTAGCCGTACCGCAAGTCGGTACGTACTTTTACTTCTACGAACACTAAGCGCTGGTCGCCCTGTTGCACAATTAAGTCGATTTCGGACCGCTTAAAACGATAATTGCGTGCCCGAATGGTAGCACCACAAGCTAGATAATAGTCGACGGCGGCTTGTTCGCCAGCAGCACCGAGGGTAGGGGAGGCCATAACGTTAGCTAACGTTGATAAAGTCGGCAGAAGCTACAGCATTTGCTGCGTTTATGCTGTACCATACAAGTTGGGGACTGTTGTAGCTCACTTCTTATTTAAGCGCACCATCAATTGCTCAAGCTGTTGAAGGTGAGGTTAAACCCTGATTTTCGTAAATTGCTTAACTGTCAACTCCCGACCGAGTACCGGTGATTGGTGGTTTAGCTATTTCCTTTGTGGTATGGAATCCGAACTTTACTCAGCCTGCGTGCAGCCCGTAATGCCTGCGACGGCCCCCAGCGCCGATCTGCCGTTGCCCGCCAACAGCAGCCGGCGCATTGAGCTACAGCGCCTGGGCCAGGTTGAGTATGTACCCACATGGGATTACCAGGAAAAGCTACTTGCTGAAACCCTGGCCATCAAAACCCTCAATCGCCAAAACGAGGGAACGGGCATTGCGCCAGCATTTACCCCCAATCATTTGCTGCTCTGCGAGCATCCGCCCGTGTACACGCTCGGCAAAAGCGGCAAGCCCGAACATCTGCTACTAGACGATGCTGGGCTGCTTGCACGCAATGCGTCCTTCCACCGAATCAACCGGGGTGGTGACATCACTTACCACGGCCCTGGTCAACTAGTCGGCTACCCGATTCTGGACCTAGAAAATTTTAAGCCAGACATTCACTTCTACCTCCGCACGCTGGAAGAAGCCATCATACGGGTACTGGCCGAATACAACCTGAATGCCGGTCGCATTGCAGGCCTTACCGGCGTTTGGCTCGATTTTGAAGACAACGCACCCAATCCGCGCAAAATCTGTGCAATGGGCGTGAAATGCAGCCGCTGGGTAACTATGCACGGCTTCGCACTTAATGTCAATACCGACCTGACTTACTTTGGGCACATCGTTCCTTGCGGTATCACTGACAAAGCTGTTACCTCACTACAGCAGGAGCTCGGTCGCGAAATTTCGCTTCCGGAAGTGGAAGACCATGTGGTCCGACACCTGTCCGAACTCCTCAATGCCGAAATCATCGAACAAGGCGCATGAAAGAGAATATCAACTTTGATCCAGTAGAGGGAGTATCAGTAGCCGTCGTGCCCGATGACGCCGCTGCTGTGGAGCTGGGTAAGCCGGGCTGGTTAGTGTACTTGCTTAACCATAACGACTTCGCGCTCCAAAACGTCATTGTGAGTTCTAACGGTTACGGAACCGACAACGAAGGACACAACGTACGTACCTCGACGTTGCGCCACCACTTTCCGGAAGTCGAAGCCTTTTCCGCAGTGCCTCTGGAGCCTATTGACCCTGCTTTGTTTCATCTAAACAATCAGTACTGGGTCAGCTATTACCGCGGTAGCCAGATTTTCGACAAGAAATTCATTTTCGTGCCCGACTCCATTGTTGCCGACAACCTTATTCCCATTGCTCTGCTAGGGCGTGAAGGAGTGCTTCACACCTGAAGCAATCTGGCTTCCATGGTTGTTGCGTAACTTTGTGCGTCTCACCACTTACTTATGAATGCAAACGGCGTGACGCTTGGGTTGGCCTTCCTTTGGGCTTTTTTAGTAGCGCTGTTCGCGGTACCATCGGTTATCTATATAGCTCACCTTAAGAACATGCTCGATCTGCCCAACAAGCGGACCGTGCACGCTATCCTTACGCCCCGGTTGGGCGGGGTAGCCATATTCGCAGGCTTTATGTCGGCCCTCACCATTTTCGCTGACCTCGGCAACGGTGTACAGCAACTCTTAGCGGGTTGCATTGTTCTTTTCTTCGTTGGCCTCAAAGACGATTTGGTGTCCATATCGCCTGCTAAGAAGTTGGTGGGTCAGTTGCTGGCTACCGGGATTGTTATGTTCATGGCTGATATCCGCATCACCAGCTTCCAGGGCATTTTCGGAATTCACGAGTTACCCATCGGCATTAGCTACGCTTTCACATTTTTGGCTATTGCTGGCATAACCAACGCCATAAATCTGATTGATGGGCTGGATGGTTTGGCTGGCTCTATTGTCATCATCATCGTCAGCACGTTCGGTTACTACTTTTATCGTTTTGGTGGTGCTTCCTTTGGTAATTACGTTTTCATCTCGGTTTGCGTGATTGGGGGAATGCTGGGCTTCTTGCGCTATAACTTCCACAAGGCCACCATATTTATGGGTGATACTGGCTCCTTGCTCTGTGGCTTTATCGTATCGGTACTGACGATTCAATTCATTGAAATGGGTGTACATGCGCATCAGCCCTTCGGCTCAGCCAACCCGTCAGTAGCTTTCGGTATCCTATTCGTGCCACTGTTTGATACGCTACGCGTTTTCACAGTGCGGGTGCTGAATGGAACCTCTCCCTTCACCCCCGATAAAAACCATATTCACCACCGAATTATGGCTATGGGCTTTCAGCAGATCAGCACCGTGCTTCTGTTAGCACTGCTGAATCTCGTAGTAATTCTGTTCGTTATTAATTTCTCCGACCTCGGTAACACGCTCCTGATTGCCGGGTTGCTTGTGTTTTCCTTGTTACTGAGTGTATTTTTAGGCACTTACCGTAGCCGCAGTGCGCAACAACGAGTGGCTTCTTAATCAACGGTGGACGCTTGCATGGCTGGCAATGTTGTTTGCGGCCATGCTATGCATCCTTGGTAGCACTGCCCAGGCGGCTGAATACCGGCCTTTGCCTCCTGACCCACGGACGGGTCTAAACAAAGATTGGCTTATTCACGATAGCGAAGGCAATAAGTTAGTGCTGTTTTTACCAGGTTACCACACGCCAGCTCGTGCTTATTACCAATGGGTAGATATTCAGCCTAAGCAGCCGTTTCTTATTTCCTTTGCCGCCAGGCAAAACCTTACCCTGTTTATTGACAATCAATTAGCTTTCAAAGCCGATGCATCGGCAAATTATACGGTTGACCTCGCTGAGCTATTGCCTGCTCCCAAGCTCCCGGGCCATCACCTCTTATGTGTATGGCATCCCGAGGTTACTCCAAACTATTCGTCTTTCAGCAATGTTGTTCGTTCGATAACTAAAGTAGCCGCTGCTAAGGAAGCCAGATGGTGGAGCCCCAAACAACGAATGGGCGGCCACCAAGGAGAAAACGTATTTCTCTGCTTTCTGCTATTCATTGGCTTGTTATACGGCGGTATCCGAACCGTGTACCGACCTGGCTTTGCTCGTATTTACGAGTTGTGGAGTAATGCTCCTGGCGAGCAAAACTTCCTAACCCGTCCTACTATCACGTGGCTGAACCTTCTGTTGGTGCTGGTATTTGCTTTATCATTCGGTTTGCTAATCGTAGCTATCCATACTAACGTTCAAAGCATTATAATTCTACGGCAACTTTTTGCAGTAACCGAAACGGGATTAGTTTCTCGGGTAGTGCTTTACGCTTCCCTCATCGCTGCCTTTGTGCTGTTCAAAGCGGTTTACCTAGCCTTGATGGGGTATATATTCGATTTATCTGCTTTAGTATTGGTTCAGTACCGCGAATTTGTTAGGAGCTTGCTCTTTATGGGATTGTTTCTACCTATAGTGATGTTACTATATCTGGTGCTAAACCAAACTTGGCCAGAAGGAGTGTTATGGGTATCCAATGGGGTGGTCTCCCTAATGCTGCTAGCTACGGTATTTCGCGTCGCACGCACACTTCACCGCCGAATGCCACTCTGGAATCTACATTTGTTTTCGTACCTTTGCGCCACCGAAATCATACCCTTGACTGTGTTGCTCAAGTTGTTGGTCGTTACTTATTAAGTAAACGACAGCTTATTTCCTTGCCCACAGCTCCCTTTCGTATCGCTTAGCTTTACTTTCTTTCCTCACATGGCTGAGAGCACCGACAAGCCGGGTACCGGTCGACACGCCAAGCGCATCCGCAGCATCTTGGTTACCCAACCCAAGCCGGCTAATGATGTGTCGCCCTACTTTGCTATTGCCGATAAATATGGCATCAAAGTAGACTTCCGGGAGTTTATTCAGGTCGACCCTGTCTCTTATAAGGATTTCCGAAAAGAGAAGGTTAATATACAGGAGCACACGGCAATTATCTTCACTAGCCGCAATGCCGTTGACCACTTCTTCCGTATATGTCAGGAAGCTAAGCTGGAAATGCCCGCTGAGATGAAGTACTTCTGCATCTCCGAGCAAACAGCTAATTACCTGCAGAAATATATCGTCCTGCGTAAGCGTAAGCTTTTTGTAGGTCAGCGTACTGCTGTTGACTTGTTCGAGGTCATCAAGAAGCATAAGAACGAGAAGTTTCTCTATCCATGCTCCGATATCCGCAAAGATGATATTCCAGAATTCATGCGTGCCAACGGCTTCAAGTTCACCGAAGCTGTCATCTACCGCACCGTGGCCAGCGACCTGTCTGATCTGTCTGATGTGAAGTATGATTGCATAGCTTTCTTCAGTCCCTCAGGTATTAGTTCGTTGTTTATCAACTTCCCTGATTTCGTTCAGGACGGAACTAGAATTGCCGCTTTTGGTCCTACAACTGCCAAAGCTGTCATTGATGCTGGCTTGGAACTAGACATCGAAGCACCGCAGCCCAATGCACCTTCTATGACCGGTGCAATCGAAGCTTATATCCGTTATCATCACGGTAGCGAAATAGCAAAAGAGCAGACACGCAACAATAAACAAAAAGCCTAAGCACAAGCTAAGTAGTTGATAGTAAGCGGCCAGCATAGTATTTATGCTGGCCGCTTGTTTTTTTGGGGAGATTTGTTGCGGGTGTAATTTTCTATACATTTGAAAAACTTACGCTGACCCACCCATCAACCGTAACCACCCACCTCTTAGTTGCTTCCTATGAAGGGACCTTTACTTGCCACTCTTTTGCTCTCAGCAGTGGCTGGGACAGCAGTTGCTCAGCAGCAACCGCAATTCAGCCACTATGCCTTCAATGGCATGTTTTTAAACCCCGCCTACGCCGGCATCAAAGGGCAAGGTGAGTTTATCGCCATAGGTCGTTACCAGTATTATAACTACAAGGCAACCTTAGATCGGGGGGGTGAGCCTAAGACGTATATGCTCTCTGGTTCATTGCCTATAGCCGCTATAGGTGGTGGGGTTGGTTTCAACCTCTATCGAGACGAAATTGCCCAGTCTGATATAACCTCTGCATCTCTCTCTTACTCCAAGCACTTCAAAATAGGTGACGAAGGGCGTTTGGGTATTGGTGTTCAAGGAATTTACAATAACTGGAGCCGCGGCGAGTACCGCCCAGCTGAAGAAGGGGATGCCAGTGTCCCTGCAAACGGTTCCGACAATAAGTTTGATGCTGGTGCAGGCGTATGGTATGAATCACCACGCTGGTACGCAGGTTTTAGCGTCAATAACCTGTTGCGCTCGGAGTACAAGTTTCAAAGTGTAACCGGAACTGAAACCGCAAAGGCTACGGCTGAGAACCACGCTTATCTGAGCGTTGGTTATAATTTTGAACTTACCGATGCTATTGTGCTGACTCCTAATGCGGTCGGTAAAATGGTGTGGCCTGGCAAGTTCGGTGACAGCAAAAAGTTTTCGCTGGATAACAATTCCTTTGAAGCAGGCCTGCGTGCTACGCTTAACGACCGTTTCTGGGGTGGAGTTGGTTACCGGTACGACGAATCATTAACTGGTTTGATCGGCGGATCCGTGCTGAAAGATAATGCGCTGCGAATAGGTTATTCATTCGACTGGATTGCATTTAATCAAGATGCCCGTGCATTTAGTTCGCACGAAATTATGATTTCTTATCGCCTTCCTAAACCCGGGTTGGCCGTTCGCCCCGCTATCCGTACACCGCGTTACAGCTTCTAACTGTTGGCCTTCGGGGTAAAATCCGGCGCTGTAGCGGCTTTATGCCCAGATTTTTTGCCTGCGTGTAATAACTTGAGTCCCTCAGTCGTTTTGCTGGCCGCATAACCGGTTCGTAAACAAACTGATGGCCTTTAGCTAAATGCTTGCTTGCGAAAAGGTTTGTCGCTAAATTTGCCAAGCGCAAAATTGTAATCTTTGGGTATCGCCGCCTGAACAGTCACTTTCACCCTCACATGAACAAGTTTCTTGGTTTGCCCCTCATCGCCTCAGTGGCCTTGATGTTGGGGGCTTGCAGCTTCGGCAAAGGCCCTCAGGGTGACCTGGTGGGCGCTGAGGACCGCCCCGAATTTAACCCTCAAGAGGTGCCTTTTGGTATGGTACCTTGCCCTGGCGGTACCTTCCACATGGGTCAGACCGACGAGGACATTGCTGCCTCAATGGTTAACATGAACAAGCAGGTAACCATTGCCGGCTTTTACATGGACGAGACGGAAATTACTAACAACGAATACCGTCAGTTCATGAATGCGGTCCTTCAGGACTCCATCGACGTGCTGGGCCAGGAGTACATTATGACCGAACTCTACCCGGATACTACGGTTTGGGTACGAGACTTCACCTATCATATGGGTGACCCGCTCATGGAGTACTACTACAGCCACCCTGCTTTTGACGATTATCCTGTTGTTGGGGTAGACTGGTTTGCTGCCAAGTATTTCTGCAACTGGCGTACAAAGCACAAGAATGCCGCTGCTGCCGAAGCAGGCGTAGCAGGAGTGCCTGGTTTCCGTCTTCCTTCAGAAGCTGAGTGGGAATACGCTGCGCGCGGTGGTCGTGAATTAGCGACCTTCCCCTGGGGTGGCCCATACTTGCGCAACTCAAAAGGTTGCATGTTGGCGAACTTTAAACCCGGTCGTGGTGATTATGCCTCTGACGGTTTCGCATATACCTCGCCAGTAGGTGCTTACTTCCCCAACGACTTCGGCCTATACGACATGGCTGGCAACGTATCCGAATGGTGCGATGATGCCTACATGGAGTCCTCTATGCCCGTAGTATGGGATATGAACCCAACCAACCCGGACGATAACGAACCCCGCAAAGTTGTTCGTGGTGGCTCTTGGAAAGATATTGCTTACTTCCTCGAAACGGGTACCCGCAACTTCGAATACCAAGACTCAGCTCGTTCTTACATCGGTTTCCGCTGTGCCCTAATTCAGATTGGCATGGGCACCAACAACCGTCTGTAATCCCTTGTTTTTCCCTCTAGTTTTTCAAACTCACACCCACTTTTTCAACTTCTTACTTTACAATGGCACAAAAAGGGAATTTTCTGTATGACTCGGTCATGCCGAAAGTGTATGGCATCGGTGCAGCGGTCGTAATTATCGGGGCGCTGTTCAAGATCCAACACTGGCCGGGTGCCGATAGCATGCTGATCGTGGGTCTGGGAACTGAGGCGGTGATCTTCTTCCTGAGTGCTTTCCAACCTACTGCTAAGGATCCGGATTGGTCGCTGGTTTACCCCCAGCTAGCTGAAGGGTTTGATCCTTCTACTGGCAATTCTTTCAGCGCTGAAAACTCGGGCACCGGCTTGACCCGCAAGCTCGACGACATGCTGAAGGATGCTAACGTGACTCCCGACGCTATCAAGTCGCTGGGCGAAGGCCTGAACCGCTTGAGCACTACTACCTCGCAGCTTTCTACGCTCGGCGACGCTACCAACGCTACCGACGAGTACACCCAGAAAGTACGTGGCGCTGCTCAATCTTTGGAGCGCATTAACTCGGCTTATCAGCAAACCGCTGAGGCTATGACTGCCATGGCTGATGCTACGTCGGATGCCCGCGAGTACCACCTGCAAGTACAGAACGTAACCAAGAACTTGGGCGCTCTGAACGCGGTGTACGAAATGGAACTGCAGGATGCTAACACCCACCTGAAGTCCATGAACAAGTTCTATGGCACGCTTAGCCAAGCTATGGAAAACCTTGTTACCGCTGGTAAAGACACCGAGCAGTTCAAGGATGAAGTTGCTAAGCTGACGGTTAACCTGAACTCGCTGAACCGCGTGTACGGCAACATGTTGAACGCTATGCGCTCCACCAACTAATTGTTGGGGTAGCATACACTAGTTCTCAATCCACCCACGACTTCTTTATAGGAATCAATAACAATGGCGGGAGGTAAAGAAACACCGCGGCAAAAGATGATTGGCATGATGTACTTGGTACTGACTGCCCTTCTTGCGCTGCAAGTAAACTCCGCGATTCTTCTCAAATTCAAGTTTTTGGATGACAGCCTTACCAGCATCAACACCAAGGTCTCCAAAGACCATGATGGCCAGGTAAAAGGCATTCAAGCTGCGGTTGAGAAGAACCGTAACCAAGCAAAAGACTTGGCTGTGCTGAAGCGCAGCGAAGAGGTCCGGTCGCAGACACAGCAAATGATTTCTTATCTGCGTGGTGTGCGTGACCAACTCGTAACGGCCACTGAAAACACCAAGGGCAAAAACGAGTACAAGAACATGAGCGCCGAAGATAAGGTAGCCATTGCCATGCTTGGTGGCAAGCGTGATGGGCTAGCTTATAAGATGAAGGATGAGTTGAACAAATACTCGACCTACATCAACGGAGTAATGCAAACCCTGAGCAATCCTTCTAAAGTTGAGCCTCTCGCTCTCGATGCTAAAGAGGATGCTGGTGTAACCGACCCTGAGCAGAAGAACAAAAACTTCGCTGAGCTGAATTTCGAGAATACTCCTCTCGTAGCTGCCTTGGCAGTTTTGTCGCAGAAGGAAGCCGAAGTACTGAAGTACGAATCGGATGCTCTAGCTAAGCTGGCTGCGGAAGTAGGTGGACAAACCATCGTTTTCGACAAGATAGGTGCTTTTGCTAGCGCTGAGTCCAATACGGTAGCTGCTGGTACGAAATACAAGGCAGAATTGTTTCTGACGGCTTCTGCTTCAGGCATGCGTCCGAGTATGACGCTGAACGGTTCTCCGTTGCAGGTTGACCCGAGCACTGGTAAGGGCAAGATTGAGTTCACGGCTACTCCTGGCGCATTCGATGCTTCGGGTAACGCCAAGAAAACTTGGACTGGTACCATCCGCATCAACAATAACGGCCGCGACACCACGTTTAAGGTGACAGTACCTTACGTTGTAAGCAAGCCAGTTATGCAGATCCAGTCGGCTTCGGTTCAGGCACTGTACTTTAAGTGCGGCAACAAGCTGAGCGTACAAGTACCTGCATTGGGGCCTCAGTACAAGCCGGGCTTCTCTGCTTCGGGTGCTCAAGTAATCCAAGGCGACAAGCTGGGTGAAGTAACCCTGGTGCCGAACTCACGTGAGGTAACCTTAAACGTAAGCAGCGGCGGTAACGCTATTGGCTCGCAAACCTTCCAGGTTCGTCCTATTCCCAAGCCGGAAATCAAATGCGTAGTAGGTGGCCGCGAAGCCAATGAAAAGCAGGGTACTCCTATCACGGCTGTGCGTAACCTGAGCTTGAAGGCAGTGCCAGATGCTGGCTTTGCTACCTTCTTGCCTGAGGATGCTCGTTACCGTGTAACACGCTACGAGGTAACGCTGGTACGCGGTAAGCGTCCTGCTATTCCGACGCGCACCGTTAACGGCCCTGACGTAGATCTGAGCGACGTAGTAAACTCGGCTCGTGAAGGCGACCGTCTGTACATCGAAGTGAAGGAAGTACGCCGTATGAACTTCCGTGGTGAGCAGGAAGAGGTGAATATGAGCAAGCAGTTTAACGTGCCGCTGATCTAATACTAAGTTGTTGAACCAACTGCCTGAACTTTTGCCTTTCCCTCACATGAACAAGTTCCTCTCCTTAGCTGCAATTGCGGCTGGCCTGACGGTTTCGGTATCTGCCAGCGCACAGGAGCAAGCTACTACAGCCAGCAGCAACGGCTCGTATCGGCCCATTCCTAACTCCGATATCATGTTCCGCAAGACCGTATGGCGAGCTATTGACCTACGTGAAAAGCAGAACAAGCCGATGTTTGCGGAGGGCAAAGAAATTAGCCGGGTAATTCTAGAAGCCGTTAAGCGTGGTGAGTTGCAAGCTTACCGTAACGACTCTCTGACCTCGACGTTCACTCCGGCAGAAGTTGCCGCCAATGGCTCTTACGCTGCTGCCTCTAATGAACTGAGTGCAGAAGAGAAAGCTGCTGGTTTTACCCAAGAAGATACCGGCGGTGGTTGGGATGACGCTTGGGGTGGTGGTGCAAAGAAACCTGCTAAGGGTGCCGCTGCCACTACGAAGACGCAGCCCAAGCGTGACAAGAACGGCAAGATCATGAAGGACAAAAACGGTAAGACCATCATGGAGAAGGTCCCCGTTGCTGCCGCTGCTCCCCCGAAGCCTGTTGCGCCGCCGAGCTACGAGTACCGCCCCAAGGACATCTACCAGATGGAATTGAAGGAGGACATGATCTTCGACAAGAAGCGGTCCAGAATGTACCACGACATCAAGACCATCACGCTGCTGGTGCCTGCTACGTTGAGCTCCAACACGTCTGGTATTGAAAAGCCAATTGGTACCTTCAAGTATGCTGACCTGGTACGCGTGTTCCGCGCCAACCCGGACAAGGCTATTTGGTTCAACCCGCAAAACGACGCGCAGCACAAGAACTTGGCTGATGCCTTTGAACTCTGGCTGTTCAACTCTTACATCGTTAAGGTGTCGAACCCGAGCGACTCGCGTCTTGATGAAATCTACGGTGGCCAGCAGCAGGGTATCTTGGCTGCTTCGCAAGCCGCTGCTGATCTGATCGAGTACGAGTACAGCTTGTGGAGCTTCTAAGCTTCTGCTGACTTTAATAACAAAAGCCCCGGCCATATGGCTGGGGCTTTTTGCTTGTAAAAAAGTAAGCCAACTCCATTATAGTCGGTACGCTGCTAGCTCGTCGCTTGCGTTAGCTGCCTGCTTCAGCATCCTGTTGATCAAAGTAAGTCAGCAAAACTTTGGCCTTGGACTTGCCAATTTCGGCAATGAGCTCCTGTTCACTCAGCTCTTTGATCTTTTTCACAGACTTGAACTTGCTAAGCAGTTTGTCGGCGGTGACTGGACCTAAGCCTTTAACATCCGTGAGTTCTGTTTTGAGGGTCGCAGCGTCGCGGCGGGAACGGTGAAAGGTGATGCCAAAGCGGTGTGCTTCATCGCGCATGCGCTGAATCAGGCGCAGGGTTTCGCTTTTCTTGTCGATGTACAGCGGTAAGGGGTCATTGGGAACGTAGATTTCCTCCAAGCGCTTGGCTATGCCAATAATCGGTATCTGGCCCCAGAGGCCGAGGTCTTTTAGGGCCTTTACGCCCATGCCAAGCTGCCCTTTGCCCCCGTCAACCACGATCAGCTGCGGTAAGCTGGCACCTTCATCTAGCAAGCGGCGGTAACGCCGGGTAACGATTTCGTACATGGAGTCGAAATCATTGGGCCCTACCACCGTCTTGATATGGAAATGCCGATAGTCTTTCTTGCTAGGCTTGGCGTTTCGGAAACAGACCATGGCAGCCACCGGATTGTCCCCTTGGAAGTTGGAGTTGTCAAAGCATTCGATGTGTCTGGGCAAGTCCTTTAAACGTAAGTCTTTTTTTGCCTGCTCCAGAATACGAACCTCGTTCACATCTTTCGACTTCTCATTCATTGACTCCTTTTCCTTACGCAGGTAAAGCACGTTTTTGATTGAGAGGTTTAGCAGCTTGCGCTTATCGCCGATTTCCGGCACGGCTACTTTCACGCCAGGCAAGGGGAGGGGGGGCAACTCTACGTTGACCAAGATTTCACGTGAGTCGCTTTCAAAGTCTTGCCGAAGCTGCATAATCATGGGCGCCAAGATTTCGGCATCAGTCTCATCGAGCTTCTTCTGTACTTCCAACGATTGGGTAAGAATGATGGAGCCGCTCATCACTTTCAGGTAGCTGATGAAAGCTGACTTCTCATTGGACGCAATTCCAAACACATCAATATCCGACAGCGAAGGATTGACGATAGTGGATTTGACTTGAAAGTCATCAAGCTTGTCAAGCTTAAGCTTGTACTGATGAGCTAGCTCGTATTGTTGGTCAACTGCGGCCTGCATCATACGCTCCTTGAAGTAGCCCTTGGCCACTGTTAAGTTACCGGAGAGAATGTTGCGAATCTGCTGGATGTGCTGATTATAGATGTCCTCGTCAATCAGATCTTGGCAAGGGCCTTTGCAATTGCCGATGTGGTACTCCAAGCAGACCTTATACTTCCCAGCAGCCACGTTTTCAGGCGACAGGTTGTACGTACACGTCCGAAGCGGGTAGAGGGCACGAATGAGTTCTAGGATGACGTTCATGCCCGTCACGCTGGCATAAGGGCCATAGTAGCGCGACCCATCATTAATCTTGTTACGCGTGGGCAGTACGCGCGGAAACCGCTCATTGGTGATGCACAGATAAGGGTAAGTCTTACCATCCTTCAGCAGGATGTTGTACTTAGGCTGATGCTGCTTGATGAGGTTGTTTTCGAGCAGGAACGCGTCAGATTCTGAATCCACGATAGTGAATTCAATTCGTTCGATGTTCTTGACGAGCTGGCGCGTCTTCTGATTATGGTCCTGTTTGGTAAAGTAGCTGCTGACGCGTTTGCGCAGGTCGACAGCCTTGCCCACGTAGATGATGCGTCCTTCCGCATCGAAGTACTTATAGATGCCAGGGCGGTGCGGTAAATGGCGGATTTGCTCTTGCAAATGGGCTTTGGCAGCCATAGAACAGTATTGGCGTGAGGAGGCAACGAATTAAACTACTAAAACAACGCTGGGGTTGGCAGAATTCACCACTGGGGTAACTAGTAGGCATTAATATACCGGAGCTGGCTCTAACGGCAACGGCCCCACTCCAATGAAGTGAGGCCGTTGCCATGGAAGCCAATAAGCCTGTTAAATATCCTGATCCTTCAGGTCCTGTAGGTCTACCCGGTTAAGCTTTTGCTCATAGGGAATAGTATCTCGCTGACCACCGCCGTAGTAGCGCGAGCAGTCAATTTCGATGCTGAGAGGCTTCTGTGGTTTCGGAAATTCGCCCGTGCTGATACCAATTTCTTTGTTGTTGGCATACACCTGCTTCATAAACAGGCCGTAAATCGGCAGCGCCAATCTGGACCCTTGGCCATAGGAACCCGTGCGGAAGTGAATGCTGCGGTCCTCGCCGCCTACCCACATACCACATACCAAGTCCGGCGTCATACCCATAAACCAAGCGTCGGAGTAGTTTGACGTAGTGCCGGTTTTGGCCGCAATCTGATAGGGGAACTTGAAGCCGCCGCGCAGGATAATGGAGGTGCCTCCTTTTTCCTCTACTGCGCCGCGCATCATGTGCGTCATCAGGTAAGCCGTTTCCTCATTTAGCGCCTCCTTGATCTGAGGCACGAACTCGCGCAGCACATTGCCATTTTTGTCTTCGATACGGGTCACCATCATTGGGGAGGTCCAAACACCCCTATTGACAAAGGTGCTGTAAGCTCCACTAAGCTCATAAATGCTGACATCGGAGGAGCCAAAACCCACGGCGGGTACGGCTTCAATGGGCGAGGTGATGCCAAGGCGCTTGGCGTAGGCAACGACCGTTTCCGGGCCGAGTTGCTGGACCAGCCACGCAGTAATAGAGTTCATGGACCGGGCCAATGCCTGTCGTAGCGTAAAGGTCCGACCTGAGAAGCTGCCCTCAAAGTTGCGCGGGGTGTACGCCGGGCGGCCTGCTACGGCCGGGAAGGTCGTGGCTATGTCGGGCCGCTGGTAGCACGGTGAATAGCCTTGGTCGATGGCCGCGACGTACACAAAAGGCTTAAACGTGGAGCCGGGCTGGCGCTTGCCCTGCTTTACGTGGTCGTATTTGATGTATTTAAAATTAATGCCGCCCACCCAAGCTTTCACCTGGCCATTGAGCGGGTTCATGGCCATGAAGCCTGCGTGCAGGAAGCGCTTGTAATATGCAAGCGAATCCATGGGCGACATCAGCACCTCTTTTTCCCCACCGTTCCACGTGAAGACCTTCATCTTGTACTTCTTGTTGAGGTGGTACTTGATGGAGTCTTTGTTGCCGTCGTAGCGCGTATACAGCGAGCGGTACCGCTCGGTGCGCTGGATTGAGGAGGTAAGAAAATTCGGAATGAGCTTGCCGTTTTCGTCGCGCCAGGGCTGCTGCCCCTTCCAGTGGGCATCAAACCACTTCTGCTGCAGCTTCATGTGGTCGGCCACGGCCGACTCGGCATACTTCTGCATGCGGGAGTCGATGGTCGTGTAAATCTTCAGGCCATCGGCGTATAGGTCCTGCTCAGTTTCTTTGGCCCAACTGCGCAGCATTTTGCTGACCTCCACACGGAAGTACGGCGCGATGCCTTCGTTCTGGTTTTCGACTTTATAATCCAGCTTGATAGGGCGCGCTACGGCTGCTGCGTAAGCAGGCTCCTCGACATAGCCATATTTGCGCATCTGGCTCAACACCCAGTCGCGCCGCCGCTTGGCCCGCTCGGGGTTCCGAACGGGGTTGAACCAAGAAGGGCCGTTTACCAGCCCGACCAGCAATGCCGACTCCTCCAGGTTAAGGTTCTGCGGCTTTTTATTGAAGAAGGTCTTGGCGGCAGTATGAATGCCAAAGGCATTGGACCCGTACTCAGCCGTATTCAAATACATGCGCAGGATTTCGCGCTTGGTATAGTTCCGCTCGAGGCGCACGGCCAAAATCCATTCCTTGGTTTTGGTGATGAGCATACGTACGCCAGGCACGTCGTTGAGGCGGCCATCGTTTAGGTCTTCCCGGGTCCGGAATAGCAGCTTGGCAAGCTGCTGCGTCAAAGTACTGGAGCCCCGGCGGACGTTGCCGCGCACGGCATAGTACGGAATAGCGGCCATCCCCTTCAGGTCGATGCCGGAGTGGTCTTCGAAGCGGATGTCTTCGGTCGCGATGAGCGCGTCGATGAGGTTCTGGGGCAGGGCTTCGTAGTCGACCGGGGTGCGGTTTTCACGGAAGTACTTACCCATCAGCACGCCATCGGCCGAGTAGATTTCTGAGGCTACTTCACTCTTAGGATTCTCGAGCGTTTTTAGGTTCGGCATGCTGCCGAACAGATTCAGAAAGTTGACACTGACGGCCAGAATGAACAAAACGGCACTCAGCACACCAAGGCCAAAAAGCACCCACAAGGTGCGTGCAATGGCGCCGAAACGTTCGGGCCGGTTGGGTTTGGGACGAGAAGCAGGCTTGGACCGCGAAACGGTAGGGGACATGTTCCGGTGGTTACGGACGATAAACGGGTTGCGCAAAGCGCAAATATTCTTCCAGATTGCCGCGTGTCAGTAGTACGGGCAGGTTATCAATACCGATCAGGAAGGATTGGTAACCCGCATTACGCAGCTTCATCAGCGGACCTTGAGGGCCGCGCAATTTAAGCGCGTAGTTCTGCGCCACTTTGGCATTAGATAAAGACTGCACAATCAACACTTGCTGATCAGCGCCCAGAGGTTGAGCCTGAATTTGAAGGTTGCTGGTTTTGAAAAAGCGGTTGTTGTAGGCCGCTAGTTGATTTTGCAGGTCGGTGAAGGCTGCAGCATCCTTGGGATAAGCAATTACAACGGCGTGAGCGGCATTGAGGTCGGCGCTGTATGGAGAAGGTTCAACTGGAGTAGCAGGAGCCGGAACGGCCTCAACCGGCGGCGTGGTACCCGTGGGAGCAGTCGGCAGCGGTTGTGCAGCAGGCTGAGTTGTGGCCGGCTTATCGGGTGGCGCAGTGGTGCCGCCAGCTGGTTTGGTAGCTGCCGGTGCCGGTGGCGCAGTGGCTTTGGTATTGTCAGCTTTGGTGGCTGGCGTACCAGTGGGTGCAGGGGGAGGAGTAGCAGCGACTGGCTTAGAAGTCGAAGGCGTAACTACTGGAGAGTCGTTTTCGCCGTAAAGAATGCGGATGCGGTTATCTACCTCACCCGGCCGGTAGAAGGAAACTACTGGCTTGTCAGTTGAAGCCAAAGCGCCGGTAAGCTGGCCTGATTCGTAGCGGCCATAAGTAGCCAACAGTTCTTGCGCCCGGGGTAATAGAGAGCTTTCCGGATACTTCTTAATAAAAGCTTCCACTACGGGCTTATGCGTAGCGGGCGGCTGTGTCCGGAGCGTCAGCAGCAACTGCAAATACTCGGCGCGGTCGTTTAAGTCGGTTTCGGGATATTGCTTGCGGGCCTGCACCAGAGCCGCCGTGGCCTTTTTAAACTCCTGCTTCTTATACAGCGCAAAGGCGGAGTCTAAACGCACGGCCATGTTCTCATTTGCCACGGACGTACGCCGCAGATACTCGGGGTCGGCCACCAAGCGAGCGTAGGACGAATTCGGAAACTCCTGGCGCAGACGTTGGGCGTACACTTCGGCCTTGGGGTCGTTGAGCTCTTTGTAAATCAGGTAAAGACTGTAGTAGGTCTCTACTACATGCGGATTGCGGGGAAAACGCTGCAGGAGGTCCTCATAGGTTTGAACGGCCTTAGGTTGCTCCTTTAACTGCTGATTATAGATACCACCCAACGCGAACAGGGCCTCCTGTACTTTGGCTTCTGCCTGCTGCTGCTGTTCCGCCGTGAAAGGAATGCTCTGGCGGTATTGGGCCGCTAGCGCAGCTCGCTCATCGGCAGGAGTAGCTTGTTTGGCAGATGCTTCCCCGGCCGGGTTGATGGCAGAATTGCCGGCGCCGGCCACAGTGACGGGGGCACCGGCAGCCGGGGTTACAGGAGCACCAGTAGTAGCCAAGCTGCTGACGCGCCAGTTGTCGGTGAGTGGACGATTGCCCCAGCGGCGCTCGAAGTCGCCGCGGGCCGTACTCAGCGCTGTCGGGTTATCAAAGTACCACTGACGACCCGTCGAGCCGCTGGCGAAGGCCAATGGGTCTACGTCGGGGTTGCCCGTGCGGCTCAAGTCTTGGCCGGTAGCCGTCTGGTTGGCCCCGCGCGCGGCCAGGGCAGTCTGGCGGTCGGCTTCCCGCTTGCGGCGCAGCATCTCGGCGTCGGCAAAGGCTAGCAGGCGACTACGCAAAGTGGCAGTATCAAGACGGGCCAGGGTCAGCAGACTGTCTTGGGTTTCTATAATTGTCAGCTGCGCTGCAAAGTCGCGCAGGATGTCGCGCCGCTCTACGGTGGCGGCGTACTCCGGCACTTCGCGGGGCAGCGTTTGCGTGGTACTGTCGTAGTAAGCCGCGGCCAGTCGGTACTTCTGGCGGTTTTCATAATAGATGCGACCCGCTAGCAAGTAAGCGTAGCCTTTCTGCGCCTGATTGGTGGTACTGGCACGTATCGACTGATTTAGCAGCGCCAAGGCATCGTCGAAGCGCTCCTGCCGGTAGTTCAGCCGCGCCATCTCGTAATAAATCTTGTCGCGGTACTCCTTATTCTTCGAGTCCTTCAGCAGCTTGGCGAAGTATTTATTAAGGCGCACCCGGTCGTTCTGGTTCAGGTCCGACACTTGCCCCAGCATCAGCTTCGAGAAGAAGTCCAGTTCGTAAGGCGGGTTGCGCTTCAGAATCTTGTTGAGCTCCGCGTAGGCTTCCTTGTCCTGACCGGTGTTCTGGTAGAGCTGCGCCAGCACGTAACGGCTACGGGAGCGTTCGTCCTTCTTCGGGATATAAGGAATAGCCTTCTGCAGGTTTTCAATGGCCAGCTTATCGTTGCCTTGATGAATGTGGTACTGAGCGCGGGTCAGGAACAGCTCGCGGGCATTGGCTGGCGTGCCTTCCTCTTTATCTAGAATATCGGATACGGCCGCCGCATTGTCCCACTCCTTGGTAGTCATGTACGTGCGCATCAGCCAAATAAGCGCTTCGTGCCGGGCGTTGGCGTCCTTGCTGGTGGTGTTGACGTATTTAAACGTCTTGGCAGCGTCCTCAAACTCACGCTTGTAGTAGCGCGACTTGCCAATCAAGATATAAGCATCGTCGGTCCAATCACTGGTGCTGCGGCGCTGAATTGGCAAGGACGCTTTTTTCACTACCTCGTCCATATCCGCCGTCAGCTGCGCCGCCTTTACGGAGTCCACTGCCGGTAGTAAGGACAGCGTGCGGTTATAATCGTTGACGCGCTCTTTGCTGAGCTTGGTTTCGGTTTCCCGCATTTTCTCGCGGGCCAGGAAGTAGCCGTTGTCGCGGGCAGTGATATTCTGATAAGTGCGGGCTACTATATTATGGCGTTCGGCTGCGCAACCGCTCAGCAAAATGGCTGGGACAGCTACACAGACGCTCCAAGCGGATAGTAAGGCAAGACGCGCGGGATTCAGCACGGGCAACGAGCGGGTGGATGAGAAGATGCGTTGGGGGCAAAACGCTGTTTGGCAGCCGTTTCGTTCGGCGGAGTTCTTGCTCCTACAACGCCACAAATCAGCTAAAAGTACGTGAATTTCGCCGGGTAGGGCCCGATACCAGCACATCCAGACTCATTTAGTGCAGGCCGACAACGATTATCGACTTCGCACCGTACCTTTGCAACCTTCATCGAAATTTAATGTCGGAGCCTCGGAAACCACAAGACAAGTCCTCCAGCGCCTTGGGCCGTTACTCCGGTGTAGGCGTACAGATGCTGGTTACGATTTGCTTGAGCACTTGGCTCGGTATCTGGCTCGATAAAAAACTAGGGTGGAGTCCTTGGGCTACGGTTGTTTTCTCCTTGTTGGGAGTGTTCGTAGCCATGTACCAAATCATCCGCGCCGTTTCCAACGATAAATAGCCGGTGGCCGAAATGCGACTTCCGCTTTTGCTTCATTGCCGCGCTGCTTACCGCGCTTATTACCACGCATGAAACAGTTTCTCCGCAATCTGCTGCTGTTCTCGAGCCTGCTTGGCGTTTGCTTATATGGCATGCACTTGCAGTTTGGCGAAGCAGCGGTACATCCGAGTGCAGAGTGGATACTGTTGTTCTTCGTGCTGCTTACGGCCTTCACTTTCTGGCTGACGTGGCGGGCTTATCGACGTAATGCGGATTCGCTGATGACGGCTTGGTTTGCCACCACGGGGTTACGTTTGGTACTCATTTTAGCCATTCTGGTAACCTACTTGGTGCGCGGCGGGGCTAAAGCAGGACATAGTACTTGGACTTTTTTGGGCCTTTTCTTCGTCTTGTATTTTCTCTACACTGGGTTTGAAGTCTGGAACGTCGTGACTAACTTGCGCCCGTTTTCAAAACAGGGCTCCCAGGAGGTATAGTTTTGATGGCATCTTCACTTAAGTTCTTGTTAATGAAGCGGTTCTTGTTCTTTTTCTTCTGGGTCCTGACGTTGCCTGTATTCGCCCAAGAGCAGCACGGCGATGTGCCTTCCACCTCTGCGACGGTGACTGAGGCTACCGAAGAAGGTGAGTTCAAGCCCGGTGAGATGATTTTGCACCACGTAGCCGATGCTCATGAATGGCATTTCGCCACGATTGGTCATACGCACGTCACGCTGCCCCTGCCCGTTATTGCCTTTCAGCCAAACAAAGGCTTGTCGGTATTCTCATCTAGCAAGCTGGCGCACGGCGAAACCTACAATGGTCTCAAGTTGGAGCACGAGCACCTCGTAGCCGAAGACGGCAGCAAGGTGTACGATTTCTCCATCACCAAGAACGTGGCATCCTTGCTGCTGAGCGCGGTGCTACTGATTGTAGTTTTCTTCTCGGTAGCAGCTGGTTACAAGAAAAACCACGGCCGGGCTCCCAGCGGTATTCAGTCGTTCTTTGAGCCCATCATTGCCTTCATCCGCGACGATGTAGCCAAGACTAATATCGGCCCGAAGTACGAGCGTTACCTGCCGTACCTGCTCACCGTGTTCTTCTTTATCTGGTTCAATAACCTACTGGGCCTCACGCCCGGCGCGGCCAACTTGACCGGTAACATCAGCATCACGTTCCTTTTGGCGCTGTTTACGCTGCTCATCACCGTGTTTAGCGGCAACAAGAATTATTGGGGGCATATCTTCGCTACCCCCGGCGTACCGAAGTGGCTGCTGCCCATCATGATTCCGGTTGAACTCATTGGCATCATCACCAAGCCATTTTCGCTGATGGTGCGTTTGTTTGCCAACATCACGGCCGGTCACATCATCGTGTTGAGCTTCATTTCGCTCATCTTCATTTTCAAGAGTGTTGCGGTTGCGCCGCTGGGCGTGGGCTTTGCCTTATTCATCAACATTCTGGAAATGCTAGTGGCCCTTCTGCAGGCTTATCTCTTCACGCTGCTCTCGGCCATGTACATCGGTGGGGCCGTGGAGGAGCACCACCACGATGCGGACCATCAAATCGGCGGCGAAGACATGAGCGCGCCGGCTCCGCAACACTAAGCTGACTTTCCCCTTTTTGTTTTCTTGACTTTTTTCTCACTCTCCTAACTCTCTTTGTTATGCTGCTCACTCTGTTGCTGCAGGTCGTAAATGCTGTTGGTCTGGCCGTAATGGGTGCCGGCCTGGGTGCTGGTCTGGCTATCCTCGGTGCTGGTCTTGGCATTGGTCGCATCGGCGGCAGCGCCATGGAAGCTATCGGCCGTCAGCCGGAAGCTGCGGGTCGTATCCAAACGGCAATGATCATCGCGGCCGCTCTGATCGAAGGCGCTACCCTGTTCGCCGTCGTAGTCTGCCTGCTGATTGCCCTGAACCTGTAGTAGCAGCGCCCATAGTTCGGCCGCCTGTAGCCCTTGCTTCGGCAGGGCAACGGGCGGCCGTATTTGGTGCCCTGAAACTACAGTGCGGCAGTCGGTTCGCTGGGTTAAAGCCTAGCTACCGCCGGCCGTACCTTTTTCTCACGCATTGCCCTTCTAGCCATGAATCTGATTACCCCGGATCTGGGTCTGCTGTTCTGGCAGTTTGTTGTTTTTCTGCTGCTGCTGTTCCTGCTGGCAAAGTTTGCGTGGCGGCCTATTCTGACTAGTCTGCGCGAGCGGGAAGAGTCCATCGAAAGTGCTCTGCGTCAGGCTGACCAGGCTAAGCTGGAAATGCAGGCCCTCAAAGCCGGCAATGAAAAGCTGCTGGCCGAAGCTCGGCAGGAGCGCGACCGTATCCTAAAGGAAGCCGGCATGATGAGCGAGCAGCTTATCGAGCAGGCCAAGCAGAAGGCTACGGACGAAGGTGCCCGCATGATCATGCAGGCCCGCGAAGCCATCCAGAACGAAAAGAACTCCGCGCTGGCCGAAGTGAAAAACACGGCGGCTCAGCTTTCCATCGACATCGCCGAGCGCATTCTGCGCCGCGAGCTGACGGACGCCACCGCCCAAAAGCAGCTGGTGACCGACTACCTGCAAGAGGTAAAACTGAATTAAGCTTATTGGCAATTAGCTGTTGGCTGTTGGCATCGAGCTGACGGAAGCCAGCAGCTAACTGCCAAAGGCTAATAGCTTCAACGACAATGTCTGAACTACGAGTCGCCGCCCGCTACGCCAAGTCCTTGCTGGATTTGGCCCAGGAGCAGGGTACGCTGGATACAGTGAAGCAGGACATGGACCTGTTCGCCAATACCTTGGAGGGCAGCCGCGACCTGCGCCTGTTGCTGCGCAACCCCATCGTGCAGCACGACAAGAAGCTGGCCATCCTGCAGCGGCTGTTTGGCGGCAAGGTGTCGGACCTGACTATGCGGTTCTTCACCATCGTTACCCAAAAAAACCGCGAAAGCGCGCTGGAATTTATTGGCTCCGAGTTTCAGAGCCAGTACAACAAGCTCAGCGGTATTCAAATGGCTTCGGTGACAACGGCTACGCCGCTCTCGCCTGAACTCCGCGCCCATGTGGAGCGTTTGGTTATCGATCAGACCGGCGGCCGGGTGCTGCTACAGGAACAAGTAGACCCTTCGCTTATCGGCGGGTTTGTCCTGCGCATCGGCGACCGGCAGATCGACGATTCGGTACGCACGCGCCTGAACCGCCTGCGTTCCACCTTCAAAGAGAACCCCTACCAAGCCCAACTATAAGTCAGCATCATGGCAGAAGTACGTCCGGATGAAGTATCCGCCATTCTGCGGGAGCAGTTGTCCAATTTCAAGACCGAAGCCGAACTCGAAGAAGTCGGTACGGTGCTGCAGGTTGGCGACGGGGTAGCCCGCATTTACGGCCTCTCGAAGGCTCAGTCAGGCGAACTGGTTGAGTTCGAGAATGGCCTGCAGGCACTGGTTCTGAACCTTGAGGAAGACAACGTAGGTGCCGTAATGCTCGGCGACTACTCCGAAATCCGCGAGGGTGCTACCGTGCGCCGCACCAAAAAAATTGCATCGATTAAAGTAGGCGAAGGCATCGTGGGCCGCGTGGTAAACACGCTGGGTCAACCCATTGATGGTCGTGGCCCCATTGCTGGCGAGCTGTACGACATGCCGCTGGAGCGTAAGGCTCCGGGCGTAATCTACCGCCAGCCCGTAAACGAACCCCTGCAGACGGGTATCAAGGCTATCGACGCCATGATTCCGATTGGCCGTGGCCAGCGTGAGCTCATCATCGGCGACCGTCAGACGGGTAAGTCGACGGTAGCGCTTGACGCTATCCTGAACCAGCGCGAGTTCTTCGAGCGTGGGGAGCCAGTATTCTGTATCTATGTTGCCATCGGCCAGAAGGCCTCGACGGTAGCCCAGATCGTAAACTCGCTGCAGCGTGGCGGTGCTATGGACTACACGGTGGTGGTTTCGGCTTCGGCCGCTGACCCCGCTCCGATGCAGTTCTTCGCCCCGTTTACGGGTGCCGCTATCGGCGAATTCTTCCGCGACACGGGCCGTCCGGCTCTGGTTGTGTACGATGACTTGTCTAAGCAAGCGGTGGCTTACCGCGAGGTGTCGCTGCTGCTGCGTCGTCCTCCCGGACGCGAAGCTTACCCCGGCGACGTATTCTACCTGCACAGCCGCTTGCTCGAGCGCGCCGCTAAGGTGAATGCCTCGGACGACATCGCCCGCAACATGAATGACCTGCCCGACAGCCTCCGTGGCATGGTTAAAGGTGGTGGTTCGTTGACGGCGCTGCCCATCATCGAGACGCAGGCAGGTGACGTATCGGCTTACATCCCGACGAACGTAATTTCGATTACCGACGGTCAGATCTTCCTCGAAACCAATCTCTTTAACTCGGGTATCCGTCCGGCTATCAACGTAGGCATTTCGGTATCGCGCGTAGGTGGTTCGGCTCAGATCAAGTCGATGAAAAAGGTGGCTGGTACGCTGAAGCTGGACCAGGCGCAGTTCCGTGAACTGGAGGCTTTCGCCAAGTTCGGTTCGGACCTTGACGCTTCGACCAAGCTGACCATCGAGCGTGGCCGTCGTAACCTCGAAATTCTGAAGCAGCCGCAGTTCTCGCCGGTGAAGGTAGAAGACCAGGTAGCCATTATTTACGCCGCTACCAATGGCCTGCTGGACCGCATCCCGGTGAACCGCGTACGCGAGTTCGAAAAGGAGTTTACGCAGGTAATGAATACCCGCCACGCCGACGTGCTGGCTGGCCTGAAAGCTGGTAAGCTCGACGATACCATTACGGGCACCATCCGTCAGGTAATCAACGACCTTTCGGCTTCGTACGCTGCGAAATAGATTGTTAAATGGTTGAATGGCTAAATGGTTGGTCGTTCTGGCAACGCGAGAACAATCAACCATTTAGCCATTTGACTATTCAACCATTCAACTTATGGCAAGCTTAAAAGAAGTCCGCGGCCGCATCCAGTCGGTTAGCTCGACGCAGCAAATCACCAAAGCCATGAAAATGGTGGCGGCCGCGAAGTTGCGCCGTGCGCAGGATAACATCATGCGTATGCGTCCTTACGCCCAGCGCCTGAACGGCATCCTCGCTAACCTCTCGCAAGGCGGCGGCGACGACAACGTAACCGGTGACTACGGCACGGTGCGTGAGGTGCGCCGCGTGCTCATCATCGCCATTACCTCGGACCGCGGCCTGGCCGGTGCTTTCAACAGCAACGTGTTCAAGGCGACCAACGCCCTGATGCAGGAGCGTTACGCCGATCTGGCTGCGGCTGGTAACGTGCGCGTCATGGCCATCGGCCGCAAGGCTCACGACTACTTCGGGCGTCGGGGCCTGCTGGTGGGCAACCACACCAACGTCTTCACGAACCTGTCGTTTGACACGGTGCGCGTGGCTGCGGAGGAAGCTATGGCAGCCTTCCGCGCCGGCGAGTACGACCAGGTGGTGATGGTGTACAACGAGTTCAAGAACGTGGCTACGCAGATCATCCGGACGCAACAATTGCTGCCCATTCTGCCCCCCGAAACGCCTGCCAACGCTCCCGTTACCGCCAACACAGACTACATCTTCGAGCCGAGCAAGGAGGAAATCGTGCTGAACCTGATTCCGACTTCGCTCAAAGTTCAGCTGTATAAGGCGGTGCTGGAAAGCAACGCTTCCGAGCACGGTGCCCGGATGACAGCAATGGACAAAGCGACGGAAAACGCCGGTGAGCTGCTGAAGGCGCTCAAGTTGAGCTACAACCGGGGCCGTCAAGCTGCCATTACGAACGAGATTCTCGAAATCGTGGGTGGCGCCGAGGCGCTGGCTGCCAGCCGCTAGAACCGCGTACGCTCTACAAGCAATTGGCCCGCTTCCGATATGGAAGCGGGCCAATTGCTTTTGATGATAAGCGGAAGAAGTGAGTTTCCGGCGGCGCAACGAAACGCAGATGGGTCTTATAGCTTGGCGTATTCGCGTTGGCTGAAGGCTTTGCTGGGCGTGGGGACTTTAGGGTGTTGTTCCAACAGTTCTAAGACCTGCTCGGGGGTGATGTCGCGGAAGTCCTTGATGACTTGCATGGGTGCCTGAAACTGCTCGGGCTTCAGAATGCTGCTGACGGCAATAACGCGCATCTTGGCCTTGTAGGCCGACTGCTCACCCAAGAGGGCATCTTCAAACACCACGCAACGCTCGGGCGACACGCCGAGCTTCTGGGCCGTAACGGCGAAGGTGTCGGCGTGGGGTTTGCCCCGATCCACGTCGGCTTTGCCGACGACCACATCGAAGTAGCGGCGCAGGCCAAGGTGGTCGATGATGTAGCTGATGGTTTCGGGTGGGGAACCAGTGCCCAAGCCGATTTTGAAGCCGGCTTCGCGGGCAGCCTGCAGAAACTGGGAGAGGCCAGGTGTTTCCTGGCGCTTGTCCCAGTACAGCACGCGGTAAAGGAATTCGCGGCGGTCGGCATACTGCTTTAGCTCCTTTTCCGGTACCGGGTTTCGGTATACCGTTTTGAGAATGTTAGTGGCCGGCATACCGTTGAGGCGCTTCAGCAAATTGAGGGCATTGGTTTCGAGGTCCAACTCGCGGAAAAGCAGTTGGAAGGCTTTGGCCTGGTAGCGGGTGTTGTCGATAAGCACGCCGTCCATATCGAAGATGAGGGCGTGGTCGGAGGCAGACAGAGACATAGGAGCGGAAGTAATGCTGCAAGGGTAACCAAATGACGGCTTGACTCGTGTACGCAGGGCAGCCGCGCAAGGCTGCTAAAGCCGAGCTTTGCCTAATTGGCTGTTACCTTTGCGCCCGCAAACTTGGCCGGGGCTATTGATGAGCTGCCGGCCTGCGTTTTTTTTATGCAAAAGACTTTTTTGAGTGGAGTGCTGGCTGCGGCCGCGCTGCTGGGGTATGCCACCCCAGGCTTGGCGCAGAAAGCCAAACCATTGCCCCGGCCCAAGCTGATCGTGGGCATTGTGGTGGATCAGATGCGCTACGACTACTTGTACCGCTACTGGGACAAGTACGGCAACGATGGCTTTAAGCGCCTGCTAAACGACGGCTTCAGCTACGAAAACTGTCACTACAACTACGTACCTACCTACACCGGGCCGGGCCACGCCAGCATCTATACGGGCACTACGCCTTCGGTACACGGCATCGTAGGCAATAACTGGTACGTGCGCGAAAACGGCCGCAGCACCTACGTGACCGAAGACAAGAGCGTACAGCCGGTGGGCGGCTCGGCCGCGGCCGGGCAGCAGTCGCCGCGCTACATGCTCACGTCCACCATCACCGATGAGCTGCGCCTAGCTACGAATTTTCAGAGCAAGGTAATTGGGGTATGCATCAAAGATCGGGGCTCGATTTTGCCGGCCGGCCACGCCGCCAATGCTGCGTACTGGTTTGATAATACCAACGGCTCTTTTATCAGCAGCACCTTTTACGGTCAGCCGCAACTCCCCGAGTGGGTGCAGCAGTTCAACAGCCGCAAGCTGGCCGAGCAGTACCTCTCCAAACCCTGGGAGACGCTCTTGCCCATCACCCAATACACGGAAAGTACGGCTGATGATGTGCCGTGGGAAAATACCTTCCGCGGGGAAGAGCGACCAGTGTTTCCGCACAACCTGCCCCAGTTAAGCGGGCTGGCTCCGGCGCAAGTGCGGGCTACCATGCAGGCGGCGGGGGAGAAGGTACCTACTACCAATCTGGACTTGATTCGTACCACGCCCTTTGGCAATACGCTCACGCTGGACTTTGCTCTGGAAGCCCTACGCGCCGAGCAGATGGGCCAGCGCGGCCAAACCGATTTCCTGGCCCTGAGCTTCAGCTCCACTGATTATGTGGGCCACCATTTCGGCGTCAATGCTATTGAAACGCAGGATACCTACCTGCGCCTCGACCGCGACATTGCCCGCCTGCTGAAATTCTTGGATAAGCAGGTAGGCAAAGGGCAGAGCTTGGTGTTTCTGTCGGCCGACCACGGCGCGGCGCACTCGCCGGAGTTTTTGCGCAGTCAGCGCATCCCGGCTGGCTCGGTAGGGCCGCGGCTGATGCGCGATTCGCTGGAGCGCCAGCTAGTGCGCCGGCTGGGGGCTGGCCCCTGGGTGCTGGCCTACGACAACCAGCAGATCTACCTGAACCGGCCACTGATAGCGCAGAAGAAGATGAACCTGGAGCAGGTGCAGCAAGAAACGGCCCAGCTGGCTCTGCAGCTCGCCGGCGTCACGCGGGCTATTACCGCCACTGATTTGCAGAAATCTCACTGGGAAAGCGGCATGCTGATGTACCTCGAAAACGGCTACTTCCCCAAGCGTAGCGGCGACGTGCTGGTGGTACTTGAGCCCGGCTGGCTCGAGTCGTACGCTTACCCCATCAACAAAGGCACCACCCACGGCTCGGCCGGGGCTTACGATACGCACGTGCCCTTGGTGTTCTGGGGCTGGCGCGTACCGCACGGCGAGTCGTCAACACCGGCGCGTATTACCGATATTGCACCCACGTTGGCGCGCTTCCTGCACATTCAGGAGCCCGACGGCTGCACCGGCCAACCGTTGCAGGAAGTACTGCCGAAAAAGAAATAACCGGCACCAATCCACTCAGACCCTCAATTTCCACTCAAAGCCCGGGCTGCGGCACTGTTAGCCAGCCCACTCCCTTCACGCAATGGCTCATTTTAATCCCTGGCACGACGTAAACTATGGCTCTAAGGCTCCTGAAGTCGTAACCGCCATCATCGAAATTCCAAAAGGCTCCAAAGGCAAATACGAACTGGACAAGGACAGCGGCTTGCTGAAGCTGGACCGCGTGCTGTTCTCGGCGGTGCATTACCCGGCTGCTTACGGCTTTATCCCGCAGACGTATTGCGACGATAAGGACCCGCTGGACGTGTTGGTACTTTGCTCCGTGGATGTGGTGCCAATGTGCCTGATCGAAGCCAAAGTCATCGGCGTGATGCAAATGATTGACAACAACGAGGAGGACGACAAGATCATCGCCGTGGCTGCCAACGACGTGTCGATGAAGCACATCAACGACATTTCGGAGCTGCCCCCGCACACGCTGCTCGAAATGCGTCGCTTTTTCGAAGACTACAAGGCGCTGGAAAACAAGCAGGTAGTAGTTGAGAAGTTCATGGGCCGCGAGGAGGCTTACCGCATCGTTCAGAACAGCATCGACCTGTACGACGAAACCTTCCGCCACAAGAATCAGCAGTCGCAGCTCTCCATGCTGTAGGCCGATTAACCGATGACCAACAGCCCGCCGGACTGTGTCCGGCGGGCTGTTGGTTTTGGGGGCAGTCCACTTAAAGCAAGGTAGGGCTGGCTATTTGTGCGCCTGAGCCCGAACAGCCGGCTCCCGGCAGCAGCCGTGGCGTATTTTGCGGACCGATTTGCCCCCAACGCTTACATGATCAATCCCACCGTATCGTCGGCCGCTGAGCCCGCGCCCCATTCTTGGTGGCGGCGGTTGCTCGATGCGGTCCTGTACGGCAATGGATTGGTAGCAGCGGCGGCGGCGGCGCTTACTGCGGCTTCGGCGTGGTACTGGCAGCGGCCTCTGCCGTGGACAGTGCCAGCACTGGTATTCGCGGCCACGCTGTTTGTGTACAACCTCAACGGCGCGCGCCGGCACAGCCTGCGGCTGCCGCCCAGCGTGCCTGCCCGGCGGCGCTGGATCGTGCAGCACCGGCGCTTGTTGCTGGGAGTGGTGGTAGCCTCCCTGCTGGCGCTGCCAGTGCTGTACTGGCTGAGCGGTCTGAGCTGGAAGCTGACGTGGTTTCTCGGTCACCTCGCCTTGTTGTCCCTGGCTTACTCCTGGCCGGTTCTGCCCGGGCGCCAGGGCGGCCGCCGCCGCGGCCTGCGCGACCTGCCGGGCTTGAAAACCATCCTCATCGGCTACGTATGGTCGGCCGTGACGGTGTGGCTGCCGGCCATGGCCGTGGGTATGTCGGTGCTGGAAGGCCCGGTCTGGTTGCTGCTAGGCCGGCGTTTCTGCTTTATTCTGGCCGTGGCCCTAATTTTTGACTTGCGTGACTTTAGCAAAGATCGACGCGCGGGTACGCCCACGTTGCCCGTGGTACTGGGTTTCCGCTGGGGCCGCATCCTAGCCCTGGCGTGCGTGCTGCTCGCCGCTGTGCCGGTACTGCCGGGGCTGAGCCTGACCGGGCAACTGGTGATGCTCGTTCCGCCCGTGCTGACCGCCGCCGTGGTCTGGTTTGCCGATGAAAACCGTCCCGACTACTACTATGCTTTGCTGGCCGATGGCTTACTGCTGGTGCAGGCTGGGGCTTTGGTAGCAGCGGCGGAGCTATAAAGCATTCAGTGATGCACGTTGGCCCCGATCAGAAGTCAGTTGCGGATGTCAATTCCTGAAGGGCCAACCCGATGTAGTGGGGCAGGTCACCGGCAATGAGGCCCGCCTGACCGGTGTGCTGCGCGGCGAGGTCGGCGGCGCGGCCGTGAGCGTAGATGCCGAGTAAGGCAGCGTCGAGCGGGGAGAGGCGCTGATCGGCGCGCAGGGCTGTGAGCAGGCCGGTGAGCACGTCGCCGCTGCCACCGGTGGCCATGCCGGGGTTGCCGGTGGTGTTGAAGTACATTTGCCCATCGGGGGCAGCGAGACAGGAGTAAGCGCCTTTCAGCAGCACGTAGCACCGGTATTGTCGGGCAAACTGGCGGAGCAGATCCACGCGGTGATAATCGTCGCGGGCGGGTTCGGTCAGACGCTCAAACTCCTTGGGGTGCGGCGTGAGCAGCGCATTGGGCGGCAGCAGATCAAGCAGGCTGCGGTTGGCCCCAAGTAAGTTCAGCGCATCGGCATCCAGCACCAACGGCACTTTGGCGGTACAGAGCAGCTCTTCCAGCACGGCACGGGTGTCATCGTGCTGGCCCAAGCCCGGCCCGATGCCGATGGCGGCGTAGGGCTTCAGGTCGGGCAGGTCAGTGAGGTAGTGCTTGCAGTCGTCGGGCAGGCACATGGCTTCCGGCACAGTGCTTTGCACGATGGAGTAGCCCACGCCGGGCACGCCCAGCGTGAGCAGGCCCACGCCGCCGCGCAGGCAGGCCTGCGCGGCCAGTACCGCTGCCCCGATTTTGCCGTGGCTGCCGGCCAGCAGTAGCGCGTGGCCAAAGGTGCCCTTGTGAGCAAAGTGTGGGCGAGCTGGCAAGCGGTTGCGCAAGAACGCCGCGTCGACGAGGTGTTTATCAGTCGCCGCATCGGCTATGAACTGCGGGCTGAGGCCGATCGGAACCGTGTGCCAGCGGCCCACGTGCTCGGCGTGCTGAGGCAGTAAGAAAGCCAGCTTCGGCAGCTCAAAGCTTACCGTGTGCCGCGCCCGCACCACGGGAGCCTCCGCGGGCAATGGCGCGTCGGCTAGTAGCCCGGATGGCAAATCGATGCTCACGACCCGGGCCGGGCTGGCGTTTAGGTGCGCTACCACAGCCGCCGCGAAGCCGTCGAGCGGGCGGCTTAGGCCCGTACCAAACAAAGCATCGATAACCAAAGTATCGGTGGTGAGAGGCGGTAGCGCCTCGGAGCTGAGTTCGTGGACGGATACGGTAGCGGGCAGGCGCTGTAGGTTTAGCTCGCAGTCGGGGGAGCGTCGCTCGGCCGGCAACAGCCACACCTGCACGGCGTAGCCACGCTGGTGCAGCAGGCGCGCTGCTACCAGGCCGTCGCCGCCGTTGTTGCCGGGGCCACAGTACACCAGGACCGGGCCGGCTGCTTCGGCCGGGAGCCGCTTGGTAAGCCAGTTGGTAAACTCCGTGGCCGCACGCTCCATCAGCGCGTCGGAAGTCATGCCTTTTTCCTGGATAGTGGCGGCATCGGCGTCGCGGATCTGGGCGGCGGAAAGGAGCTTCATAGGCGCGGGTTAAAAGGGCTTTCCGAACTACGCAGTTTCTGCGGACGATTTCCAGCTGAACCGCTTCCCGACCACGCAAATCCAGTACGTTTGTCCGTATGCAACGAAGCGTTTACGTGCCGGGGGCAGTGGTGGTGGGACTGGCCGCCTGCCAGGCAGACCCACCAGCCAACGAAAAAACTTCCGCACCAGTCCAAGCCAATGCTTCAGTGGCGGCGGCCTGGGCAGGCCAGGTCGACTCCTTGACCGCTGCCCAGTTGCCTGCACTGCCGCCAGTGCCCGGCCGTCTGCTGGAAGCCCGCCGCTGGACCGATGCCGCGGGCGAAAACCTGCTGGTGGTGTACCGCACTCGGCCGACGGCCGAGCGCAAAACCAAGTACACCGATGAAGAAAGCCGCGTGGAGCTGTTTGCCCGGCAGTACGTGAAAGCCGCCGACGGCCGCTACCAGGAACTGTGGCGCCTGCAGGACGCAGTGCGCAATTGTCCCTTTGACATGTGGCTGGGCCCCTTGCCCGGCTCTACCCGCATTACCGATCTGGACAAGGACGGCACCACCGAAACCACGCTCATCTACAAGCTCACCTGCCGGAGCGACGTGAGTCCATCTAACATGAAGCTCATCATGCGCGAGGGCCGGACCAAATACGCCTTGCGCGGGCAGATGGTAGTGCCCGATTCGTTGCCGGCCGCCCAGCGCCGGCCGGCCAATTCCTGCTGCCTCGATACCCTTATTCAAGCCGAACTGAACGCACCGGAAGGCTACCTGCTCTATGCCGGCCGATACCAAAACGAAAACGATTTTCGCGGCGCGCCCCAAGCCTTTCTGGCCTTTGCCCGCGCCCAGTGGCGGCGCTGGATAGCACACGATGAATTCGAGCAGTTCTAGGCCACGCCATTCGGCTGAACCAGCCGCACCCCTAAACCGTTGGTATCAGTCTGCAATTTCTTCCGAACCAAACCACACCCCATATGACTACCTGGGCCGACGTTATCCGCCTTGCCAATAACGGCACCCCCGCGCCCGACCGCCGCGTGGACAAACCCGAAGCCGAGTGGCGCGAGCAGCTCACGCCTGAGCAATTCCGCGTTACGCGCCAGCACGGTACCGAGCGCGCCTTCACCGGCGAGTACTGCGAAGCCCACGACCCTGGGCTGTATGCCTGCGTGTGCTGCGGCACACCTTGCTACGACTCGGGCACCAAGTTCGAATCTGGCACGGGCTGGCCGAGCTTTACCGAGCCGGTAAAGGACAACGTGGTGAAGTATAAGAAAGACACGAGCTATGGTATGGTGCGCGTGGAGGTGCTTTGCAATGTGTGCGATGCCCACCAGGGACATGTATTTCCGGATGGGCCGGCTCCCACGGGCTTGCGCTTCTGCATCAACTCGGCCGCTGTGAAATTAGTGACGCAGGCCAATAAAGTGCAGGCGTAAAAGAGTTGACCGAGCAGCGGCTCCCTGATTTGCGATAAATCAGGGAGCCGCTTGGTTTATCATGAGCCTGCCGCGCGGTAAGGGTCCAGCTTGGCGTTTTCCATAAACCGTTGCGGACTGGCCAGCGCTGTAAAGCCGAATTGCTCGTAGAGCGAATGGGCATCTCGCGTGCCCAGCATCCACCGACGCAGGCCCTGCAGGTCGGGGTGCGCCATGATGTGTGCCATCAGCAGCTTGCTGATGCCCTGGCCGCGGTATTCTTCCAGCACAAACACGTCGCAGAGGTAGGCGAACGTGGCGCGGTCGGATACAATACGGGCAAAACCCACTTGCTGCCCCGCAGCCGTGTAAACCCCAAAAGGCAAAGAGTTCTGAATAGAACGCTCTACCAATTCGCGACTAATGCCGGGCGCCCAGTAAGAACGGTTGCTCAGGAAATCGTGGATCAGGGAGAGGTCGAGGTGTGTGGCGTCGGTGCTGACGGTAAATCCGCCGGAAGCATTGGACATGATTTAGGTTTGTTTATTTCAAATTCAAAGATTAACTAGGAGCTTTCAAAGAGTGCATTAAAAAAGCATACTTTTGATTGCTTACAGTCTTGAGTACGAATTCCACTAGTTCATGAAAATAGCTTTCCTCGCATTGATAACTTTGCTGACCGGCGCCGCCTCAGACGGTTATGCACAGTCGGCCCGCTCTTTACCCACTCACGCCCACGGCGTAATATCTGCTTTAGCTCAATCTACGGCCGAGCGCCCGACGAGCACCTTCCAACTGACGCGGACGGTGGAGCAAGTTTACCGCAATAATGCTTGGCAAGACAGTATCCGGGTTACCAATTCCCAATTCATAACGGCAGACCTCCCCACTCGCATTCTGCGGGAAATATCCGCCAATGGCACCACCTGGACTGCCACGCGGCGTAACCACCGCCGCTACAACGGGGCCAGGGCCTTGCTCACCGATACCACATATTCTTTCAGCAGCGCGGGCATAGCCACCCCGCGACTGACAGCCGCCTATTCATACACGACAGCAGGTAAACTAGCCCAAACGCTTTTGCGCTGGCAGCAAGGCTCCACGTGGATGAACTACGGCCGCGATACGTACACTTACGACACACAGAATAACCTGACCCGAGTGCTGCTGGAGGGGTACGACAGCGGTGGCTATTTCAATGTGGCCCAAATTCTGTACACCAATGATGCGCAGGGCCGTCCCATCGTCATCGAAGATCAGCAGGAAGACGGTGCCGGCGGCTGGTTGCTCGCCCAGAAGGATACGTACTCGTACAATACCGCCGGACAAGTAGCTTCCTTCACCACGCAGCGGGTGCCGCCCAATGGCACCAGCTACCAAAATTTCCGCCGCGAAACATACACTTACGATGCGCAAGTCCCCACTCGGGTAACGCGCTCGGTCGTAGAAAGCTGGGTGAACGGGGCCTGGACCGAAATCGGACAGAACCTATTCGCCTACGACGGCAATGGCAACCCGACGTCCACCGTGACGCAGCAATTGGTGTCGCCCGGCAATTACCGCAACTACTACCGCTTCACCTATTCTTACCAGCTGGTGCTGGCTGCGGCTTCGGCGCGGGCCTTGGGAACCGAGCTGCGCGTGTTTCCCAACCCTGCGGCGGGCGCCGCCACGGCTCTGTACCGCCTGCCAGCCGCTGCTACGGTAAGCGTGGAAGTGTTTGATGGCTTAGGGCGACGCGTAGCTGCGCCACTGGCGCAGCAGCCGCAGAACGCCGGCGAGCAACGCGTGATGCTCCCAGCTGACCTAAGCACTGGCCTGTACACCGTACGCGTGAGCACCGCCGACGGGCTGAGCCAGCAAAGCAAACTGGTGATACAATAACGATGCTACTCTTAGCGACGCAAGCCGCCGGTTCCGTATAGGAACCGGCGGCTTTGTTGTTGAATAAGGCTGATGGTTCGCCGACTGTATTGGCACTCGCCGGGCGCGGCGTACGTTTGTAGTCCTACTGACTGACCAGCCGGTAGTCCCGACCTAATCTGCATTCCCCATGTCCTTACTTTTCACCGATTTTGCTTCCTGGCAGGCGCACTGCGACCGTACCGGCGAAGCCCTATGGCAGCCCGTCCTGACTTACGAAGTGGAGCAAAAAGGCCGCTCCGAAGAACAAATCTGGGATGGCCTGCAGCGCGCTTACGACGTGATGCGCGACGCCGTGCAGACCGGGCTGCGCGAAGACATGACCTCCCGCTCCGGCATGATTAACAACGGCGCGAAGAAAGTAGCCGCTTCGCCCGTCACGGTATTGTCGCCGGAGTTTAAGATGCTGGTCACCCGCGCCCTCGGGGCCAAAGAAGTTAACTCCTGCATGGGCCGGGTGGTGGCGGCACCTACGGCCGGCGCCTCTGGCATCTTGCCGGGTATCCTCACCACGCTGCAGGAACTCCACAAGCTGGACGACCGCCGCATCCTGGAAGGCCTGCTGATAGCCGCAGGCATTGCCTTGATCATCGAGCAGAATGCTTCCCTGGCCGGTGCCGTAGGCGGCTGCCAGGCCGAAACCGGCTCGGCCGCGGCCATGGGCGCCGGGGCCGTGGTGTATTGCCTCGGCGGCGATGTGCAAACGACCTTTGCGGCCGTGGCCATCACCATTCAGTGCATGCTGGGCCTCGTGTGCGACCCGGTGGCGGGCCTGGTGGAAGTGCCCTGCGTGGTGCGTAACGCCTCGGCCTCAGCCATTGCCTTTTCCTCCGCCCAGATTGCCATTGCCGGCGTCGACCCAGTAATTCCCGTCGATCAGTGCGTGCAGGCCTTGGGCGAGGTGGGCGAAAGCATGGAAACGCGCTACAAAGAAACGGCCCTCGGCGGCCTGGCTAATACTACGCGCGCGCGGCAGATTGAGCAGAAGGTACTAGTGCAGGATATCCACATCTTGCCCGACCAGCCCGAGGCCTAAGGCCAATGGCAGCAGGCCTGCCCCAATCTACCTGCGCTCAACTCGGGACGACTGAAGAAAAGTAAAAGCCCCGCCGGCACTGCCGGCGGGGCTTTTCACAAGGGGTATGTGGCTGCTTACTGCTTTACTACGCGTACGGTGCTGGTCTGACCCGCGGAGGTCAGGCGCAGCACGTAAGTACCGCTTGGTAGCTGTTCCACACGCTGCAGCGGCAGTTGCTGCACGCCCGATACCAAGCTGGCCGACTGGCGCAGCACCACGCGGCCCATTGCATCAAACAGCTGCAGCTCGGAGGCACCCGCTGCCGGGCTCACCACTTCCACTGACAGCGTGCCGAGGAAGGGGTTGGGCCAGGCCGTCGCGCTCAGCTTGACAATACCTTCAAACGTCAACGTGCGCGGGCCAAACAAAGCGTCCGTGCCGTTTTGGTCGAGCTGGCGCAGGCGGTAGTAGCGCACACCTTGCTTGCTGGCCTCACGGTCGACAAAGCGGTAATGGCGGGCCGTAGTCGAGTTCGGCGCCTCGCTGGCCACAAAGCCCAGCGTGCGATACGTGCGGCCATCCAAGGACACCTGCACTTCAAAGCCACGGTTGTCCTTTTCCTGCGCCGTGCTCCAAGTGAGCAGGGCATCGGCGCCCTGGCGCTTGGCTTCAAAGGAAGTCAGGCTGACGGGGAGCGGAGCGGCCTCGTCCGAGCCGGTAAACTCGCCGAAGGCGGTCAGGCCAGTTTGCACCAGCGTATTGGCTGTGGCATCTAGCGCGGCACTGGGGTAGAACTCATACAGGCCGGTGGCCGGGTCGCGGCGCGAAAGGCGCAGGCTCGGCTCAGCGTCGATGGTACCCAGCAGCGCATCGTCGTAGTACAGCGTCAGGTCGTAGGTGAAGTCGCTGCCATCGTTGCTCCCCGTTACCGCGAGGTAGCTGTTCATATAGCGGGCCGAAGCCAGCGGGTTCAGCGGATTGGTGCCGGGGTAATACTTCACCGCCCAGGTGCTGGGCAGCGTACCCGTGGTGCCATACGTGATGCTGGCCACGCGGCGGCCGCCGAAGAAGAAATCCTGCGTCGCGCCGGGGGCGTACGGCCCTGTGGCCACCAAATTGGCTGGTGTAGCCGTCGGAGTAAGTTGGTAAGCACCCAGATCCGGGGCGCCGGCTGCCACCGTCGTCGGGCGGACGTTGTCGTTCAGGTCCTGGCTTACCACCATTATCTGCACCCCGGTACCGTTGAGGTGGAAGCTGTTGGAATGGGCTGGGTTGGGCATCAGGTTGGTTGCCGATGTAAAGGCCGGGTCGCCAGTCATCGAGCTCTTGTCCTGACCGGTTGCCGTTTGCCAGGCTATCAACGAAGCGCTGCTGGCGCCGTTCAAGCGGCCCACAAACTGAGCCGACAAGGCGGCCGTTCGGGCTGCATCGCCCGAGCGCACATCGTACAGATTGTAATCAATGCTCACGAAAGGGGAGGTAGCCCCCGTTACGTACACGGCATAGTTGGTGCCCCCGCCGTTGGTGGAGAGGTCGGAAGTCGTCTGTACGTTGCTGAACACGTTGTTGCGCACGTTCACATTGGCCGCCGCCGAGTCGACGTACAGGGCCGCCGATACTTTCCCGGCGTAGGAGTTGTCGGGTCGGTCGCCGCTGAGCTGCACCGAGTTGTTATACACCTCGTAGCCATTGCCGCTGAATAGGCCAATGCCCATCAGCTGGTAGCTGGGGCTTCCGGCGCTGGTCGAGCCGTCGCCGTCGGCCAGCAAGTTGCTCACCGCGTTGTTGCGAATCACGATGCCAGTGGCGTTGAGGCCCGGAGCCACCGAGATGCCCCGCACGCCGTAGCCGCCCGTACCCGTATACTGCACGCTGCGCACCGTATTGCGGCTGATGAGCGCGCCAGTAGTACCGCGAAGCAACAAAATGCCCGACACGGTGGTGCCGCTGCCGGTACGCACGTTCTGCACCGTGTTGTGTGTCACTTGTACGCCCGGAGCCTGTTTTACCACGATACCGGCCACCGTTACGTTGGTAGCAGCTGAGCTCGTAGCTACGCCCACCACGTTGTCGGCAATAATGAGGTTGTCGTAGGGCGCGCTGCCGGCCGCTTCCGCATCAATACCGTAGGCCACCCGCTCAATGCGGTTGTTAAGCAGGGTGTTAGCATCGTTATTCAGCCCGACGGTGGCGGTGGTAGTACCCAACAAGGCAATACCCACTTGGTTGTTGCTGGTGCTGTTGCTGCCGCCAGTCAAAACCAGGTTTTTTACCGTGTTGTGAGTCGCGCCGTTTGTCGCATCCACGCTGGCCAGCCAGATTACGGTGGCGTTGGTAGCAACGGAGGTATTCGTCACGCTCAGGTCGCGGGTGGTGCCACCAGCAGTATTGGAACCGTCCAGCGTTACATGGTCGGCACCATTGAGCTTGAAGATGGCCGTAGCCGCGCTGCCCGTGATGGAGGGCGTGACGCCCACTGCGGGTTTGAAGGTGATGGAATTTGTAGCGCTGGCACCGACCACGGCGTTAACGACCAGTGGGAAGGTTTCGTCGGGGCCGTAAGCAGCGTCGGTGAGCGAGAATATGACGGCACCTGCCACGCCAGCAGCGTTCAGGGTGTTAACGGCGCTGGTGAGTGTACCGAACTGCTGTCCGCTGCCCACCGTGTAGGTCCCGATCAGGACCGGGGCAACCAGGCGAGTCGAGGCGTCGTTGCTCGTTAGCTCATCAGCATTGCCGTTGGGCAGGCTGGTAGTCGCTACGATGGTGTAAGACAGGCCACCCACTGAGAAATCAAAGGTGCCCAGCGGCAGGTTGGCCGAAGTAGCGCCGGGTGCCAGGTTTAATCCCGTGAAGGTTTGAGAAGCCTGCGCGGCTCCGTTTACCGTCCACGCCATTGTTACGGCGTCAAGCGTCGCTAGCCCGAAGTTTTTCACTTGCACCGAAACAGGCTGCACTGCCGGGCTGAACGGCGCTACTGGGTCGACAATGGCCACTACCCCGGCATCGTTCATTGTTTGGCTGATGATGCTGATGTTGTCGAGGTCCACGTAGTAGTCGCCGGCGCCGCGGGTCACAGCAAATCGCACCTGCACTTTCTGCCCGGCGCTGAGGCCCGGCAGCGGAATGCTGGCATAAGTGTAGAAGCTGGTGCTAGCCGTGCCCGTGCCGTTGTAGTTGGTGTTATCGATGGTGTACACCGGCGTGAAAGGGCCGCCGCACACGGAGGTCTGCACTTCCACTTTGTCGTTGGCTCCGAAGGACGTGCCGGCACCGCCGCTGTAGTTCACGAAGCGGGCGTCAAAAGTAAGTAGGTTCGTAGCTGAGGCCGTTGGGCCCAACACCGGCGTTGTGGCCGAGGCCGTCGGGTTACTCCCATACACATTCACGCGCAGGCCGTAGCTGCCCGCAGCGCCACCGTTGTTGGCCGAGGTGCTGGGGCTAAAGCCCGAAGCTGTAAAATTGGCCGGCAGGCTGCTGCTGTTGAAAGGCTGCACGTACGGTAAGGCTGCTTGTGGGGCCGTAGTGGTGCGGTTCTGGGGGGCTAGGGCATCGTTGCTGGCGTTGCCGTCGCCGCTAAGCTGCGTGGTCGCGGCAAACGTATAGGTGCCCACCGCCGACATGTTGAGCTGGCCTACGGTAAAGTTTTGCGTGCCGCCCGGCGCAATAGTGCCCGTGAAAGTATTGTTCAGCGTTTGCGTCAGAGCGCCGCTCACCTCCACGCTGACCGGCACGTTGTTCAGAGCCGCCGTGCCATAGTTACGGATGGTCACCGTCACATCCTGGGTCGCGGAGCCACAGTTTCCTGCCGGGGCTACCAGGGCCACGATGCCTGCGTCATTGCTGGCGGGCGTTACGATGTTGACGTTGTCAACATCGAGGTAGTAATCCAGGGGCGTGGTGGGTGAAGTAGAGGCCACTAGGCGTACGAGTACCGCTTGGCCGCTGCTCACGCCCGTCAGGGGGGCGCTATAAGTAAAGAAGTTGGTGCTGGCCGTGCCCGTGCCGTTGTAGTTGGTGTGGTTGATGGTGTACACCGGCGTAAAAGAGAGGCCACAGTCCAGGGATACCTGCACTTCTACTTTGTCGTCGCTAGTCAATGCAGTGCCCGCACTGCCCGACCAGTTCGTGAAGCGGGCGTCAAAGGAGAGCACCGGCGTACGGGTGCCAGCCGGACCCAGCAGAGGAGTAGTGACCGTGCCCGAGGAAGTACTGACTCCAGCGTAGAGGTTCACGCGCAGGCCGTTGCCGGTGCCGTTGCCAGCGCTGGAACTCACGCTGAAGCGCGAGGCAGTCCAGCCGGTCGGTAGGGTGGTGCCAGCGTTAAAGTTCTGCACGAAGGGCAGCGTCGCTGGGGCCACAACTGTGCGGGTTACCGCTGGCGTCAGCGCGTCGTTGCTGGCGTTGGCGTCGCTGCTGAGTTGTGTGGTCGCATTGAAGGTGTAAGTGCCCACCGCCGACATGTCGATCTGGCCTACGGTAAAGTTTTGCGTGCCGCCCGGCGCAATAGTGCCCGTGAAAGTATTGTTCAGCGTTTGCGTCAGAGCGCCGCTTACCGTCACCTGCACCGGCACGCTGCCGATATCGCCGCTGCCGTAGTTGCGGATGGTCACCGATACGTCTTGGGCTGTGGAGTAACAACCCGTCGAAGCCGGCGCGACCAGCGCCGTAATGCCTACGTCGTTAGCCGGAATTTCTTCCACCAGCAGGTTGTCCATGCCAATGTCGGTAGCGCCAAAATCCGAAGTGGCCCGGAAACGGATAATGCTGGTGGCGGTGGCAACGGGTAACGCAAGGGATTGGCGCGTCCAGGTGCTGGCGGTGGAAAGCGAGAGCAGCGGCGTAGCGGCGAAGGTTTGCCCGCCGTCGGTGGAGAGCAGCACGTCCAGCTTGTCACTGCCGCTGGTGTTGATGTAGTCGAAGAGCAGGCGCTTGTTGGCCGCCGAACCCAAATTCACATAAAGATCCAGCGTGCCCACCCCGTTGGCCGGCGTGTTGTAAGAGTGAAAACGGGCCGAGCGGGCCGAAGTCGCTCCGCCAGCGTTGCTGCCGACGGGAGAATAAGCTCCCGAAGTGCTTGTCCAACTGGCTGCCGTCCCGTCGTTGTCGGCCCGCCAGGAGCTATTACCGCTGATAGGCGTATTCAGCCAGAAGGCATCGGGCGTGTCGCGGGTGCTGCAGTTATCTGTCCAGGCCGCTTCGAAGCCCTGGGTGTAGGGCAGCGTGGCGTAGGCGGCAGGAGGGGAGCAAGCTGTTAGAATGGTGATGGTGGCCGGCTGCGAAGTTTGGCTGCCACCGCAATTACTCACCACCGTCACGGTGTAGCTGGTATTGGGGGCAAGGCCTGTGAGCGTGAAAGCCGGACCCGTAACCGTCGACGACGTAGTGGTCGGCATAGTCGTTACAGTGTAGTCGCTGGCGCCGGTGGCCCCCGTAAAGGTCAGGCTAGCCGAGGTCGTCGTCAGGCTGGTGACAGTGAGGCCAGTAACTGCCGGGCACGATACAAAGCTTACGCTGACGTTGTCGAGACCTATATCAGTAGAGCCGAAATCTCCCGTCGCCCGGAAGCGGATAACGCTGGTGGCGGTGGGGTTTGGCAAAGCCACTTGCTGACGCGTCCAGGTGCTGGCGGTGGAAAGCGAGAGCAGCGGCGTAGCGGCGAAGGTTTGCCCGCCGTCGGTGGAGAGCAGCACGTCCAGCTTGTCACTGCCGCTGGTGTTGATGTAGTCGAAGGTGAGCGTGGCTGTGCCCGTACCGCCGCTCAGGTTGGCGTACAAGTCAAGGGTGCCGACGGAGGAAGTAGACCAACTGTGAAAGCGGGCCGAGTGGGCCGATGCCGTGCCGCCCGCGTTGCTGCCCAGGGGCGAATAGGCGCCAGAAGTATTAGTCCAGACGCTGCCGCCGTCGTCGCTGCGCCGCCAGGCGTTATTGCCCGTGAGGGGGCTGACCCGCCAGCTATTGTTGGGCACATCCCGAGTGCCGCAAGTACTGGCCCAAGCATTTTCAAAGCCCTCCGACAGCGGCAGAGTGGCATACGTTGGGGTCAGTATCGTGACAGTAGCGACGCCTGAAGTTGCGGTATTGCCGCTGCAAGTCACCAAAGCACGGTAATACCGCGTTGCAGACAAGGCGGGCGTAGTATAGGTCGTCGTGGTGCCTCCGGTGCCGGTGGTTACGTTGGCGAAATTTTGGTTATCAGCTGATTCCTGCCATTGATAAGTGAGCCCGCTAACGCCCGAACTTGCTCCTGAAAGGGTAATGGACGTCGATGCTCCTGGGCATATGCTGCCGGTGGTTGCTACGGCGTTGCCCGCATTGGGAGTGCCAACGCAAGGCATTGGTGGTGCAAAGGTGTAACGAGTGCCTGCTGGTAGCGCTGCTGTGTTGAAATTATTAGCACTGCTGGTGCTGGTGGTAGCGGTTCCGGAAGTCGTTGTGGTTAGGCTTAAATAGCTGGTTGTGGAAGTCGCCAGCCCGACGGTGTAACCGCCGCTGTTGGTGTTAGTAGCTCCGTAAACGAAATCCACAGCGTTGCTGCTTTCACTGAGCCATACCTGAAATCTGGCGTTAGCATTACCCGACGTGCTGCGTGGAACGGTTACAAACCACTCCACAACCAGCTTGCGGTCAGGCGCAGAGCCTAGTAATCTGAAATGTACTTTGCCTCCGCCCGCGGCTGCTCCTGTGTGCAGATCATCCCAATAGGCCGCAATTTTTGGGTTGTTAGCAGAGGAGGTAAGTGAATTGGTCCAATCGGTGCCTACCGCAGTTGCCCCGAGGCGCATTAAGCCATTGGAGTTAACTGAAAACTGGGTGTATGCTGTGCCGCCGTAGCTAAAAGAGAAGCCAATGTTGGTTACCGAGGAAGCAGCATCATCTTGGCCAGAGCCGATTAGCTGGGTACTACCAGTCATGTCCTCCAGCGTTCCACTGGTAGTTTCATTGAACGTGTAAGTAGTCACGGCCTGCGCCCAGGCGCTACCTGCGCTGCTTATTAGCAGCAACAATACGCCTAGCAGCCAGGCAAGGCGCTGCCCCAACGGGTCAGGCTTGTGAGTAATGGAGGGAAGAGAGGGTAAACGTGTTTGCATAGAATGTGGTTAAGGAAGAAAGAAAAGCAAAGGGTTATAGCTCCGCCGGCAGCCTTGAGTAAGGCGCTGAAAAGCAGCAATGAAGCGTTTGGGGCAGTAGAACAGGAGCCGCTATTCTGAACCCGCCAAGGGTTACGGCTCTACCGTCGGCACATCGGCCGGATAATCAGGGCGTAGCGACGGGTCATGTCTCGACGAAAGTGCGGGTGAAACTTTGCAGAAGGACCGGGGTGGGGCAGGTAAACTAAGGGTTTTCAGCGTTATATAGTAATTCCAATGTGTGGTTAATGAATCTTCTTGCGAATAGTAAAATAAATATATAATAACTTATATTATCAATGGATTGGTTTGACTTCCGGAGCTGCGGTTATTTGCGCTATGTAAGTCAGGGTCTTATCGTAGCGCTTGCGTAACTGGTGGTAATGCCGCCAGGCCGCGTCTCTATCGGCCAACATCTTCAGGCCTTGCGCCTGCAGACGGTCGTAGGCTACCATAAACTCCAGTCGCGTAGGTTCTTCCAGCGAATCGTTTCCATTCAGCAGCTCGGAGGGGTGGCTGTGCGCTCGTTCCTGAAAGAAGCTGTAAATGCGGTTAATGGTGATGCAGCCGGCCTTGAAGCAAAGCTCCATCTGCCGGCTTGGAGGCTGGTCTACTGCGCTGAGGACCAGGGCCGCCGTGTCCAGTACGGTTCCGGCCACCGTCACCCAGGACCGGCCCGGTTGGGGGCGAGCGGAAAAAGGACAGCATGGGCAATGACGTATGGCTTTCTTCCATTTCGATAAACCATTCTTCCCAACGGAGCCACTGCTCGTCGTTGGAAGCCAAGGAACCAGAGCGGTTCAGCTAGGAAATAAGCTGCAGGGCCGAACTGGGCTTGCCGGCCCGAAGCTCCAGTTGGGATACCCCAACTCGCGGCGTGAAAAGGCTTGGTAAATGGTGGGTAAGTAGGAGATAAGCAGGGTCAGTAGCAGCAAGCCCAGCGTGACTTCCGAATAAGAGAATACGGCTGCCACGAGCCCCCGCGGTTTCATGGAGCCCAGGGTAGCAGGCTGTTGTTGCTCAGCTAATAGCACAGGCTCAACGAGCCTTCGGCCAAGGCCCAGAATATGCCGGTGTAGGCCACCGATAACATACCCAACCACAAGATCGGCAATGCCACCAACGAAACCGGGGCATACAAAGCCAGCACCTGGTCGCGGCGGCCGTAAGTACGCAGCAAGGCCGCTATGATATCAAATACAGATCGGATACCCCGAAATACCCAGTTGCTGATCAGCACCGATTTGTTGCGCGGCAGCACAAAAGCGCGAATAGCAGCCGACAAAGTAAACAGCACCATGCCCACGCCTACGAGCAGCACGGCACCGCGCAACAGTAATTCCCAGGGCATCAGCAAACAGGCAAAGAGTGTGGGGCTTGTACGGCAGGCGCCCGGCACAGTTGAGGCACAAAAGTTGCTCCCCGAAGATGTGATGCGCCGCCGTAAGCGGCCCGTTAGCTTTGCCTGTCTCTGATCCAACCCTACTTCCCTCGTCCCATGGCTACCCTCGATTACCGGCGTCATTTGTCGTTGGCTCTGCTAAGTGCTGCTTTAATAGGTTTGGCCAGCTGCTCTTCCACCAGCAGCATCAGCATGAAAGTGCCCGATCAGCTAGCTACGGCCGCGCCTCTGAATGTGGCCCGCAAGCAGGGCTTCAAGCACAGATACCAGTTCGGCGAATTCGCCACTTCTAAAGTGAAGCCCGGCTGGACAAGCACCTCCACCCGCTCGTATGGCACCTGGCTGCCCGTGCCGGCGTGGTACGACCAAACCCGGGCCAGACGCAAGTTCTCGTTTGCTATGCAGCCCGTAGCCGGCACCGCCTGGCAGGTAAAGGGCGCCTATTACTCACAAAGCAACAATATGAGCCTAGCCCCGAACGAGAACAGCCGGGTAGGAGTATCCCTGCATCAGGAGGAGATGTACAGCAGCATTATCGAGGCGCCTAATCAGCGGACCTGGCAGTTGGTGCTCGAAAGCAAAAATCAGATTGGCAACCGGCCGCAGTTTGCGCAGGGCAGCCTCAGCAACGGCGACACCTTGCTGTTGGTGCGTCCCATTGCTCAGCTATTGCGCCGCGATGGCCGCGCCATGTTTCCCTTGGGCGTGCCCGTCGGCTACGAGTTTGTGCGGCCGAACGGCTCTGTGGTAGCAGCAGTAGAACTGATAGCCCGTGGGCGCGTGTGGCTGGCCCCTTCGCTCACGCCTGAAGTGAGGGGCCCGGTAGCGGCGGCCGTTACTTCCATGCTCATGCAACCGTAAAAAAGGGTAGCCGCAATAAAAAACGGCCGGGCTTAGCCCGGCCGTTTTTTATTTTTGCCGCTCCTTCCACAGCTCCCGGAAGGATTTTGGGGCCAGCTGCACCGCCTCGCGGCGCTTGCTCCAGCCGGTTTGGCCCAGCAAGCGGTTTAGCACCCAGCGTTTGGCTGCCAACGGTGCTATGCCCCAGGCCCAGCGGTGCTTCATGCCGTAGAGCCAAAGCTTGATACCCCGCTCTTCCTCCTTATCGTTGAGGTGCTGTTTTACGGCCTGCTGGCGGTTGAGCAGCAAGATGTTGTGGATTGGAATGCGTACCGGGCACACCGAGGAGCAGGCACCGCACAGCGAAGAGGCATAGCTCAGGTGCTTGTTATCCGCCAGTCCGCTCAAATGCGGCGTGATGATTGAGCCGATGGGGCCGGAGTACGTCGTTTCGTAGGTGTGGCCACCGATGTTCTTGTAGACGGGACACACGTTCAGGCAGGCGCCGCACCGAATGCATTGCAGCGCCTCGCGCTTGTCGGGCTGGGCCAGCAGGTTGGTGCGGCCGTTGTCGAGCAGCACCACGTACATCTCGTCGGGGCCGTCCTTTTCCAGGGGCTGGCGCGGGCCCAGGTACACGGTGTTGTACACGGTGAGCTGCTGGCCGGTGCCACTGGTGCTCAGTAGCGGCCAAAACAAGTCCAGGTCCTGCAGTGTCGGAATCAGCTTTTCGATGCCTACCACCGCAATGTGGGTGCGTGGAAACGTGGCCGACAAGCGGGCGTTGCCCTCGTTTTCAGTTACCGCTACGCCCCCCACATCAGCCACCAAGAAATTGCCACCCGTAATGCCCACCTCGGCCGAGGTGTATTTACCGCGTAGCAGCTTACGGGCCGTGTACACCAGCTGCTGAGCGTCGTCGGTGGGCTGAATCTTCAGGTGCTTGACGAAGATGTCGGCAATGTCCTTTTTGGAGAGGTGCATGGCCGGCGTCACGATGTGGTAGGGCCGCTCCCCGTTCAGCTGGACGATGTACTCGCCTAGGTCCGTTTCCACCGATTCCACCCCGTTTTGCTCCAGATAGTGGTTCAAATGAATTTCTTCGGTGGTCATGCTCTTGGCCTTCACCACCGTGCGGGCCCGCTTGCGCTGCACAATTTTGCCGATTTCCGTCAGGGCTTCCTTGGCATCCTGCGCCCAAATGACCTTCCCGCCGCGGCGGGTGAAGTTTTCCTCCCACTGCAGCAAATACTGATCAAGGTTGTTGACGATCTGTGCTTTGCGGTACGCAGCACGCGAGCGGGCCAGCTCATGGTCGCGGTACCACCCCAGGCCCGTCTGCACTGCGGCGTTGTACTTGCCGATGTTGAAGCGGATTTTGCGCCGGTGCTCCAGGTCGAAGGCCTTCGCATCGGAATCGAGCAGGAACTGGGAGGATTTGGTGGCCGTGGGCATGGGATAGGCGGTTGGAGGAGCCCGCAGAGGGCGCCGGAGTAACGCTGGAAAGCGCCGAGGTCGTTCAACGAAGCAGCGGCTTCCGTGTTGCGGCGGAGCCTGCTGCGGGAAATTTACTTAGGGTTTCGCAGAATCAACCACCGGCCGCTGCTCTTGGTTGGCCAGTTCCCAGGCAGTGTGGAATACCAGCCGCGCCCGTTGTTCCAGCTTGCCGAACTCAATCTTGTCCACATCGTCGGTAGCCTTGTGATAATCCGAGTGCAGGCCGCTGGTATAGAAGATGACCGGAATGCCGTGGCGGGCAAAGTTGTAGTGGTCGGAGCGGTAGTAGAGCTGCTCCGGGTCGTTCGGCACGTTGTAGCGGTAATCCAGTTTCAGGCGGGTGTGGCGGGCGTTGGCGGCCTCGTTAAGGGCGTGCAGCTGCGAGGAAAGCTTATCAGAGCCAATGATGTATAAGTAATTGCCCTTGCCTGAGTGTTCGGGCGCCGTGCGGCCCACCATGTCGATGTTCAGGTTGGTGATGGTCTGGCTCAGGGGCAGCACCGGGTGGCCGGTGTAGTAGTCGGAACCGAGCAGGCCACGTTCTTCGCCGGACATCAGCGCAAACAGCACGCTGCGGTGCGGGCCGTGGCCGGCAGCTTTGGCTTGGGCAAAGGCCTCCGCTATTTCCAGCACCGCCGTTACGCCCGAGCCGTCATCATCGGCCCCGTTGTATATCGTGTCGTTCTGAATGCCCAGGTGGTCGTAATGGGCCGAAATCACCAGCACTTCTTCCTTCTTATCGGTGCCTTCCAGAAAGCCCAGCACGTTTTCGGAGGCCAGCTCCGTGCGGGCTTGCGGAATGTGTACGCGGAGTGAGGGCAGGTTCATGGGTGCCACGGGCGGGCGGCCGTCGCGGTAGCTACTGAGCACGTATTCGCCCAGCGCCGGCGCCGGAACGCCCAGTAGGGCCGCTCCCACGTCCATAGACGTCAGGTAAGTACCGATGCCAGTAGGCGGCACGTCGGTCAAGAGCAAGCCGCTGACGGGCTGGGCCACGCGGTCCAGCAGTTCATACCCGGGCTCGGTCAGCTGCTCGGTCATGCTGGCGGCCATGGCGCTGAAATCCTGGGCACCAGCAAAGGTGATGATGAACACGCTGCGGGCGCCCTTGTCGCGGGCCCAGGCAGCTTTGCGGAACATGGAGCCCCACTCGCTTTCCTGCTTCGAGCCCGACAGCAGGTAATGGCCGCGGCCGTCGGTAGGCTCGCCCTGCACCAGCACCACGTCTTTGCCGCGCACGTCGGGCTGGCCGGCGTAGTCGTTGTAGCGTTCTGTTTCGATGCCAAATCCCAGAAATACCGGCGCAGCCTTGGTTTCGGTGCGAAAAGCCGAAGGTCCGAAGCCTATAAAGTCGCGCCCAGCTTCAAATACCTGTTCCCGATCCGGTGCGCCCACGCGCAGGCGGCCTGGGCCATCGAGCGCGTAACGCAACAGGCCGAAGGGCTGCAGGTACGCATTGCTGGCACCCGTCACCGGGCCCTGCAGACCCAGAGCCGCAAACTGCTTCGCCAGGTACTCCGCCGCCATTTTCTGACCCCGCTCACCGGTGGCCCGGCCTTCGTAAGCATCAGAAGCCAACTCCGTGAGGTGGCGGGAGAGGTCGGCGGCCGTAATACTAGCTGCGTGCGTGGCCGCCTGATTTATTGGCGCGGCCGGCGTGCTGTTTTTGATCTTGACTTTGACCTTGCGTTGGGCGTAAGCATCGGGCCCAAACAGGCTGGTGGCGCAAGCCAATAACGCGTACAGTAAGTAAGGAGAAAGTGAAGCTCGGCGCATTCTGCAACGGGTATGAACAACCGAAGGTCGCATGTTCAGGATGGATAGTTGGCTGCGGCCTAAAAAACACCGGCCGGTCGGGCTGCCAACTGGCAAGCCCGACCGGCCGATTGCGGCCCCAGAATGGAGCTACTAAGCTGCTCGGTTACGGTTTGTTGGAGTCGACCACAATGCGCTGGTCGCGGTTCAGCAGCTCCCAAGCCGTATGAAATACCAGCTGCGCCCGCTTGGTCATCAGCGGAAACTCAATTTTGTCGACGTCGTCGGTGGCCTGGTGGTAGTCGGCATGGTCGCCGGTGGTGTAGAAAATCACCGGCACCTTGTGCTTGGCGAAGTTGTAGTGGTCGGAGCGGTAGTACACGCGCTCCGGGTCGTTGGGGTCATTGTAGCGGTAATCGAAAGCCAACTGGGTGTACTTTTTGTTGACTTGCTCGCTGATGGCGTGCAGCTCCGACGACAGTTTGTCGGAACCCACCAGGCACACGTACTGGTCGCCGGCCTTATGGTGGTCATCGGTGCGCCCGATCATGTCGATGTTCAAATCGGCAATAGTTTGGGTGAGCGGGAACACCGGATGATCGGTATAAAACTCCGAGCCGAACAGGCCTTTCTCCTCAGCTGTCACCGTCAGAAACAATACGCTGCGGCGCGGGCCGTGGCCGGCGGCTTTGGCTTGCGCAAAGGCTTCAGCCATTTCCAGCACGGCTACCGTGCCGGAGCCGTCGTCATCGGCACCGTTGTACACCTTGCCGTCGATTACGCCTACGTGGTCGTAATGGGCCGAAATGACCAGCACTTCGTCCTTCTTATCGGTTCCTTCAAGGAAGCCCATCACGTTTTCGGTGGCGAAGGTTTCGATTTTTCTGGGTGTGCGAATGATTGTCTGTTTGGGGCTGTGGGAAAGTTTCGCAGGCTTTCCAGTGGCCGCTATATCCGCTTGGTACTTGGCTATTGCTTCTGCATTGGTGCCAAGTAATTGGTATCCAGCAATATGAGAAAAGGTTAGTGAAAGAGCCCTAGGCGTAGGTGAAGCCTGAAGAGTACCAACCTTATTAATCGTAGGACGGCTTAGAAATACACGGTGACGCTTAATTATTTCTGCAAACCTATTAGGGTCAGTATCGATGTATATAACACTCCGAGCTCCTTTCTGAGTAGCCAACTTTTCTTTATCCGAAGCGTCTTTACTCCACTGAGTCGGCTTGCCATCCTTGCTTAGTATAGGACGGCCATCTTGCATGGGTTCCCCCTTAAGCATGACGACATCTTTTCCGCGTACATCAATGCCTTTGTAGTCGGAATAGCTTTCCTGCTCTATACCATAGCCCACAAATACTGGCTGCAGAGTAGTTTCCTGTTCGAAGGGTAAAGAATTGTACCCAGTGTAGAAGTCCTCCAGCCAGCGGTACGACTGCTTACCAATCTGCAGCTTCATTTTGCTGACATCCCACAGGCTGCGCTCCAGCGTGAAGTACTGTACGAAGGCATTATCGGACTCTTTGATCGGGCCGGTCAGCCCTAACGTGGCAAACTGCTGCGCCAGGTATTCGGCGGCCATTTTCTGGCCTTTCTCGCCTGTTTCGCGGCCCTCGTAAGCATCGGAAGCCAGCACCGTGAGGTGCTTGCGCAGGTCCTCCTGCGTGATGGTAGCCGCATAGATGAGGGCCTGATCCGTAGGCGCCGCGGCGGGTTTCTCGGTTTTGACTTTCGTCTTGACTTTGCGGGTTTGGGCCGAGGCTGCGGTGGCCAGGGTGGCTCCGGCCACGGTAAGGGCTAGCGCGTAGCGGTAGAGGTGTCGCATAAATGCTAAAGGAATTCAGTAGGCAGAGCCAAAAAGAAGAATGGCTGACCACCAGGCAAAGCTACCTGACAATCAGCCATTCTTCTTTAAATTATTCAGTTAAGGCTTATTGGAGTCGACTACGATGCGCTGCTCGCGGTTGCCCAGTTCCCAGGCGGTATGGAACACCAGGCGGGCACGCTTTTCCATTTTCGGAAACTCGATTTTGTCGACTTCATCGCCGGCACCGTGGTAATCATCGTGCACGCCGTTGAAGAAGAACGCCACGGGGATGTTGTTTTTGGCGAAGTTGTAGTGGTCGGAGCGGTAGTAGAAGCGGTTCGGGTCGTTCGGGTCGTTGAAGCGGAAGTCCAGGTCCATGGTGCCGTTCTTCTCGTTGGCTGCCAGCACGATGTTGTGCAGCTCCGACGACAGCTTGTCTGAACCGATGACGTACACGTAATCGGCCTTGCCTTCGTGCTCTTTATCCGTGCGCCCAATCATGTCGATGTTCAAATCGGCAATGGTTTGGGTGAGCGGGAACACCGGATGATCGGCGTAGTACTCCGAGCCCAGCAGGCCTTTTTCTTCGCCGGTTACCGTCAGGAACAACATGCTGCGGCGCGGGCCTTTGCCCTCTTTTTTAGCCTGCACAAAGGCTTCGGCCATTTCCAACACAGCCACGGTGCCGGAGCCGTCGTCGTCGGCGCCGTTGTGTATTTCGCCGTTGATGATGCCGATATGGTCGTAGTGCGCCGAAACCACAATGATTTCGTCTTTCTTATCGGTGCCCTCCAGGAAGCCCATCACGTTTTCGGTGGTGAAGGTTTCGCGCTTCTTGGGTGCTTTCACCACCAGTTTCCCTGGCTTGAGCGTAGAGTTGGCCGGTTTGCCCGTCTGCCCCACGCTGGTTTCGTACTTGCGTACAGCCGCTTCGGTAGTGCCCAGCAGCTTGGCACCTAAGGCCGGCGACACGAAGAACGCAGCCGCGCGCTGGTCCTTCTTGGCATCCACGAAGTTGATGCTCGGGCGGCTCAAGTACGGCGCCATGCGGCCAGCCGTCTTGCTGAAGTTGTCATTGGGACTGAAGCTCACGAAGAACACCGAGCGCGCCCCTTTCTGAGTCGCCATGGCCGATTTGGCGCGGTACTCGTTGCCCCATTTGCTGGGGGCGCCGTCTTTGCCCAGCAGCGGCTTACCGTCCTTGGTCGGCTCACCCAGCAGGATGATGAGGTCTTTGCCTTTCACGTCGAGCCCGGCGTAGTCGCTGTACCCGTCCTGCTCGATACCGTAGCCCACGAACAACGGCTGTAGGGTGGTTTCCTGCTCAAACGGCGAGTTGCCGTAGGCGTAGAAATCCTGCATCCACTTATAGGTCTGGGTGCCCACTTTCAGCGTGGCGTCGCCGGTCCAAGTGCTGCGCTCCATGGTGAAGCGCTGCATGTAAGGGTTGTCGGAGTCCTTTACCGGCGCAAACAGGCCTAAGTCTTTGAAGCGGTTGGCAATGTATTCGGCGGCCATTTTTTGGCCTTTCTCACCGGTTTCGCGGCCCTCATAAGCGTCGGAGGCAATCACCGAAAGGTGCTTGCGCAGGTCTTCCTGCGTGATGGTGGCCGCGTAAGTGGCCGGCAGGTCGATGTCGGGCGTGGCAGTAGGGGCAGTCGGCGTGAGTACCGACGACTCCACCTTCTGCTTCATTTTTACCTTGCGCGTCTTGCGCGGCGCATCCTGCGCCACGGCCGAGCCCGCGGCTACGCAGGCCGCCAGTAGCAGGGCATAAAAGGCTTTGTGGGACATAAGCAGGCAGCCCGAAGGCTGTATGGGGAATAATTGGGAGTGAAAAGCTGAGGGCTAAGGGCAAAGACAGGTCCAAACGGTGGAGGTTGCGCCGCGGGTCGCGCGTACCCGTGGACTTAAGACTGTACTATTAGTACGGTAGCGTAGGCAGCCACGCCCTCTTGCCGGCCCACGAAGCCCAGCTTTTCGGTGGTGGTAGCCTTGATGCTGATATCGTCTTCCGACACGCCCATCACCTCTGCCAGCACTTTTTGCATGGTTGGAATGTGCGGGTTCACCTTCGGGCGTTCCAGGCAGATGGTCGAGTCGATGTTGCCCACTTGGTAGCCCCGCTCGCGCAGCAGCTGCATCACGCCAGCCAGCAGACGCTTGGAGTCGATGCCTTTGTACTGCGGATCGGTGTCGGGGAAGTGGAAGCCGATATCCCGCAGGTTGGCCGCGCCGAGCAGCGCGTCGCAGATGACGTGGATGAGCACGTCGGCGTCGGAATGGCCGAGGGCGCCGTGGGTGTGTTCGATCTGAATGCCGCCCAACCAGAACGGCAGACCTTCCTGAAGTTGGTGTACGTCGTAGCCGAAGCCAGTACGGATGCGCATGAGAAGTAGGAGAGTAAAAAGTAAACCGGCGATGGGCATCGGCCCGAAACCATGCCCAAGGTACGCAGGGCCGCAACAATGCGGTAGGCAGTGGACTGGCAACGGAAGCGCTTGCCAAAGAGAGTTAAAGAAATATTAACACAGACTATAAAGTATAGCCTATGCTTATCCGACTACGATTTCATCGGTGGAACCTCGCATCACATAATTATGTAGGTGAAAAAAGACGTGGAAACTTTGGATTCAACGAAAGTTTCCTTTGTAACTTTGTGGCGTGAGTATGGAAACCAAGGACCGGATTCTGCAGACCGCCGTCGAGCTATTCATGCGAAACGGCATCCGCAGTGTATCAATGGACGACATCGCCGCCCAGCTCGGCATGTCTAAAAAGACCCTCTATAAGTGGTTCGATAACAAAGACCAGATCGTGCTGGCCGTCATGCAGCAGCACTTGGTTCAGGAGGAATTGGACTGCGAAAAGTGCTTTGCCAGCGGACACAATGCTTTGGAGGAGATGTACAACCTCATGCAGTGGCACAAGACGATGCTCTCTACCGTGCACCCGAGCATCTTCCATGATCTGCAGAAATACTACCCGCAGGCTTGGGCGCTGTTTGAACAGCACAAGAACACCTTCATTCTAAGTAAGATATCCGAAAACCTACAGCGCGGTATGGCAGAAGGTCTGTTTCGCCCCGACCTCGACGTGGAGGTACTATCCCGCCTGCGGTTGGCCGAAATCGAGCTGATGTTTGACGGGCGCATATTTCCACCCCGCCAATTCGACTTACAGCGCCTGCATATAGCCACCGTCGAGCACTTTCTGTACGGCATCTGCACACTGAAGGGCCACCGCCTCAGCAACCGCTACCGTCAGGTAGCGGAGCCGGAGGAAGCCGATGAAGAAATCAAGTAAGATACTTCGCTCTCAACACCCATACTATATCGCAATGAAAAAAGCGTTCCGCCTATTGCTACTACTGGTGGCACTGGGCTTCCTGGGGCTACACGAGCTACTGGCACAAACGCCCTCCAAGGGCCAACCAGTGGCCACTGCCACGCCAATGGCGCTGAGCTTGCAGCAGGCCATTGATTACGCGCTGCAAAACAAATCCACCCTGCAGGCCACTCGCATCAATGAGAAAGTGGCCCAAGCCCGCGTGGGTGAGATTCGCTCGGCCGGCTTGCCGCAAATCAACGGTGCTGCCACCGTTACCGATAACTACAAGCTGCAGAAGTCGCTAGTTGACTTTGGCGCTTTTGGCGGACCGCAGCTGGCCGGTGCTACGCTGACTCAGAACGACATCAACGCCGCCCAGAATGGCCAGCAAGTGACTCTGCAGCCGGCGTACCGCGAAGCTACCCCGACGCCGCCCCAGCCGCTGGCTTTCGGCCTGCAATGGCAGGGAAATGCTTCGGTTCAAGCTTCGCAGATGCTGTTCAACGGCTCGTACCTGCTGGGCCTGAAAGCTGCCAAGGTATACGAAGCCCTATCGGTGAAGCAGACGCAGCAAAGCGAAATCGATGTGATGGAGCAGGTCTCGAAGGCCTACTACAGCACCTTGGTGGCCCGCGAGCGGTTTCAGCTGTTGGCCCGCAACGTACAGCGCCTCGATACGCTACTTTACCAAACGCGCCAGACCTTTAAGGAAGGCTTCGTGGAGAAGCTTGACGTGGACCGCTTGCAGGTGCAGGTGAACAACCTCAAGATCGAACAGCAGAATGCTCAACGCCTCGTGGATTTGAGCGTGGCCCTGCTGAAGTTCCAGATGGGACTCGACCAACGCCAAGCGTTGACACTGACCGACAACCTCGACGGGGCTGTGGTGGATGCCGAAGCAGAGCGCCAGCGCCTGCTTAATGGCACCAGTACCGATTTCAACTACAGCAACCGCATTGAGTACTCGGTGCTCGAAACCCAGCGCGATTTGGCCGTGCTCGACGTGCGCAACCGCCGCTCGGGTTACCTGCCCACGCTCAACGCCATTGCTGGCTACGGCTTTATCGGTTCCGACCGCACCTTGGGTGGCCTGATGGAATTTCGCGGCCCGAACTCGCGCGCCGAGACCGGCTTCATCAACCAGAACTGGTTTGGCTTCGGTAACGTGGGCCTGCAACTGACCATCCCCGTGTTCGACGGCTTCCGCAAGCGGTACAGCATCGAGCAGGGCAAGCTGGCACTGGAGCAGGTAAACCACGGCTTCACCACCCTGCAGCAGGGCATCGATCTGCAGCGTGCCCAAACGCAAACCACCCTGCAAAACTCGTTGGACGTGCTGGCCAACCAGAAAGCCAACCTCGATCTGGCGACCAGCGTGGCCCGCGTAGCCAAAATCAAGTTTCAGGAGGGCGTAGGCTCCAACCTGGAAGTGATTACGGCCGAAACGGACCTGCGCCAGGCCCAGACCAATTACTACTCGGCCCTGTACGATGTGCTGGTGTCGAAAGTCGACTTCAACAAGGCGTCGGGTGCTCTGACGTCGGGTAAATAGGCGGTTAGCGCCTGATTCTCCATGCAAACGCTCCCCGCGGACCCTTCAACCATGAAACGTTCTTCTCAGCAGGCTCTGGCTAACCGCACGCTGTTTTCCGCTACCCGAACCATGAAATCCACTACTTCGGCCGCTGTACTGACCCTGGCCTTCCTGGCTGCCTGCGGCGGTGCCAAAGACCCGCAGGCCGAGCTGGCCGAACTGCGCAAAGAACAAGCGGCTACACAAGCCAAGATTGCCGAACTCGAAGCTAAAGCTGGCCCGGCGAAAGGCGCAACCATTGCCGCTACGCCGGTTTCCGTAATCAACGTGCAACCTGAAAGCTTCACCAGCTATCTGGAAGTGCAAGGCCGCGCCGATTTTGACGAAAACGCCAACGTGTCGCCCCGTGTGCCGGGCGTCATCACCAACATCCGCGTGCAGCGCGGCGACCGGGTAAGCAAAGGTCAGGTACTGGCAACGCAGGATGCGGCCGTGCTCGAGTCGGGCATTGCCGAGCTGCGTACCCGCCTCGACCTCGCTCGGACCGTGTACGAAAAGCAGGACCGCCTCTGGAAACAGCAGATCGGCACCGAGGTGCAGTACCTGCAGGCCAAGAACAATTACGAGGCGCTGCAGCGCAGCCTCGCTACGCAGTTGCAGCAGCGCGCCATGTACAACGTGGTGGCTCCCTTCAGCGGGACCGTGGATGATGTACCGGCCAAAGTAGGTGAGATGGGCAACCCCGGCATGCCGGTGGTGCGCCTGCTCAGCGGCTCCGGCGGCAAGCTGGTAGCCGATGTGTCGGAGGCTTACGCCAACGGCATCAAAGCGGGTGATAAAGCCTTGGTAGACATTCCGGACCTCGGCGTAACCAATCTGACCTCCACGGTACGTACCGTGAGCCGCATCATCAACCCGGCCAGCCGCACCTTCTCGGTGGAATTGCGCCTGAACGGCGAGGAAGCCAAGCAGCTTCGCCCGAACATGACGGCTACCGTGCGCATCCAGAACTACAACAAGCCCAGCACCACAGTGCTGCCGGTAGACCTGGTGCAGAAAGACGAACAGAACAACTACGTGTTTGTAATAGAGGACAAAGCCGGCAAGAAAATAGCCGCCAAGCGCGTGGTGCAAACCGGCGCTACCTACAATGGCAAAACGGAAATCACCGGTGGCTTGAAGCCCAACGACCAAGTGATTTCCGCAGGGTATCAGAACCTCAACGAGGGCCAGACGGTGGCCCTTGCCGGCCGAGCCGGGTAAGCTGGCGCACAGCGCGGGGCCCGGCTCAAATGCCGGCAAGCTGCCAGCTTAGGTTGGTAATGGCTTGCGCCTTGCCCGGCCCAAAACGTCTCACATCCTAGCTTCTGACTTCCATGCAGGATATAGAAAAAGAGTTTGGACCCACCAGTTGGTCCATCAATAACAAGACCAGCATTTACATCATTACGCTGCTACTGACGGTAGCAGGTATCTTCTCGTACATCAAGCTGGGCAAGGAGAAGTTTCCGGATATCGTGATTCCGCGCATCATCGTGGCCACGGTATACCCCGGCACTTCACCCACCGACATCGAGAACCTGGTGACACGCCAGCTCGAGAAGGAAATCAAGTCGGTGAACGGGGTCAAGAAGATCAGCTCGACTTCAAACCAGGACTACTGCATCGTGGACGTGGAGTTCAACTCCGGCGTGGACGTGCAGTACGCCAAGCAGCTCATCAAGGACGCGGTGGACAAGGCGGGCAACGAACTGCCCAATGACTTGCCCACGCCGCCCACGGTGCAGGAGGTAAACCTCTCCGAGCTGCCCATCATGCAGATCAACCTTGCCGGTAATCTGCCCGCCAGCCAGCTCAAAAAGCTCGCCGACGACTTCCAGGATAAGATCGAGGCCCTGCCCGAAATTACCCGCGTGGACATCATCGGGGCCTTGGAGCAGCAGGTGAACGTGGAGGTGGATATGTACAAGCTCCGCGCCGCCCGCATGGGCTTCGGCGACATTCAGGGGGCCATTGCCCGCGAAAACATCACCATCTCGGGTGGTTCCCTGAACGTGGGTGACCAGAAGCGGGCCGTGCGCGTAGCCGGCCAGTACGTGCGCGCCGCTGACATTGCCAATATCCAGATCAAGAACATGAGCGGACAGGCTGTGCGCCTCGGCGACATTGCCGTTGTGGAAGATGCCTTTAAGGACCGCGAATCGTACGCTCGATTGGATGGCAAGCCTTCGATTACGTTGAACGTCATCAAGCGGCAAGGCGAAAACCTCATCGATGCCTCCGACAAGATCAAGGCGGTGGTAGAGGACTCAAAAGCTCAGCTACCCAACGACCTGCGTATCACCATTACCGGTGACACTTCCAATGATACGCGCGTTACGCTGCACGACCTGATCAACACCATCATCATCGGCTTCATCCTGGTGACGCTGATCCTGATGTTCTTTATGGGCACCACCAACGCTCTGTTCGTGGGTCTGTCGGTGCCGCTGTCCATGTTCCTGGCCTTCTTGCTGCTGCCGGGTTTTGGTTTCGCGCTGAACATGATTGTGCTGTTTGCCTTCCTGCTCGCACTGGGTATTGTGGTGGACGATGCCATCGTGGTTATCGAAAACACTCACCGCCTCCTGCACGAGCACCCGAACCTGACCACGGCGCAGGCTGCTAAGTACGCTGCCGGCGAGGTATTCATTCCGGTACTGGCTGGTACGCTCACCACGGTGGCGCCCTTTGTACCACTGATGTTCTGGCCGGGCATTGTGGGTAGTTTCATGTTCTACCTGCCGGTCACGCTGATTCTTACGCTGATGTCCTCACTCGTGGTAGCCTTCATCATGAACCCGGTGTTTGCCGTGTCGTTCATGCAGCGCGAAGACCACCACGATGAGCACAGCAAGCCCAAGGTGACGCGTAACCTGCTGATCTGGACGTTCGCGTTGATCGGCTTTGGCGTGTTGTTTAATCTGGTAGGTATCGGTGGCCACACCGCAGCCGGCGCCGAAGGAGCTTCCGTAGTAGCCGCTGGCGCAGAGACGCCTGGCTTCTTCAAGCAGCACGGTCACTTCATCGGCAACCTGCTGCTGAGCCTGGCAGTCCTGATCTGGCTGAACCTGTTCGTGTTCAACAAGGGCATTGTGTGGTTCCAGACCAAGGCCCTGCCGCGCTTCCAGAATGGTTACGCCAATCTGGTGCGCTGGGCCATTGGGCACCCGGTGCTGGTCATGATTGGAGTAGTAGTTCTATTCTTCGGCTCGTTCGTGGCCGTGGGCATCCGTGGCCCCAAGGTGGACTTCTTTCCCAAGGGCGACCCGAAATTCGTGTACACCTACCTGAAGATGCCGGTAGGTACCCGCGTGGAGGTCACCGACTCGGTGGCCCGTATTCTGGAGCGCCGCATCTACGGTGTCATCGGGCAGAACAACCCCGACGTGGAATCGGTTATCACCAACGTGGCCATCGGTGCCGGCGACCCTGGCGAAGCCACGGCTACGGGCGTGTCGCAGTCGCACCTGGCCAAGGTGGCTGTGGCCTTCAAGGAGCTAAGCGAGCGGGAAGGCCCGAGCACCCGCACCTACATGGACAAAATCCGCGAGGTGGTGAAAGGCATTCCCGGCACCGAAATTTCGGTAGACCAGGAATCCAGCGGCCCGCCCACGGGTAAGGAAATTGCCATCGAAGTAGCTGGCGACGATTATCCGACGCTGGCGGCCATGTCGAAGGATGTGATTCAGTACATCAACTCGAAGAACATCGGCGGCATCGAGCAGTTGCGCTCCAACCTGGAGGACCGTAACCCGGAAATTGCCGTCAACATCGACCGCACCCGCGCCAACCGCGAAGGCATCAGTACGGCGCAAATCGGGATGGAAGTGCGCACGGCCATCTACGGGTCAGAAGCCAGCAAATTCAAGACGCCCGACGACGAGTACCCGATTCAGGTGCGCTACGCCAAGCCTTACCGCGACGATGTAGATGCCATCCTGAACTCGCCGCTGACCTTCCGTGACGCTACCGGCCAGATGCGCCAAGTACCGATCAGTTCGGTAGCTGACGTGCGCTACGGCACCACCTACGGCGGCATCAAGCGCAAGGACGTGAAGCGCGTCATCACCATTTCCTCGAACGTGCTCAGTGGCTTCACTGGTCCGGACGTAGTGCGCAACATCGAGACGGCTCTGAAAGCCTACCCGACGCCCCCCGGCTATACCATCAAGATGGGTGGCGCGCAAGAAGACCAGAAGGAAACCTCCGACTTCCTGCCCTTGGCCGGTCTGGGTGCTCTGGCTCTGATCTTCCTGATCCTGGTACTGCAGTTTAACTCGTTCAGCAAGCCGGTTATCATCCTCTCCGAAGTGCTGTTTTCCATTGCTGGGGTGTTCTGGGGCCTGGCCATCACGGGCATGAATATCAGTATTGTGATGACGGGCGTAGGGGTAATTGCCTTGGCGGGTATCGTAGTAAAAAATGGTATCCTACTCGTGGAATTCACTGACATCCTCCGCTCCCAAGGTATGACGCTGCGCGAAGCCATCGTGCTGGCCGGTCGTACCCGCCTGAACCCAGTAATCCTGACGGCTACGGCCGCCACGCTGGGTCTGATTCCGTTAGCCATTGGCCTGAACGTAGACTTTTACGAGCTGTTCGCCTCGTTTAGCCCCAACTTCTTTATCGGGGGTGAATCGGTGGTGTTCTGGGGGCCGTTGGCCTGGACCATCATTTTTGGTCTGGTTTTCGCCACGGTCGTTACCCTGGTAGTAGTGCCGGTGATGTACCTGCTGAGCGAAACCCTCAAGGCTAAGCTCACAGGCAAAGACCCGGATGCGGCCGGTACGCCGGTCGCCGACGAAGAAGAAGTGGAAGCCGCACGTCCGCCAATTCTCGCCGAATACTAAGCCAAGGTTTGCAACCTTTTCCGTTCGGGGCGGCTCCGTCCTACGGCCCCCGGCCGTGGGCCGGAGCCCAAACCGAGCAATTTTCCTCCTCTTTTTTTCGTTCTACCCGTCGTTTCAACAGCCATGTTAACCCGAACGACTACCGCCGCCCCCGCCAGCATTGAACAGCAAGTGCTGCGCATCATCAGCAAGCGTAAGGCCATCAAGCCGAGTCGCCTGCGTGTCTCCAGCAACCTGAGCCGCGAGCTAGGGTTCGATACCGTTGACGTTGTAGATATCATTCTTGAGCTAGAGCGCCGTTTTAAAATCACTATTCCTGACGAGGTACCACTCAACACGGTACGCGACTTTGTTCGCTACGTGGCTTCACACCTGGGCGGCTCCAAGGCCCGCTAACCAACCTCTCCCAAACCACAACGGCCCGCTTCCTTCAAAGGAAGCGGGCCGTTGTGGTTTGGTGAAACTTCCAAACCGATGGTGGGGAAGCTCGCACGCTTAGTTAACGAACGTTACCGCCGGTATCGCCACCGCGGCCGGTGCTAAGCTTTGGGTCGCGGCTGCCTGCTATGCTGGCACCTTCCACGTTGGGGTTGGGCTTAATATCGAGTTCGGGGTGGTGCTCAGTGTGTGGCTGCGGAGCACCAGCAGGCGCTACTGAACCCTCCGGATGCTCGCTGCTAGCCTGGTTGGCTGGATCAGGTTGGGAGCCGCCAGGTAGGTCAGTAAGGCCGTGGTGCTTTGCCGATTCCGGTGATTCCACAAAGGAGCCGCTGGTTACGCTGTGCTCGGCTTTCTCTAGTTGCTGAGCGGCCGCCGCACTACCTGATAGGGGCTGATCGGTAGCTGCTTTTTCGGCGCCCAGGTTGCTGTTGCCGGCCGATGCCGGCTGCGGGCGCGAGTTTTCCCATTCTTCGAATTTATCCATTTCAGTCTTTAGTGTGCTAGTAAACCACGCCATCAAGGCAATGTCGTCAAGCAAGCCGACCACAGGAATGAAGTCGGGCACGAGGTCAATGGGGCTCAGGAAGTAAATGAGTACAGCAATGGCGCCGAGTACCGTGGGAGTCGGAATCCCATGGTATTCGCCAGAAGCAGCAGCACGTACGAGGCGGAACAACGTTTGCATGCTTTCCCAGGCCTCTTGGGCCAAGTGGCCAAGCTCGTTTTTCTCGCTGGCTTTCTGGTAGGCATCATTAAGCAACTGCTTGATGCGCAGGGGTTGGCGCAGGTAATTTTCCGCTTTGCGCAGAAATCCTTTAAAAATAGACGAGGAGGCAACTTGCTCGCCAGTAGGTTGTTGAGTAGCCATAACAGCTAGGAAGGTGAAGAGAGAACGACGGGAGGGACGGCGGCTAAAGTAGCAGCCAGCGGCTGCCGTCCTATACTGTTTCGCGGCAAAATAGTTATCAAAGGCCTTTCTGCCTTTGGGTAAAACAAAAAGCCCCGACCGGCAGGCCAGGGCTTTCGTTCACATGCTAAACGGGGCTATTCCACGTTCACACGACCAGCGGCGTAGAAGTTGCGACCGTAGTAAGGCTGCTCCAAGGAGCTTACCATTACTCCGCCGTTGGTGGCCGAGTGAGCAAACTTGCCGTCCTTCAGGTAGATACCTACATGGTAGATGGGCTGGCCCGGACCGCGACGGAAGAACACTAAGTCGCCGGTCTGCATTTCGTCTTTGGCCACGCGCTTCACGTTGTTGAACATGGAGCGGGAGCTGTGCACCAAGCTAATGCCGTACACTTCTTTAAATACCCGGGTAACAAAGCCCGAGCAATCAGTGCCTTTTTTGCTATTGCTGCCGAAACGGTAAGGAGTGCCCAGCCACTCGGAGATGGTGCGAAGCAGGGCAGCGTTGTCGTCGTAGTCGGCTTTGATACCCAGAGCCTGGGAATAAAAACCGACGTTGAGCGAGTCCCGGAAAGAAGCGGAGGGGTTGTCGCCCTCGGGCAGGAAGAAAAGTGAGGCTTCGGCTGGGGGAGGAGCGGCCACGGAGGCAGATCCGTCAGGGGCGTAATCGAAGAAAAACGAAAGAGCCAGTGAAACAGCGGCGAGGCAACACAATAATGTATTCTTCATTGTCCGACGTGTGGGTTTTTGTTCCGCTCCCGAGCGGCAGCCCTAACAGGCTGGGTGACGTACTTTTCTTCTCTAGGAAGGGTGTTTGAGAAGGTAAAAAAGAAGGTTTTGAGCCATCAGACTGGATAGGATATATCCCATCCGATAGAGTAAAGCTAGGCCGCTCAGCTCGGCGGTCCAAACTTTAGCCCGAAAAAAGCCTAATTTTCTTTCTAATGTTCTATTGGTTAGATGAATAGTATCGGTTCTATATGCAAACTTGCCCGAACCACCAGCGTACTATGTCCCTGCTCTTTCCCTGACTCTGTGCAGCTTCCCCGCATCATCGAAAATTCTCCCCTGGCCCGTATTGCCCGTTGGAAGCTTGGGCAATCCAATGTGGCTATGGTACTCGGCCGCAGTATTCACCTGAGCGGCGTATCGCGCGAGCATTTTCTGCGCGATGCTTCTTGGGTGGCACACGAACTGTGCCATATCCGGCAGGTGCAGGAGCGCGGGCTGTTGCGCTTCTTGTGGGAGTACCTTATCGAATCGGCACGAGTGGGCTACTACGCCAACCGTTTCGAGGTGGAGGCCCGCGAAGCCGCTCGCCGCGATGCTAGCCAAGTCGCAGTGCAGTTGGGCCTGAGTCCGTCCGATGGCACTGGTCGTGGCAGTTCAGAGCGCGCAACGGCGACCGATAACCGGCCAGATATGGTAGTATAAGCACCAGCCGGTACGCTATTTACCGACGGCAAAGTGGCACCATGTTTTAAAACTAGCATCAGGTATAAGCTAGCCTTCGGTAAGAACCTGAGCTCGACAATAGGAATATATATGGTATTTATCGGCAACCTGATAGCCTGATTTTACGAATAGTTAGGCGTGGTCGGTTCCGCCGGCCGATGGTCGAATTCTTTAAACACCCATATTAATGGCTACTCAAAACACTTCCCCCAATACGGATTTCACTGGCATTTCTAGCAGCTCGTCGCGTCCTGGCCAACAGGAAAACAGCCTGAACCCCGCTGGCAAAAGCGGCATGCTGGGCGGCTTGAACAATCAACTCAAGACCTTCGGCGACGCTGCTTCGGGCCAACTCGGCAAGCTGAGCACCACCCAGAAAGTAGTAGGTGGCTTGGCACTGGCTGCTGGCATTAGCTGGCTGAGCAAGGCCATGAACAAGCGCAACGCCTAAGTGGGTGTAAACCCGGCTAAACGTTAGTTAAACGAAAAAGGCCCGTTTCCTCTTCGGAAACGGGCCTTTTTCATCTTGAGCCTGCTATTGGACTCGAACCAACGACCTGCTCATTACGAATGAGCTGCTCTACCAACTGAGCTAAGCAGGCAAAAGCCTCAACCAACAACTGTTGTTCGGGGCTGCAAATATAAGCAGGTGATACGACGTGACGCAATTCCACAATAAAAAATCGCGCACGTCTCATTAACCCAGCCGCAGGTTCGTGCGTTGGCAATAGCATCAGCACTACCCGTTTCCAAACCCTACAATCATGGCTGCTTCCCAATCCGATGATCTGCTGCAAGCGCTAGTGAGCGGTTTTGCCGGCTCAATTACCCTTACGCTCATCCACCAGGCGGCCCGTAATGTGACGCCCGATGCACCCCGTATGGACGTATTGGGCATGCGCGCCCTGCGCAAACTCCTAGATGCAGCCGACGCCCCTCAACCCGACCACGACACGCTCTACAACACCACCATGGCCGGCGACCTGCTCGTCAATGGGCTATATTATAGTATGGTGGGAGCAGGGCGCGACGCGTGGATACGCGGTGCGTGCCTGGGCTTGGCAGCGGGAGTTGGGGGAGTGGTGTTGCCCGGCCCGATGGGCTTGGGCGACGGGCCCAGCAACCGCACGCCGCAAACCCAGCTGATGACCGTGGCTTGGTACACCATTGGGGGCATAGCGGCGGCGGGAATGTCGCGGCTATGGAGCCGACTGGGAAAGAGTTAGCGCACTAGTTGGCCGAAGTGAAAGGTGGCATTGAACGAAGAAACCGGCACTAGATCAGCCGAAAAGCCAGTGCCTCGCCCCGCCTGCAGCGCCATGTCTTGGTTAATATCGTCGATGTGGCGTGTCCAGCGGTAGGCCAGGATGAACTTGCTTTCTAGGGCGAGTGAGAAGCGCGGGTGCAGGTAGAAGCGCGCACCGGCTAGTGGCGCCACTTGCAGGTCGAGCCGCCGCGCGAGTAACTCGTATGGATCGGTGCGTTCTACTGAACCACCGGCGCCATTAGGCGCCAAGCTGTATAAGGTACCATTACGTTTGTCCCGCTGGTACTGCAGGCCGCCATCGATGCCGTAAAAAAGCTGAAAGCGGCCTAACTGCTGCTGCCATTCGCGGCCTACCAAAGCTTGGACATTAACAAAACTGGCGGAAGACTCAACCGCGGATTGAGACGGGCTATAAAATCGGATGCTGTCTTTCTTCAGGCCGCTGGTAGAGGCTCCCAATGCCAGCGTGTAGCGCATGGCAGAGTTGTCGGGCCGGTTGTGGCGGGCCAATAAACGGCCGGTACTGCCGTAGTTTGCGTTTGGGTAAGGGGCTTGGTAAGCATAGCCGCTGTAATAAGGGCCATAGTACCCCGGTGCGCTCCACCAGGTACCGCGGGGCAGGAAAAAGCTGGCGTCAAAGCTTACGTCCCACTCGTGCCGCTCCAGCTTAAAAGGTGGTCGGCTAGAAGGTAGCGCGGCGTCGGGGGCAGGTGGAGTGGAAGAAGGTTGGGCGAAGGCTGGTGACAGCGCACCGAGGGCGAGTAGACCGGCAGTCAATAAAGATTTGGGCATGTAGGTAGAGAAAATAATAGAAGAGGGCGAGCGAAAAGCAATAGGTCGTTTGGCAGATCGAACGACGATGGTAACACCTTATTATAGGTCCGCTACCTTTGCTGCGGATGATGAAAGCACTGCGCAAACTGCTGGTCGGCTCGCTAGGCTTCGAGCGCTACATTCGCTTGGCTAGCCGCGTGTACCTGCGGCTGGTGGCAGCTGGGTGGGGGCGGGCGAAGTACCCCGAGCTGTTTTTTCTGGAGCAGCTGGTAAAGCCGGGCTTCGTGTGCCTCGACATCGGGGCCAACCTTGGCTACTATTCCGTGGCTCTTTCGCGGCTGGTAGGTCCGGCAGGCCAGGTGCTAGCCGTGGAGCCGGTGCCACTGTTTCAGCGCATCTGGCAGGACAATGTGCAACAGAGCGGCCACGACAACCTGATTCTGCTACCGTACGCCCTCGGCGGCAAAAACGACACCGTGCGCATGGGTACGCCAGCGCGCAACGGCCTGCTACACCACGGCATGACCAAGGTGGCCGAAAGCAACCCCAACGAGCAGTACGGACAGTTCTACGACGTGCAGATGCGCGTGCCCGATGAGCTGCTGGCTGATTTTGACCGGCTCGACTTCATCAAGTGCGATGTGGAGGGCTTCGAGTACGAAGTGTTCCGGCACATGCAACATACGCTGCGCCGTCACCGTCCCGTTATTCAAACTGAACTCAACGGCCTCGAAAACCGGCAGCGTGTAGCGGCGCTGCTGGCCGAAATTGGCTACCGGCCTTACGTACTGGAAACCCAGGGCGCCGCGCCACGGTTAGTTCCTTGTCCGCCAGCCATGCTCACAGGCGCCGCCGACCGCGACTTTTACTTTCAACCAGACGACTCTGCCAATTGATGCTCATCAAGTTCCTGCTCATTTTCTTCCTCGTTACCATGTTGTTGCGGCTCGTGCTGCCCTCGTTGCTACGCTGGGCGCTGGCGGCTTTCGTCAAGAAGCAGATGCGCAACGGCTCGGTAATGTTCGGGCCGGGCGCGGCGCCCTTCGGGCCACCGCCTTCCGCGGCTGATCAGGCGCCCCGCTCCGATGGGCGAGTGCGCGTGGATTACGTACCGCCCACGGGCAAACGGCAGCCCAAGTCGGATTTTGGCGGCGGTGACTACGTCGATTTCGAGGAAGTGAAATAAACGGGCTACCTTCGGGTTCCAAGCCCGGCTGGCGCCCGCCGGCCGGGCTTTTTTGTGGGTTTCCGCCGCTACAAGGCACTTATTTGGCTTTTCTTGGGCTGATTAGGTGGCCTGCTGAGGCTGCTTGGGTAGCTGCCCGCCACTGCCAGCCCACACTTTCCAATCTCTGATTACTTCATTCCGATTACTGCCTAACTCATGCCCGCTGTTGTTTCGCCGACATCGGCAGCTCCTTCCCTGGGGCGCCGCTTGCTGCCGCACCTGCTTGCCATAGCTTTTCTGCTGGTGCTGGCCGTGTTGTACTTCTCACCCATCGTATTCGGGGGCAAAACCCTGTCGCAGCACGACATTGTGCAGTTCAACGGGGGGGCGCGCGAAGCCATACAGTTTCGGGAGCAAACCGGTCAGGAAGCCCTTTGGACCAATTCCATGTTCTCGGGCATGCCTACGTACCTGATCAGCACCCGCTTCCCCGGCGACTTGTCGGTGTACCTGAACTACCTGTTCACCTTCGGCTTGCCGCCGGTGGTGGCCAACCTGTTTGCCACGCTGCTCTGCGGCTACCTGCTATTTGCATTCCTAGGTATGCGCCCCCTGATAGCCCTCACCGGTGCCATTGCGGTGGGTCTGACGAGCTACAACTTGATCATTCTGGCCGCCGGGCACAACTCCAAGTCGTACGCCCTGGCCTTCGCGCCGCTGGTGTTGGCTGGCCTGCTGGTAACGTTTCGGCGTCAGAAAATCTTGGGGGCGGCGCTGTTTGCTTTGGGCCTGACGATGAACATTCGGGCCAATCACTTGCAAATCACTTACTACCTGCTGCTGCTGGTGTTGGTGTTTGGCCTAGTGGAGCTGATTTTTGCCGTGCGCGAGAAGCGCATGGCCGATTTCTTTAGCCGCACGGCCCTGCTGGCGGTAGCCGCGCTGCTGGCCGTGGGCGTAAGCTTCGGCCGCCTGTACACAACGGCTACGTACGGCAAGTACAGCATCCGCGGCAAATCGGAGCTGACGACGCCTGCGCCCACGGCACCTGGCCAGCCGGCCGCGCCTGCCGGCGAAGAAGCCGGTACCGGCCTCGACCGGGATTACGCCTTCAACTGGAGCTACGGCGTGGGCGAGACCATCACGCTGCTCATTCCCAACTACTACGGCGGGGCCTCGCAGGGCAAGCTCGACGACGATTCCAACACCGGCAAAGCCCTGCAGGGTTTGGGCGTACCGCCGGTACAGCTCAGCCAGTACCTGGCCAATATGCCCACCTACTGGGGCGACCAGCCCATTACCAGCGGACCGGTGTACGTAGGAGCCGTGGTGTGCCTGCTGTTTGTGCTGGGCCTGTTCATTGCCGACCGCCGCACCCGCACCTGGCTGCTGGTGGGCACTATTCTGTCGATTCTGCTGGCTTGGGGCAAAAACTTCGCGTCGTTCAACGACCTGATGTTCGACTTTTTCCCCGGTTACAACAAGTTTCGCTCGGTGTCGATGGCGCTGGTTATTGCCCAGCTGGCCATGCCGCTATTGGCCATGCTGGCGCTGGCCCGCGTGCTGCGTAACCGTGCCGCCGCTACGGCCGTGGCGTCGCACCCAAAGCTGCCGGTGGCCAATACCGACACGCCCGAAACGGCTGAGCTGCGGCGCAAGCTGCTACTAGCCACGGGTATCACGGCAGGTGTCTGCTTGCTGGCCTGGGTATTTGGTATGGGGGCTGATTTCGCTTCGCCCATCGACAGCTCTTTGCAGCAACAAGGTTTCCCGGTGGATGCCATCCGGCAAGACCGTGCTGCTCTGATGCGCGCCGATGTGTTTCGTTCCATCTTCTTCATCCTGGCTGCCGCTGGTGTGTTGTGGATCTACCTTAGCCGCAAGCTGACGATGACCGTGGCCGCTGCGCTGATCGGGGTGCTTACGCTCGTCGATCTGTGGGCGGTGGATAAGCGCTACCTCGGCGAGTCGAGCTTTCAGACCGAAACCGTAGCCCAGCAGTTTGTGCCTTCCAAGGCCGATACGCAAATTCTGGCTGATCCTACGCTGCACTACCGTGTGCTCAACCTCAGCAACCCCTTCAACGAAGCCAATACCTCGTACTTCCACAAGAGCATTGGTGGCTACCACGGGGCCAAGATGCGTCGCTACCAGGAGCTGATCGAGCGGCAGATTTCGCAGAACAACCCGCGCGTGCTGAGCATGCTCAATGCCCGCTACGTTCTCACCCAGGACCAGCAAAGCGGTGAGCCAGTAGCCCAGCGCAACCCCGGGGCCCTAGGCAACGCGTGGTTTGTAAGCACCATTCAGCCGGTGCAGAACGCCGACCAGGAAATGGCCGCGCTGGGCAACTTTGATCCGGTAAACACGGCCATCGTGGACGTGAGCAAGTTTCCGCAAACCAAGACTAGCTACTCGGCCGCTGGCTCCAGCATCAACCTGACCAGCTATTCCCCGAACGAGCTGAAGTATCAGGTAAATGCCGCCCAGGAAGGCTTTGTGGTCTTCTCCGAAATTTACTACCCCGAGGGCTGGAATGCCTACCTCGATGGCAAGCTGGTGGAGCACGTGCGCGCCAATTACGTACTGCGCGCCATGCCCGTGCCGGCGGGGCAGCACACCATCGAGTTTAAGTTTGAGCCGAAGGAGTACAGCATCGGCAACACCATTTCGCTGGTGTCGTCCATGCTGCTGTTTGTGGTGCTGATCGGGGCCGTAGTATACGCGCTGCGGCGCAAGCCCGAACCCGAGCCCCAAGCCGCGCAGGACGAGCTGCTGGCAGCCTAACGCGAACTAAACGAAGCGGTGCCACGACTCCCGAAGTCGTGGCACCGCTCTTTTAACCAAGTTCCAAATGCTGGCAAGCTCAAGCGCCCCGCCTATTCTACTGGATCTGCCCGAGCCCTTGGCCGAGCGGTGCGGGGTGCGCCTGCGCCTGCTGCGCGACGACCTGCACCACCCGGCCCTGCCCGGCAACAAGTGGCGCAAGCTCAAGTACAACCTGCTTGAAGCCCGTAGCCAGGGTCGACAAGCTTTGCTCACTTTCGGTGGAGCTTACTCCAATCATCTGGCCGCCGTGGCAGCCGCCGGGGAGCTATATGGCTTCCGAGCCATTGGCGTAGTGCGAGGCGAAGCAGCCGATACCCTTAGCCCGACGCTGCTGCGTTGCCGGCAGGCGGGAATGCAGCTGCATTTCGTCAGCCGCGAGGCCTACCGGCTGCGCGCCGAGCCGGATTGGTTGGCGGAGTTGCAAGCCGAATTAGGACTAGCTTACATAGTGCCCGAAGGCGGTTCAAATACCCTGGCCCTGCGCGGCTGCGCCGAACTCGTCGAAGAGTTGGATGCCGCTGGCGAAGCTTTCGACGCCGTAGCTGTGGCTTGCGGCACCGGCGGTACGCTGGCTGGGCTGCTCACAGGCCTGCAGGGCCGGCGGCAAGCCGTGGGTGTGGCCACCCTGAAAGGAGCGGACTTCCTGCGTCAAGACATTGATGCGCTGACCATGGCAGCGACTGGGCAGCGCTACTCCAATTGGTACCTGCACACGCAAGCGCATTTTGGCGGCTATGCCCGCTATTCCGCGGAGCTGCTGGCCTTCATTCAGGCGTTCTACCAGCGCCACGGCGTGGTGCTCGACCCGGTGTATACTGGCAAGCTGCTGGCGGGCGTTCTGCAGCTTCTGGAGACCGGCTATTTTGCGGCTGGTAGCACAGTGGTGGCGGTGCATACCGGCGGGCTGCAGGGCTGGGCCGGCTTTGCTCAGCGGTTCGGCGCCGTGCCGCCGGGGCCCGTATAGCCCGTAGTTGACCGCCTAAATTTGTATTGCGAATGCCTTTGATTCGTCTGGTACGGCGCCTGTTGCCGTTGTTGTTTTTGGTGGCGTTGGGGTGGTTTCTGTGGAAGAAAGTGGCTGCCTCACTTGCGGATATGGACCCGCTGCCGGCCGAGCCGCGCATCACCGTCACGCACAACACCGTGCTGGAAAAAATAGAAGGCCTGGGCAAGCTGGAACTGGTGCGCTACCAGTTTAAGGATGTGGTGGAATACCGCAAAAGCACCGCCCGCTTCCTGCCCGACGCCAAAGTGGCACTCATCGTGGCCGGCGAAGCTGTAGGGTGCCTGGACCTGCGCAAGGTGCGCCCCCTCGACGTGGTATTCGAAGGCGACTCCGTGGTGCGCATCGCGCTGCCACCGGCCGAGCTGTGCACCTGGCGCATCGACCACAGCCGCAGCCGCGTGTACAGCACCGAAAATTCCTTTTTTCAGGACGCCGAGCTGGTCGACCAGGGTTACAAGTACGCGGAGCAAAACGTGCGTCGCGCTGCCCTGCAGTCGGGCATCTTGGCTCAGACGCAGCAGAACGCCGAGCAAATCCTGCGCCCCATGCTCGAAACCCTGACCGGCCGCCGCGTGGTGCTGGTACCCCAGACGGCGCCGCAGCTGCCGGCGCGCCGGCAGTAAGCGGCATATGTGTTGCGCTAGCCCGGGTTATTTACGTTTCAGTTGTAGCTTTTTGGCTTGCTTGCTTTTCTTTCTCCGATTCGCAGAATCGGTAACCAAGTTAGTCACGAGGCCTGTGATAATGCCGATGATTACTTCCGGCCCATCTTTGCGGAGCAGACGTCGAACTTCTTTACGGAGGGTTTTAAGCGCTTTTTTGCGGAGCTTGGCCATAGGTAGTACTTAAAGGTTAAGAAGCTGCATTGGCTGCCAATGAAACAGCGAAACTTAACCGGTATACGGCGGAGCTGGCTCCGCGTCGGCACCCGGGCCGAGCGGTCTACCGCGCGGTGCCCAGCACTTCCCCTAGCGCATCCTGAATTAGATCGGATTCGTAGCCCTTTTGGATGGCGTAGGTCATCAGCTTTTGCCGGCGCTTGTGCGGATTGCTTTCCTTCTCCAGAGCGTTTTTCTTTTCCAGCAGCTCGCACAGGTTCTGGTAGTACTCATCGCCGTCCACTTCGTTCATGCCAGCCTTGATGCAATACTCTGAGATGCCGCGGGCCTTGAGCTCCATCCGGATGCGGCGGCGGCCCCACTTCTTGAGGCGGTACTTGCCGCGCACAAAGCTTTTGGCGAAACGCTCTTCATCCAGCAGTTTCTCGCGCACCAGCCGAATCATGATTTCGCCGGCATCGTCTTCGTCGAGGCCGTAGCTGCGCAATTTCTCTTCCACCTCGCGGTGGCTGCGTTCCTGGTAGGCGCAGTATGCGGCAATCTTTTGCAGGGCCTCGCCCGGCGTGTAGGTCTTGCGTTTGCGCGAGGCGTCTTCCATGCAACAAGCGAAAAAAGGGCGGCCGAGCCGCTGGGCTGTTTACGCAGATCGGGTCGGTGAGGTACTGACCGACTACCGTAAGCTGTCGAGTCAAAACGAACTAGCCAAAAAAACAGCCGCCGCCCAGAAGGCGGCGGCTGTTCGCTCACATAAACAAGTTGAATCCAAAAACGAAACCAAATAATCTAGGAATGGTTCTTCGATTCAGCTAGGGGGCAAGGTAGTATGCTATCCTCACATTTCACACTATATGAAGTAATTAATATGCGTTTAATACCTGCCACGGGAAGCCCCGCCCAATGTTGCGACCTTTGCCTGCGTTGGGCCTTTTCCTGATCTTATGCTATTGAGCCGCGGCGCCCGCTACATGCTCATTTCCACGTTCTGCTTCGCGCTGATGAACGTGTGCGTGAAGCTACTGAAACACTTACCGGCTATGGAGATAATCCTGTTTCGGTCGGCTATGTCGGTGGCGCTGAGTTATATCTCGCTGCGGGCTCTGGGCATTCGGCCCTGGGGTTCCAACCACTTTTTTCTCATCGCGCGCGGTACCACCGGGGCCCTAGCTCTGATGTTGTATTTCTTCACGCTGCAGCGCATGCCGCTAGCCACGGCCGTCACCATTCAGTACTTGGCACCCATCTTCACGGCCATCATTGGCATCTTCGTGGTGAAAGAAGAAGTGAAGCCTTGGCAGTGGCTGTTTTTCTTGCTGTCCTTCGCCGGAGTCATCTGGGCCGAAGGCGTGGACACCCGCGTCGAGCCGCTGTGGCTGGCGCTGGGGGTGTTATCGGCGGTGTTTTCGGGCTTTAGCTACAATTCTATCCGCAAGCTCAAAGGCAAAGAGCATCCGTTGGTTGTGGTATTTTACTTCCCGATGGTTGCCTTGCCGATATCGGCCATCTACAGCTTTTTTCACTGGCAGACGCCGCAAGGGCTGGACTGGCTTTGGCTGGGGCTGACGGGCCTGCTCACGCAGGGCGCTCAAGTATTCATGACCAAAGCCTACCAGGCCGAACGCCTGTCCAGCGTCGCCAACCTGAACTACATCGGCATCTTGTACGCCCTAGCCTTCGGCTTTATATTCTTCGGTGAGGCATTTCCGCCGGGGGCTTACGCGGGCATGGGGCTGGTGCTACTGGGCGTGTTCCTGAATGCCTGGTACCTGTCCCGGCAGGCCCGCCGTAGCCCGGCCCCTACGCCTGAGCCCGATCTAATGGAAGGGGAGGCGATACGCAGCTAGCAGGAAAAGTTTGAGGCCTGGGCAACGCGTTGACAGGTCTGCTGATCTTAGCAGTAACTTGCCCGGTGCTAAGCTGTCTACTATGAGCCATTATCTACTTCGTTGCTTGTGTCTGCTATTGGTGGTGTTGCTGCCTGCAGGGCTCCGCGCGGGCGTGCTCCGCGGCCGCATCAGTGACCCAAAAGGGCAGCCGCTGGGCTTTGCCAACGTGGCTGTGAAAGGCACCACTACCAATACTGCTTCCAACGAGCAAGGCAATTATCAGCTCTTCCTCAAGGCCGGCCAGTACGAAGTCGTGTTTCAGTACGTGGGCTTCAAGCCGCTCATCGAGCAGGTGCACATCGCCGGCGGCGACACGGCCACTGTGCTAAACGTAACGCTCACCCCCGACAACTACCAGCTGCGCGAAGTGGTGGTGCGCGCCAAAGACCGCGACCCTGCCTACGCCATCGTGCAGCACGCCATGGACTGGCGCAACTATCACCAGCGCGAAGTGGCAGCCTTTACGGCCAAGACCTACGTGAAGGCGCTGGCGCGGCTGAAAGATGTGCCCAACCGCGTACTGGGTATGTTCAAAGTCGGCCCCGATCTGAAGCCGGGCATTATTTACTTGTCAGAATCGGTATCGGAAGTGGCGTTTCGGCAGCCCAACGTGGTAAAGGAGCGCATGATTTCATCCCGCGTGAGCGGCGATGCCAAAGCTTTCAGCCTGAACCGCGCCGGGGCGGGCCGCGGTATCAACTTCTACAAGCCGGTGCTGAAAGTATTTTCGGAGCGGGGCTTTGTGTCGCCCATCGCGCCCAATGCCTTTCTGTTCTACCAGTACGTGCTGGAGGGCACCACCCAGCAGGGGGGCAATATGATCCACAAGATCCGCGTGATTCCGCGCCGCCGCACCGACCCGGTTTTTTCCGGTCATATCTACGTTGTGGATGGTACGTGGCGCCTGCATTCGGTGGCCCTGACGCTGAATAAAGACGCCCAGCTAGACTACATCGACGACGTGCGCATCGATCAGCAATACGCTCCGGCCCCTAGCGCCCCGCACGTCTGGATTCTACAGTCCCAGGCTCTAACGGCTAATATCTCGGCGTTTGGCTTTAAGGGCAATGCCTTTCTGAACGTGGTATTTTCGGGGCACCGCGTCACGCCAACGTACGCCAGTCGCCCCGTGCCCACGGCACCAGCGCCCGTAGCCTCAAACGAGCCAGTACACGCCGAGACCGTGGCCGAAGCCAAACAGGAGCGCCCCGCCGTGCGCGAAGCCTCGCGCCAAGTGCGCCGCCAGAGCCGCCGTACCGCCAAAGTGGCCGTTGATTCGGCGGCTCGCCGCGGCGACCTACTAGAAGTAGAGAAACTGGGCACCGGTGAACTACTGCGCGTGGAAAAGGGCGCCAACGAGCGGGACAGTGCTTATTGGGCCGAAATTCGGCCCGTGCCGCTCACCGACGAGGAAATCAAGGATTACCGCGTGAAGGACAGCACCGAAGTCATTCGCAATTCCAAGCCTTACCAGGACTCGCTGGATCGGTTGCGGAATAAGTTTGAGTGGCAGGCCTTCCTGCTGACGGGCTATACCTACAACGATTCGCACCGCAAACAGCAGTACTACGTGGCGCCGGTCTTCCAGATTCTGCAGTACAGCACCGTGGAGGGCACCATCATCAATCCACAATTCACTTATTCGCGCTACACCGACGACCGCCGCCGCTTCTGGCTCACGCCCTCGCTGCGTTACGGCACCGACGCCAAGCTCTTCAGCCCGTCGGTAGAAATAAACTGGCAGCACAACGCCATGCGCACAGCGCGTCTGCAAGTGCAGGTAGGCCGCACGGTGGAGAATTTTGACCCGAACAGCCAGCTCACACCGGCCATCAACACCTCGTACACGCTGTTTCGTAACCGTAACTTCGCCAAGTATTACCAGCGCCGCGGCGCAGAAGTCGGTTATCTGGCCGAGGTAACCAACGGCTTGGACATGCGTGGTGCCGTAAGCTACTTTGACCGCCGCGAGCTGCAGAATTCTACCATCGACCTCATTACCGACATTCCGGGCCGCGCTTTCACGCCCAACGACCCGGTAGTAGCAGAGCTACCCGATGGCAGCAGCTTTGGCCGCAGCCGAGCCCTGAGCACCGAGCTGTGGCTGAGCTACCAGCCGGGCCGCCGCTACTTCACCCGTCCCACGGGCAAGGTGAATCTTGGCTCGCGTTACCCCACGTTCCGCCTTACGTGGCGGCAAGGCTGGAACGCGCCCAGCTCCGATGTGCGCTACACGTTGCTGGAGGCGGGCATTCGCCAATCGGTACAGTTTGGCCTGCTCGGCACCAGCAACTACTACGTAAACGCCGGTGGCTTCCTTGGAAAGCCAGAGCTAGCCCTGATGGACTACCGCCACTTCTCGGGTAACCTCACGCGCTTCGCCGCCGATTTCTCGCGTTTTCAACTGCTCGACTACTACCGTTACAGCACCCGGCGTGCCTTCGTGGAAGCTCATTTCGACCACCACTTCAACGGCTTCTTCCTAAACAAAATCCCGGTGATGCGCCGCCTTAAGTGGCAGGAAGTGGGCACTGTGAACTACCTGCGGACAGCGGCTGCCGGCCATTATATGGAGCTCGGCGTCGGTGTCGAGCACATCTTTAAACTGCTCCGCGTGGATTATTTCACGGCTCTGCAATCGGGTCGTAGGCTGGAGCAGAGTGTACGGATCGGAATAGGATTCTAGACTAGCCCTAAGTGTTTATATGACGAAGGCCCCGGCAGATTACTGCCGGGGCCTTCGTGGTTTATGCTACTTGCTGCTTGGGCGTGGCCAGCGGGGCTTCCTCCGTTGGCAGTTGCGTTCGGGCTCTGGCCGGCCAGTTATACAGCAGTACCGATAAGATGATGAGGCCGTAAGCAATGACCTGATTGGCTGAGGCTGACTCGCCGAAGTACACAAAAGCCAGCGCAAAGCTCACTAGCGGGTTCAGGTACATCAGAATGCCAACGGTGCCCGACGAAAGGCCACCCAAGGCGTACAGATTCAGAAAAAGTGGCAGCACCGTAAACACGGCGCTCAGCAAGCCCACTACCAAAAGCAGCTTGCTGTCGGCAAAGCCCGCAGCTGGGTCAGCGCCGAGCGGGCCGGCCAGGGGCACCAATACGGCCGTTGCCAGCAGCAGCTGCAAGCCCAGCAGCACCAGCTTATCGTAGTGGCGCAGCACCCGCTGGGTGATGAGGTAACTGGCGTAGCTCATGGCCACCAATAGGCTCATGCCTACCGTTTGCCAGGCACCCGTGGCCAGTAGGCCGCAACTGATCAGGCTCAAGGCAATAGCGGCGCCTTGTACCGGGCGCAGCCGTTCGCCGAGCAGGGCCCAGCCCAGCAGCGCCGTTAGGATGGGGCAGAGCAGGTAGGCGAAGGAGCCCGCTTGCACGCTCACGTGATTGACCACGTAAATGAACAGCAGCCAGTTGAGCGTCAGTAGCATGCCGCCGAACGCCGTGAGGCCAAGCACGCGGCGACGCTCGGCGGGTACCGCCGTCCGATACTGTTCCCAGGTAAGACGCAGCGCCGAGCGGCGGCCGATCAGCAGCACGCCCGCTAACAAAAGCAGGGCCAGCAAGACGCGGAAGTACAAGATCTGGCCGCTGGCGTAGCCCGCCAGCCAGCGTAGCGGAATGGGGAAAAAGCCCCAAATGAGATAGGCCGAAAGGGCCGCGGTATGAAAGCGGGAGGGTTTCAAGCAAATAGAGCTAAGTCCTAAAGTAGTAGGACAGCGAAAAAGGCTGCAAAGATAACCGGTTGATTTTCAGAATCCGAAGGATGGATTGGTTTTTCCCGCTCAAGCTGTGTCATTGGCAGCGCCTTACGTTAATGGCAATAGCCTCGGTGCCAACGATTCGACGAAGCAACAGCACTGCTCTCCGCCGTGCTTAATTCAACATCACCAGCGAAACCGGCCGGAATCTGCGGTCTACCTTTGCTGCGTGATGCTCTTGTTTTCTGATTTGCCAGGGCTGACGGGCGGCCAACTATTGCAGGTGCCAGCCGAGTCCGCTACGCCCATTCTGCATTTGCTGCTGGATAGCCGCCGCATGGCGCAGGCCGCCGGCACGCTGTTCGTCGCTCTGCGCGGCCCCCACCACGACGGCCACCAGTTCTTGCCCGAGCTGTACCAGCGCGGCGTGCGGCTGTTTCTGGTCGAAAGTGCGGAATTGGTGCCTGGCGCCTTGGTGGCTTACCCAGACGCGGGCTTCGTGCTGGTAGCTGACTGCTTGGAGGCTTTGCAAGCCGTGGCGGCGCAGCACCGGGCGCAGTTTGAGCTGCCGGTACTAGCTATTACAGGATCCAACGGCAAAACAATCGTGAAGGAATGGCTGGCGCAGCTGCTCAGCCCCGATGAGCTGATCTGCCGCTCGCCGCGCAGCTACAATTCGCAGGTAGGCGTACCGCTGTCGGTGTGGGAACTGCGGCCGGCGCATACCCTGGGTATTTTCGAAGCAGGTATTTCGGAGCGCGGCGAGATGCCGCGCTTGGCGCAGGTGATTCAACCTACGCTGGGTTTGTTTACCAATCTGGGCTCAGCCCATGACGCCGGCTTTGCCTCGCGAACTGATAAGGCAGTCGAAAAGATGCATTTATTTCGCGGGGTAGACACCTTGTTCTACTGCCGTGACCACGTCGATGTGCACGCCGCTGCGGGCGCTTTGCCCGCCTCGGTGCAGTGCTTTACCTGGTCGCGCCAAGCTGCTGCCGAGGCGCAGGTACACGTGCAAATCGAGGCTGGGGCCGACCCGGAGCAGACACTGGCTCACGTGCAGTTCGGAGGCGAAACGCATCCGTTTACCTTGCCTTTTGCCGACGAGCCGTCGGTCGAAAACGCCCTCCATTGCTTAACGGTGCTATTGTGGCGTGGGCTGCCCGCAGCCGAGCTGCAGCGCCGCTTGCTGCGTCTGCAGCCCGTGGCCATGCGTCTGGAAATGAAGCAGGCTATCCACGACTGCTATGTTCTCGACGATACCTATAACAACGACTTGGCCGGCCTCGACCTGGCCCTGGATGCCCTGCGCCGTCAGCCGCGTCGAGGCCGCCGCACGCTTATCTTATCCGACCTGCTGGAATCGGGTTTGCCCGCTACCGAGCTTTACCAGCGCGTAGCCCGGCTCGCCGCCCAGCACGGCGTGGAGCGGCTGCTGGCCGCAGGTCCTGAAATAGCCGCGCACCAGGCAGTGCTGCGGGCTGCCGTAGCCGATAGCCAATTTTTCACTGACACCGCTGACCTGCTGCACTGGTTTCACCCCGACCATTTCCGACACGAAACCATCCTGGTGAAGGGCGCCCGCCGCTTCGGCTTCGAGCGAGTAGTAGCAGCCTTCCAGCGCAAAATCCACGGCACGGTGCTCGAAGTCAACCTTGATGCGCTGGTGCACAACCTCAACTATTACCGCGCCCGCCTGCAGCCCGGTACGCGCCTGATGGTAATGGTGAAGGCCTTCGCCTACGGCAGCGGTTCGTACGAAGTGGCGAATCTGCTGGAGTTTCACCGCGTCGATTACCTCGCCGTAGCCTACACCGACGAAGGCGTGCAACTGCGCGAGCATGGTATCTCACTGCCGATAATGGTGATGAATCCGTCGCCGGATTCTTTCGCCCTGCTCCGCCAGTATCACCTAGAGCCCGAAATCTACTCCTTCGCTCGCCTGCGCGAGTACTTGCAGGCCGCCATCGATGGGCCGCTGCCGCCCGTTCACCTAAAGCTGGACACCGGCATGCGCCGCCTCGGTTTCGATGAAGCCGACCTTGATCAGCTGCTGCCGTTGCTGCGCGAGCAGGCCGGCACCTTACGCGTTGCCAGCGCACTGACGCACCTGGCGGGCGCCGATGAAGAGCAGCATAACAGCTTCTCTCAGCGCCAACTCGAGTCGTTCCGGCGTATGGCTACCCGGCTGGAAGAAGAGCTTGGCTACACCGTTATCAAGCACGCACTGAACTCGCCTGGCATCATGCGCTTCCCCACGGCGCAGCTCGATATGGTACGGCTCGGCATCGGGCTCTACGGAGTAGAAGCCGCAGGCCTGGAGCCTACGGCCCTGCAGCCCGTCAGCACCTTACGTACCACCGTTTCGCAGCTCAAGCACTTGGCTGCAGGTGAAACAGTAGGTTACGGTCGCCGTGGTGAAGCCGCCGACCACGAACGGCGCATTGCCACTCTGGCCATTGGGTATGCCGATGGCTACGACCGCCGCTTTTCCCGAGGGGTAGGGGAGGTGGTTATCCGCGGCCACCGGGCACCCATCATCGGCAACGTGTGCATGGATATGTGCATGGTGGATGTCACGGGCGTACCCGACGTGCAGGAAGGCGACACGGCCGTAATCTTCGGACCGGAACTGCCCCTTACGGAACTGGCCGCACGCATCGGTACCATTCCTTACGAACTGCTCACCAACGTGAGCGAGCGGGTAAAGCGCGTATTCGTGGCGGAGTAACAGGTGATAGGAAGAGGGCTTGCCTCAAGTCTGACCAGACAAATCAAGCCTCAAAGCAAAGCCCGGCCGTGTTCACGGCCGGGCTTTGCTTTGAGGCTTGGTGTTGATGGGTTAGTGACGTGTTACCTGTCACTTCATCTGCTGTCACCCAGTATTACTTGTAGATATCTACTTCGGCCTTGATCATGGCGTTGTAGCGCAGACCGGTGCCGTTCGACATGGTAATCAAGCTCCAGCCTTTGCCCATGGAGTAAGTCCAGGTGCGGCTTTCTTTGAATTCGAAGGTCGGCTTCATGATCTGCCCGTACGGGGTGTAGTTGTCCATGAAGTTGGTGGTGTAGAACTTGTCACCCGACACAATCCATTCCATGGCCACGAAGAATCCCTCGTCCGGCGCCATGATGTTGTAGGGCGTCATGTCGATGGTAAACCAGGAACCACCGCCCGGAGCCGAAACCACTACGTTCTCGGTGAGCAAGTCAGTGTTGGGGGCGTTGTAGTCACCATCGTTTTTGTAGATCCGGACGCGGAACGGCTCCTTCGGGAAGCCGTGTTCCCCGATGTAGAACGATACCGTGCGGATCATGCCCAGCTTCTTGCCCTTCTCGTTTTTCACGAAGAAGGCGTACTGGCTGCCGGGCATGCCTTGGATCATGCCCTCACCGGGGTTGTTCGAGCTGGCGCCCATGTCCTTGGCCACGGCCTTTTTGGCCACCACGTTCACGTCTTTCAGCACGATGTTACGCTTTTCAACCTCGATGATGAGGTCTTCCAGCTTGGCGCCGCGTTTCACGGCTACAGCTTTGCGGATGTAGCCAAGCGCCTGTACGATCAATGAGTCTTGGGCGCTCTTCTCTGGTTGAGCCATCTGGAAGAAACCGTACTCGTTGGTGAGAGCACCGGTTTGTTCTTCTTTGAGGCCGATAGAGGCAAATGGGATGGGCTCCTTAGTCTTGGTGTCGACCACACGGCCCGTAATGCGGTTATCCTGCGCACTGACCAACTGAGGAAGCAACCAACCTAGCGCAACGAAAAAGAGTAGGCGTCTGAGCATAAGCGGTGGATTATATGCCAAAAATACAAGCAGTTTACTCGTGTTCTGCAAGCCTACTTAGAATATTTATAAGAGTGCAATTCGGACGCTGCTAAGTGCTACGCGGCTTAGTCTGAAATCCTTCTGTTTTGGCGGAAACCTTTGCGGGACGTACCTTTGTTTATAGCTTGTCTAAATAATCCTCCCCGCCCGTGCCTACCTTGTCCGTTGCTACTGCCACCACGCCCCGCAGCGTCAAAGATCTGCGTATGGGCGAATCGGGTACTATCTGCTGCTTGAAAGACCCCGAAATGGCACTCAAGCTTCTGGAAATGGGTTGTATCCCGGGCACGCAGGTGACGCTAAGCGGCCGTGCGCCGTTGGGCTGCCCAATTACCCTGCACGTCGATGGCGAATACACGCTGTCGTTGCGGGTGAGCGAAGCAGCAACGATCATGCTTAAAGACTAACGCCGCGGTGGATGGCAAGTGAGGTGGTATTGATACCTGATCCGGTACAGGATCAGCAAGCGGCCGTAGCCGCAGGTCTGGGCCCGCAGGCGTCCGATCGGCACACGCGCATTGCCCTCATCGGCAATCCCAATTCGGGTAAGTCCTCGCTGTTTAACCAGCTGACGGGTTTAAACCAGAAAGTCGGCAACTTCCCCGGCGTGACGGTGGACCGCAAAACCGGCGTAACGCAGCTTACGTCTCACCACCGGGCCAGTATTATCGACTTGCCTGGCACTTACTCGCTGTACCCCAAGAGCCTCGATGAAAAGGTCATCACCGACCTGCTCTACGACAAAGGCTCCAGCGAATATCCCGATTACGTGGTGGTGACGGCCGACGCTTCCAACTTGAAGCGCAACCTCTTGCTGTTCACGCAGCTAGCCGATTTGCAGCTGCCGATGGTGTTTGCCCTCAATATGATGGACACCGCTGAGCAGCACGGCGTGCAAATCGACGTGGCGGAGCTGCAGCAGCAGTTGGGCGTGCCCGTCATTCCGATGAATGCTCGCAAGGGCGTGGGCGTTACGGCGCTCAAGATTGTGATGGCGCAGGAGTTGGGGCCACCTTCTCAGACGTTCTATCAGCCTTCGGAGGAACTGCTGCCGATGATCCGGCAGATTCGGTACTACTTCAACCTGCACAACGATTATCTGGCGCTGCACTACGCGCACCAGTACGAGCGGCTGAAGTTTCTCTCGGCCGACGACCGGGTCTACATCCACGAACTGCGGCAGAAGTATCAGTTTGATTCGGTAGCGCTGCAGGCGCAGGAAACCATCGACCGTTACGCCCGCATTTCGGAGCTGCTACTGGACGTGGTGCGCGTGACACGGGCCGAGAAAAACGAGTCGTACAGCAACAAGATTGACCGGGTGCTTACCCACCGCGTCTGGGGCTACCTAATCTTCCTGAGCATTCTGTTTCTGCTGTTTCAGGCTATTTTCGCCTGGGCCGAATATCCTATGGATATGCTCGACCAGGGTGTAGCCTGGATCAGCAGTCAGATCAAAGGGCAGGCCGAGGGGCCTTTAATCGACCTGCTCACCGACGGCATTCTGGCCGGCTTGGGCGGGGTACTGATGTTCATTCCGCAGATTGCGCTGCTCTTCGCATTCATTGCCGTGTTGGAGGAGTCGGGTTACATGGCCCGGGTCACGTTCATGATGGACCGTATCATGCGCAAGTTTGGCTTGAACGGGAAGAGCGTGGTGCCCTTGATTTCGGGTATGGCCTGTGCCGTGCCGGCTATTATGAGCGCCCGCACCATTGAGAACTGGAAAGACCGCATCATCACCATCTTCGTCACGCCGCTGATGTCGTGCTCGGCACGCATTCCGGTGTACACGGTGCTGGTGGCTTTGGTAGTTCCCGATCAGCGAGTGTTGGGCATCTTCAACCTGCAGGGGGTGGTACTGATGGGACTGTACCTGCTGGGCTTCGTATCGGCGGTGCTTTCGGCCTGGGTGCTCAAAACGCTGCTGCGGGCCAAGGAGCGGAGCTTCTTCATCATGGAATTCCCGGTGTACCGGTGGCCGCGTTGGAAAAACGTGGGCCTGACCATTGTGGAAAAGGTGAAGGCCTTCATTTTCCAGGCCGGTAAAATCATCGTGGCTATTTCGGTGCTGCTGTGGGTGCTGGCCTCCTACGGACCTGGCGACGCGCTGCAACGGGCCGAGCTGAAAGCGCGCACCGAAGCCTCGCAGCAACAGCTTACTTCCGAGCAGACCGATAACCTGATAGCAGCTCATAAGCTTGAAAATTCCTACGCCGGGGTGTTTGGCCGCAGCATCGAGCCAGCCGTGCGCCCTTTGGGCTTCGACTGGAAAGTAAGCATCGCGCTGCTGACTTCGTTTGCTGCTCGGGAAGTGTTCGTGGGCACCATCTCCACCATTTACAGCGTAGGGCAGGATGCAGATATGAGCACGGTGCAGGACAAGCTGCGCGCCGAGAAAGACGAAAACGGCCAGCCTTTCTTTACCCCGGCCCGCGCCGCTTCGTTGCTGGTGTTCTACGTGTTTGCCATGCAGTGCGTGAGCACCTTGGCCACTACCTACCGCGAAACCAAAGGGTGGACCTGGCCGCTGCTCCAGATGACCTACATGACCGGCCTGGCCTACGTGATGTCGTTGCTGGTGTATCAGCTGATGAAGTAGGAAGGCACCCGACAACTCGTTGTTTATTATGTTATCCGGAGCAACGCGAAGGACCTTACCCCGCATGAACGACAATCGTCTTAACGACAAGTTCTAGCTTGGTAAGGTCCTTCGCGTTGCTTCGGATAACAGCCGAACGGTGATAAGACAGTCAGCCCTGACTACACGCCGATCAGAAACACTGCGGGCTGCTTGTGTATCTCCGGTAGCTTGCCCTTCCAGCCGGCTACCGTATCAGTGCGCAGATACTCGTTCGGAGCCGTCAGGTTGGCCGCGATGCACAGGCGCATAATGGGCTGCAGCGTTGTGAGCAGATCCTCCATTAGCTGCCCGTTGCGGTAGGGTGTTTCGATGAAGAGCTGGGTTTGGTGCAACTGCTGGGCGTTGCGCTCCAGTTGCTTGATAGCTGCCACCCGTTTCCCACGCTCGATGGGCAGGTAACCGTGAAAAGCAAAGCTCTGCCCGTTCATGCCCGAGCCCATCAGCGCCAGCAGCAACGAAGACGGCCCCACCAACGGCACCACCCGCACACCCAATCGGTGCGCCTCGCGCGCCAGCAAAGCACCTGGGTCGGCGATGCCCGGACAACCGGCTTCGGACATCACGCCTACATCAAGACCTTCCTTTAAGACGGGCTGCAGGGCTGCCCGCACCTGGGCCTCAGTAGAGTCTTTGTCGATGATGCTGATGCGGAGCTCCTCTATTACCTGCGCGGGGGCCACTTGCTTGATAAAGCGGCGGGCCGTGCGCGCGTTTTCCACCAAGAAATACCGTAGCGCTGCCACTCGCTCGGGCACCTGAGCCGGAAGCACGGCTACTGCCGTATCGTCGGCCAGAACGGTAGGAATGAGGTAGAGCGTGCCGGTGCTCATGAGGCAGCAAAGGCAGTTATCAGCTCGAAGATTTTATCAGGAGCTTCGGCGTGTACCCAGTGACCCGCGTCCGGTATGGTTTCCACCACTGAGTTGGGGAACAGCGTCGGAATGCCGTAGAGCTTGTCTTCGGTGCTGATGTAATCCGATTTCCCGCCGCGAATAAACAAGGCTGGCTTCAGGAAAGGCTGTTCAGCCGTGATTTCGGCCCCAATGGCTTCCATTTCGGCCGTCAACGCGGTCAGGTTCGGGCGCCAGGCAAAGGAATTGTCTTCGCGCCGGTAAAGGTTTTTTAGCAGAAACTGCCGCACGCCCGGCTGGCGAATGTGCTGCGCCAAGGCGGCGTCAGCTTCCTGGCGGTTTTCCAGAGTTGCCAGGTTCACTGCGTTCAGGCCTTCCAGAATGCCATCTTGATGGCTCATATCGGAAAAGCGCGGCGCGATGTCAATAACCACGAGCTTTGCCAGCCGCTCGGGGTAGCTCAGGGCCAGGCGCATGGCGGTTTTGCCGCCCATGCTATGGCCCATCAACGTCACTTCGTCGCCAGTGAGGCCTAGCTGATCGAACAAGCCGAGCACGTCTTGCGCCATCAGCTCGTAGCTGTGCTCAGGGTGATGCGGTGAGCGGCCGTGGTTGCGCAAATCCACCGCAATGACGCGGAAATGCTCGGACCAGCGCCGGGCCAGGGTTTGCCAGTTATCAAGAGTGCCAAACAGGCCGTGAAGAATAACCAGCGGACGGCCTTGGCCCGCTTCGCGGTAGTGCAATTGTAGCATGAAGCAAAGGTCGGAAGGATTGTTTAAACGCTTCCGGCGGCATCACGTTTAGCTTCTAGCCCGCGGCAGGGTGAACTGCACGGTGGTTCCCACGCCCGGGCTGCTGCTAATGGTTAGTTCGCCGCCCTGCCGCTTCACAAAGGCCAAGCAGAGCTGTAGCCCTAGCCCGGTACCTGAACGCGCCCGGCCCACGACGGGCGGGGTAGGACTCAAGCCCGGATGAAGCACGGCCTGAATTTGTTCGGGCGTCATGCCACAGCCGCTGTCGGCCACCGTAACCTTTACCGTCTTGTCGTCGGAAGACAGAGCTGCTGCCAGCCGGATGGTGCCACCAGTTGGGCTGAACTTCAAGGCATTGCCGATGAGGTTGCGCAAAATCGTGCGCGTCATGTTCACATCGGCCCACGCACACAGACCTTCGGACTGGGTCGCGGTTAGTTTAATTTGGCGCGCTTCTGCGGCGTGCTGATGCTGCTCAATATTATCACACAGTAACTGGCCAACAGCCAGCTGTTGGGGCTGAAAAGCCAGCTCGCCAGTTTGGCTCACGGCCCAGTTCAACAAGTTGTCAAGCAGGCTATTCAGGTGATGAGCCGATTGGCGTACCTGGGTCGGCAAGCGGCGCAGGCCCGCCTCATCACCCGTGCGCAGGTAGAAATCGATGAGCTCGGTTACGCCCATAAACGAGGTGACCGGGCCGCGCAGGTCGTGGGCTACGATGGAGTAAAGGCGGTCCTTACTGGCAATCAGCTGCCGGGTTTCGGCGTTGGCTTTTTCTAGGGCGGCGTGGTTGGTAGCTAATGCCTGCTGGCTGCGGCGCAGCTTTAGCGTTAGACCGCCCACGCCCACCAAGCCCAGCACCAGCGTGCCGACTACCACCCACAGCTCCCGGTTGCGAAGCTGCTGCAGTTCCGAGCGGTGCGTGAGCAGCCGAATCTGATTTTCCTTCTCGTGCGTTTCGTAGCGGGTTTGGAGGGCTGATAGCGTAGTTAGGCGCGAGCGGCTATTCAGGGTATCGTTCAGTCCGTCGTACAGCTGCCGCCAGTTGTAGGCCTCCTCGTAGTCATTGCGGCTCACGCTGATGTTGGCCATCAGGTCATAAGCATCAAGCACGCGTTCCTGAAACCTGATCTGGCGGGCTTGCTGCAGTGCCCGGCGGGTTAGCTCCTCGGCTTCGTCCAACTGCCCGCGCAGGAGCAGCACAGTGGCTAGCAGTTCTAATTGGCTGGTTTCAAAACGGGGATTTTGCGCCGATGAACTCATCAGCAGAGCCTTGCGAAGCAAGCCCTCGGCCACATCGTAACGCTCTAGCTGCAGATAATGCGTGCCCATGTGCCCCAGGTACATGGCCTCGCCGGCCCGGTCGCCGGTGCGGCGGGCCAGTAGCATGGCTTGGCGGGTAAAGTCGAGCCCCTTGGAATGCTGGCCTTTGTAAAAAAAAAGCCCGCCCAGATTGCCGTACAGCATGAGCTGTGTGCGTACGCTTACGCCGGGTTCGCGCACGTGAGCAAGCGCTTGGCGGTAATTTTTCCACGCACTGGCGGTGTCGCGTCGTTCGTGATGAATGCTACCGATGGCGGCGTAGCTGCGCACGATGCCATCGAGGTGGCGAAGTTGCCGGGCCAGCGTGAGAGCTTCTTGCTGCAGCTCCAAGGCGTGCGGGCCGTCGGAAAGGTTGGCGTAGCAGCTGGCCAAGTTTAATAAGGCCCGCATCAAGCCGGGCTGGTCTTCAATTTTTCGGGCCAGGTCCACCGCTGCTTCCCCCAGCTTCAGGGCACGCGTTGGGGCTGTGTCGTGCAGGGCGTAGCAGAGCTGGCTAAGCGTGCGTACCCGGCTGGTATCGTTCGGCAGGGAAGCTAGCCGTAGTTGCAGTTGGTTTACGGCAGTAGTGTCCTGCGCGTGAACCGCAGGCCCACACCAAAGCATTACCCACCAAAGCAAAAACCGCCGCATGAAGTGCAATAGGAGGTCGGTGAAAGCGGAGGCCGAACAGAAACGCCTACTAAGATAAGGGCCAGTCGAAAGTTTCAATGCCATGTCATCGAACCCAGCAAAACCAGCGCTGGTGGCGCTCTAGATTGGTATGCCGCAGAAATTCGGCCAAGGGAGCCAGATTCAACAGCAGCGAGGTAATGGTAATCACGCGCCCATCGGCCAGAAAAAGCTGCAGATACTCATAGCTGCTCCAGAACGCGCGCGGGGAGCGGCACACGTGATATTCTACCCGCGTCACATCGCGTCGTTGAAAGGGCAGCTGGTTGCTGCCTTCGTATACTTCCAAGAAGTTGGTCTTCGGATCAAACAGCACGCTGGCTTGCCGATTGCGCAGGTAATACTGGGCATGTAGCACGAAGCTGGGCAGCGAAAAGCTGAGCACCGTAAGGGCCAACAGCCCAAACAAAGCAGCCTCATACACCGTGGCGCGGCCAGCCAGCAGCGGACCAAGCAAAGGCAACCCCACTGATAAGCTAGCTAGGGGCCAGATCAGTAGATACACGCCCCGCCAGTAGTTTACCTGAAATACAGTACGGCGCCGGCCAAACAAGCGCATCAGCCACTGCAGCCCCATGCTCAGGGCGCCCACGGCCACTACCAGCTGAACCAGCGGCCAGAGCAACCGCCGCATTAACGCACGAGGATAAACGGCTCGTCGGTACGGCGGGCGCGCAGCTCCCCGAATGGCTCGGCCGCCAAGCCAGCTTCACGTAGCAGCGCTTCCACGGCCGTGCGGCCTTCGGGCGTTACGCACACCAGCAGGCCACCCGAGGTTTGGGGGTCGCAAAGCCAGTGGCGCTGCTCCTCGGTGATGTCGCCAATCTTGTGGCCGTATGAATCCCAGTTGCGGTGCGTACCGCCCGGAATAGCTTTCTGCTGCCGATAAGCTTCGGCCGCGGCGATGCGCGGTACGCGACTAAAGTCAATTTCGGCCGTGAGCCCACTGCCTTCGGCCACTTCGGCCAAGTGGCCAAGCAAGCCAAAGCCCGTCACGTCGGTCATGGCTTTTACTTCGGCCAAGCGCCCGAGCGGCTCACCAAGTTTATTGAGCTGCATCATCTGACGCGGAGCCAGCTGAGCGTCTTCCGCGGTAAGCAAACCTTTTTTCTGAGCCGTGGTGAGCATGCCCACGCCCAGGGGTTTGGTCAGATACAGCAGACAGCCTTCGGTGGCTGTATCGTTGCGCTTGAGATTATTGATATCTACTAAGCCGTTTACTGCCAGGCCGAAAATAGGCTCCGGTGAATCGATGCTATGGCCACCGGCCAGCACAATGCCCGCCTCGGCGCAGATGCTACGGCTACCTTCAATTACGCGTCGGGCCACCTCGGGTGCCAGCTTATCGATGGGCCAGCCCAGCACGGCAATGGCCAGCACCGGTCGGCCGCCCATGGCATACACATCCGAAATGGCGTTGGCCGAGGCAATGCGCCCGAAGTCATACGCGTCGTCGACGATGGGCATGAAGAAATCGGTAGTGCTGATCAGGGCCTGCCCGGTGCCCAAGTCGTACACGGCCGCGTCGTCACGGGAGCTATTGCCCACGAGCAGGCGTTCGTCGTGGGGCTGAGGGACGGTGGTGTGCAGGATCTGGTCCAGCACTTTCGGGGCGATTTTGCAGCCGCAGCCGGCACCGTGGCTGTATTGGGTCAGGCGAATGGCTTCCGGAGCGGCAGAGGCGAGCGGATCAGCGTTCATAGGTAGCGAAGGTAGGAGGTAAGCAAACAACCGCGGGCCGCGCTAAATTTCCCAGGCAGCTTGCTGCAGCACCACGCGGTAGCCGTCGGGGTCCTGAAAAGTGCGGCCGTGTTGGTCCCAGTAAGGATTGTGAGCGGCTACGGGCGTGAAGCCATGTGTTTCCATCCGTTGCACCACTTGCTGCCAGTCGGTAGCGTTAGGGTAATAAAAGACGAGTAAGTGTTCTGGCGACGGCGCACCGCCCGCGGAGTGGCCGCGTTCGAAGGTAAATTCCAGGTGATACGGCGCTTGGGGGTGTCCCAGCATCAGCCCATCAAAACCGGCGTGGTCTTCGAACTGACCGAGAACTTGGAACCCCAGTCCGTCGCGGTAAAAGGGAAGCAGGGCCTCCAGATTACAGGTTGGGCGCGCAACGCGGAGCTTAGGCTGCATCGGACTGATGCGGAATGGAGGGAGACATAAAAGTGGGGGTGCTTCGCATGGCCGCCAGCACCAACTCGGCATTTACTTGCGGGTCGCAGGTATTTGAGGGTAGGCGTAGCATGGGCACCGTGCCGCGGCGTGCTTCCAGGCCGTAGCCGTACGTCTTATCGTAGTAGCCGAGGGCAATATCTACCATCTTCTCCATGTCGCCGGCGTCGATGGCGGCTAGCGCATCCTTGGCCAACAAGCCGCCGAGCTTCCGTTGGATGCGGGAAATGGCTTCGCGCAGCAGTTGGGGTTCGTGGCGGCAGTACTCTTCGGCCAGCTTGCGGGTGCGCACCGCTTTGGGAATTTCCAGCACCACCAGCGGCGCCCGTTGCATCTGCTCGAATAGGGGGCCGGGCACCGGTACCGAGCCCACTGTACGGCTTTCGTCTTCTACCCAGATGCGCGGCATCGCGGCAACTTGATGCAGTTCCCAGGCCAAGTCATTCTCGAATTGTTCGGCAGTAGGCTGGGGTGGCAAGCCAATGGCACCGAAGGCAGAACCCTTGTGCTGCGCCAGTTTTTCCAGGTCGATAATAGCCTCGCCTTGCCGGGCCAGTTCTTGGAGTACATCGGTTTTGCCCGAGCCGGTAAGGCCGCCCAGCACCAGCAGTGGCCGCCGGCGGGCAAACTCGGCCAGCGCCCAACGGCGGTAATCTTTGTAGCCTTTATCGAGTAGGTGCACCCGAAAGCCAGCCAACTCCAGCAGCCACTGCATGGCGCCGGAGCGCATGCCGCCGCGCCAGCAGTGCAGCCGCACCTCCTTGTTGGGGGCCAGCTTCTGGGCCTGCTTCACCATCTGGCTCATCTTCGGTCCGAAGAGGTCCAACCCGAGCAGCACGGCCTTTTCCTGGCTGACCTTTTTATAAGTAGTGCCAATGCGGGCCCGCTCCTCGTCGGAAAAAATGGGGAAGCTGACGGCCCCCGGAATGTGCCCTTGCGCATACTCCAGCGGCGCCCGCGCATCAAAGATGGGGGCATCGTGGGGGCCGGCCAGAAAGTGGGAGAGGGGTAGTCGGGGCAAGGCAACAGCGCTGGTAGGGTGAGTGGTCAATGACATGCAATGTCATGTTCCGCATTTCACAAGTTCAGCTATTTACACCAATTGGCGGCGGTACAGTTGAATGGTATTCTCCAAGCCCAGGTACAGCGCATCGCAGATAAGCGCGTGACCGATGCTGACTTCCTGCAGGCCGGGCAACTCTTGTTTCAGGTAGGCTAGGTTGTCGAGGTCTAGGTCGTGGCCTGCGTTCAAGCCCAAGCCCAATTGCTGTGCCATGAGAGCGGCAGCCCGGTAGGGGGCCACGGCGGCTTCACGGTCCTGATGGTAGCCGCTGGCGTAGGCTTCGGTATACAGCTCAATGCGGTCGGCACCGGTGCCCACGGCAGCTTTGACCATTTCCACATCGGGGTCAAGGAAAATGCTCACCCGGCAGCCCAGTGCCTTTAGCTCCGTCACAATGTTCGTCAGCTGTTGCTGATGGCGCATGGTATCCCAACCCGCGTTGGAGGTAATGGCGTCGGGCGCATCGGGGACTAAAGTGACCTGCTCGGGGCGCACCTCGCGCACCAGGTCGAGGAAATCAGGGGTCGGGTTGCCTTCTACGTTCAGCTCGGTAGTTACAATGCTTTTCAGGTCGCGCACATCCTGGTAGCGAATGTGCCGCTCGTCGGGACGCGGGTGCACCGTGATGCCCTGGGCACCGAAACGCTCACAGTCGCGAGCTGCCTGCAATACATCGGGACGGTTGTGGCCCCGGGCGTTCCGCAGGGTCGCTATTTTGTTTATGTTTACGCTGAGTTTTGTCATATCTGTAGCTGCCAGAGCCCATACGGTCAGTAAGCCGTCAAAGATAAAGGGAAGGGCCCCGGCGGTACACAGTTTCCGCCTTTCATCTGTACGATGCTAACCCTTGCCCCCCGTTTACGCCCCTTGTTCTGGTTTGCCGGCTTGCTGTTGACACTTTTATTTGTCGAGCGGCTCGTAGTCCTGCTGCCGGAGTTTGCCCTGCAGCCTGCCTTGCCCGCGGCTGTCACCTTCGATCTGCTGATCGGCATTCCGCTGCTGTACTACTGGTTTATTGTGCGGCGTTACCGCCTGCCGGCTGCTTCGGTGGTGGCCGCGTTTGGTGCAGCGCTGGCCATTGGTCATTTCCTAATTCCTGCGCCCCAGCAGCTATATCTGCGGTGGGCGGGACATAGCCTAGTATTGCTGGAGGCGGGCGCCGCCGCAATGGCCGTAGTGAATCTGCGGCGCTTGGTTCGCGCCTACCAGGCCGCCCGGCAGCACAGCGCCGACTTCCAATTGAACCTGGCAGCGGCCTTTCAAAGCGTGTTTGGCAGGGCACTGAAGCCGTTGCTGTCGGAAATCTCGCTTTTCCGCTACGCCTTGCTGAGCTGGCGCGCCGCTCCTGAAGTGGCCCCGGAGGAAACCGGCTTCACCAACTACCGGGAGTCTGGATTCTCGGCGCTTATCATCACCCTGGCTGGCCTATCGGTAGTCGAAACGGTAGTCGTGCATCTCTTGGTGTCGCGGTGGAGTAGTACTGCGGCTATGATCGTGCTGGTTCTAGACCTATACACGCTACTGTTCTTAGTAGCGCACCTACGCGCCGTGGTTCTGCGCCCCGTGGTGCTGACCGATGAGCAACTGATATTGCGCGTCGGGATAATATGGCGCGTGGTGGTGCCACGGGCCTCTATCGTGGCGGTGGAGGAGCTGCGCGATGAACCCGCGGCCCGCAAAGGCACGCTGAACCTGGCTAAACCCCTTCTGACAACACCTAACGTCCTGCTGAGACTGTCCGAGCCCGTTAGCTGCGAAGGTATGTATGGCATCCGCCGCACTGTAAATTGTGTCGCGCTATACGTCGACGAACAAGCGGCTTTTCGTCAGCAGCTGCTGGCTGGTACCCGGGCTGTTTAACTGCCCGTATTAGCGGTCTGCCCAAAAGAACTAATCTTGCACCTCATTTTTATTGCCGCCTACCTATGACGCTGAAAGAACGAATCGACGCTGATATCAAAAAGGCCATGCTGGCCAAGGACAAGCTTCGCCTCACTGCCCTGCGCAGCATCAAGTCTCAGATTATGCTGGCCGAAACGGCTGAAGGGGCCAACGGCGTAATCACGCCCGACACGGAGCTCAAGCTGCTGAACAAAGCTGCCAAGCAGCGCCGTGAAGCCGCCGAAACCTACCAGAAGCAATTTCGCTCCGATCTGGAGGAAGTCGAGCTGGCCGAGTTAGCCATCATTGAGGAGTACCTGCCCGCTCAGCTCTCCGACGCTGACCTAACGGAGCGCCTCGTGGGTATCATCAACCGCGTAGGCGCCACCGGCCCATCAGACCTAGGCAAAGTAATGGGCGTAGCTGCCCGCGAACTGGCTGGCCAAGCTGATGGCCGCGCCATTTCACAGGAGGTAAACCGCCTGCTGAACAATACGAATTTTTAAGGTGCTAGTGGGAGTGCATGTGCTTAGCTCAAGCTAATACCCTGACTTAAGCACATGCACTCCCACTGGGGAATCACCTCGTCAAGGTAAAATGTCCGGCTTCGATTTGTTGCTGCTGCTGCCGTTAGCCATCGGAGCCGTTAAAGGTTTCCGGCGGGGTATTGTGCTGGAGGTGGCGTCTTTGGTGGCTTTTGTACTAGGTGTAATTGGCGGGCTAAAGCTTCTGAACGCCGCTGTTCCCTTGGTGCGGCATTACGTAGGCGAAGCCTTCGGTATGTTGCCATTGGTATCCTTTCTGCTGGTTTTTGCCCTAATTGCCTGGGGTGTACACATGGCTGGTGGCATGCTGAAAAGCGTGGTGCACCTTACGCCTCTAGGGGTCTTGGATAATTTGCTGGGTGGCGCTGCCGGGTTGTTGAAATGGGTATTGGGCTTGAGCTTGTTGCTCTACGGTACCGGCCTGGCGGGTATGCCTATCGGCAAAGAACTGGCGCACGATTCCATGCTACTGCCCATTGTAGAGCAGGCGTCGCCGGTTGCGCTGCAGCTCGTGGGTTTTGTGTTGCCCTTCGCTGCGGAATTGCTCACTGCCTTGCGCAACGTGTTTTGAATATGAACTTGTAAGCAAGAGAAATTGTGAGGTGGCCGAGCGTCGTTTCATCGTTTCCCTTTCCTGCAAGTCCGCCACTGGCCAATGCGTCTGCTGCTGCTCGATAATTTTGATTCCTTCACCTACAACCTGCTGGATTACTTCCGGCAGCTTGGGGCGGAAGTAGTCGTGCGCCGTAACGATACGCCCCTAGCTGAACTACTCCCCTTAGCGTTTGATGCCGTGGTATTGTCGCCGGGGCCAGGCTCACCTCGGCAGGCTGGCGTCATGATGGAACTGCTGGCGCAGGTGCATCAGCAGGTACCGATGCTGGGCGTGTGTCTTGGCCACCAGGCATTGGGAGAGTTTTTTGGCGCTGAGTTAGGCCGGGCTGCCCGCCCCATGCACGGCAAAGTGTCGGATATGGTGGTCACCGAGCCAACCGATGCGTTGTTTGACGGGCTGTCCACGCACATGCCGATTACGCGGTATCATTCGTTGGTGCTGCATCAGTTGCCATCTTGTTTGCTGCCCTTGGCGTATACTGCCGATGCACATTATGAACTAATGGCGCTGCGCCACCGCCATCTGCCGCTTTATGGAGTGCAGTTTCACCCCGAGGCATTGCTAACAACACAGGGCTTGGCTATACTGCGCAATTGGGTGCGGATTGTGTATCATTGCAAAGGTGTGGCCGGTTCGCTGGCCGTGCCAGAAGTGCTTATTGAGAACGATGGAATTGCAGATTAAGCAGCGCAACGGGTTCAAATATGTGGATGAGGGTAGCGGCGACGTATTGCTGCTGCTGCACGGTCTGTTTGGGGCGTTGAGCAATTGGCAGGGCGTTATCGAAGAATTTGCCCGCGACTACCGGGTCGTCATTCCCATGCTGCCCGTTTACGAGTTGCCTCTCACCCGGGCCGGTATTTCCGGATTAGTAGAGTTTGTAGAAGACTTTGTGAAAGCCATGGGCCTGAACGAGCGCGCTACCGTGCTCGGCAATTCTCTCGGGGGACACGTAGCGCTGGTGTATGCCCTGCGCAATCCAGCCCGCGTGCAGCGCATGGTACTCACGGGGAGCAGTGGCTTGTTTGAGGATTCCATGGGCGGCTCGTTCCCCCGCCGCGGTGACTACGCCTATGTACAAGAGCGCGTAGCCTATACCTTCTACGACCCCAAAGTGGCCACTAAGGAGCTGGTGGATGAGGTGTTTGATATCACCAACTCCAATGCCAAGTGTCTGCGTATCATTACCATTGCCCGGTCGGCGCAGCGTCATAACCTGACTAAGGACCTAAGCAAGATCAAGGCCCCAGTACTGTTGATTTGGGGCCTTAACGATACCATCACGCCGCCGATGGTAGCCCATGAATTTCACCGCCTGTTGCCTCAGTCGGAACTACATTTTATGGACCACTGTGGCCATGCGCCCATGATGGAGCGTCCGCAGGCCTTCAACCGCCTGCTGCGTCGGTTTTTGCAGCAAGCAGTGCCGCAATCAGTCGTAGGCGCTTAGCCTGCAACCAAAACGCAGCCAATCGGCTCGTTTACTCGTAGTGTTCAGTCGCGTCCGAGGGGAGTACTGCCTTTTTCGAAAGCCAGTGCAACCTAGATGGGCCTTTGTTGCTTATATAGCTGCGACTTGTTTTCCACCGCTTACCCAGGCCGCTATGCATTCTATGCTCGCCGAAGACCTGCTCAACCAGATGATACCCCCGTTGAAGGTGTCTGACTCCGCCGGCAAGGCAGCGCGTTGGCTGGAGGAATTCCACGTGGATCAACTCCCGGTGGTTCAAAACCGGCAGTACCGTGGTATGATTACCGAGTCAGACCTGATCGATGTGGCCGCCGACCCCGATCAACTGCTTTCCAATGTGCCCTTTGGGTTTTCCGAAGTGCACGTGCAGCGCGACCAGCACTTTTATAGCGTGATGGAAATGGCCATTCGCAACAAAGTGCAGCTGGTGCCTGTGCTCGATGACCGACGCGAATACCTGGGGGTGGTTACCGTAGGAGATACGCTAGCGGCTTTTGGTCAACTACCGGGCACCGCCGGCGAAAGCGGCATCTTGGTATTGGCAATGCCCGAGCGCGATTATTCCCTGAGTCAGATCAGCCGGTACATCGAGGAAAACAACGCCAAGGTGCTGAGCGCCCACGTGGCCGAGGACGAAAACGACCCTCAGAGCATCCGACTCACCATCAAGATCAACACCAACAGCATGAACCGCATCGTGGCCACGCTTGAGCGGTTTGGTTACGTGATTACGGCTCAGTTTAGCGGCAGCGGCGAAATTACCGAAGCCGACCAGGAGCGCCTCGATGCGCTGATGCGTTACCTGAGTTTATAGTTAGTGCGAGCAGTATTACTCACAGCGTGGCTGTGGCTTCTTGTCAGCGCACTGCCGGTTCTGGCCGTTCCCAAACCCTTTGGGGAAACTGATGCTTTTGGCCAGCTTTATGAAGCGAATAATCCAGTACCCGATTCCGTTCGCCGGGCAAGCCTAGACAGTCTGACTTTAGCTCAGTGTCCCGGTTACACCAAAGTGCGGGTAAGCCAGTTGCTGTTTGTCGGCAACGAAGTCACCAAGGAATACATCCTGCGTGCGGAGCTTGAGTTCAAAGAAGGCGACTCACTACCGGTAGCGACGCTAGCCCAGCAGCTAGAGCGTAACCGCTTGCGTATTTTCAACCTGCAACTCTTCAATCAGGTAAATACGCAAGTCACTTGTCGTGAGGGGGAATTGGTTGTGCTGTTTGGGATGCAGGAGAGGTGGTACACCTTTCCGGTTCCGATATTTTCGTTAGCCGACCGCAATTTCCGCTCTTGGCTTGACCGACCCGACCGGTGGCGCCGCCTTGATTACGGGCTACACGTCATGCGCTACAATTTTCGCGGGCGCAATGAGCAGTTGTTTGGTAATCTGCAACTAGGCTTCAACCGCAAGTACGAGCTCTTCTATATCGCGCCTACTGTTAGCCGTCGTTCCCGCCGGCTTGGTGTTTCGCTAGGCGCTTCGCTACAGCAAAGCCGTGCCGTAGATTATGCCACTCGACAGGATCAGCTGCTGGCCTACCGTTCCGATGATGAATTCCCCATTCAACGATGGTACGTAAGCGGTGGGCTGCGGTGGCGGCGTACGGTGCAGCGGCTTACGACTCTAGAAGCTTACTACTACACTGATCGAATCACGGATTCCGTGCGGTTGCGCAACCCCGAGTATTTCCTCGGAGCCACGCAACGCAAGTACGCCGAGCTGGTAGTATCCCGCACCCTGAATCGGCGCAACACCTTTGCTTATCCGTTGAGCGGCTCCTTTCTACAGGCTTCCTTGGCCCATCGGCGCTACCTTACGTCTGGCTTACCGCCCATCACCGCGGCCACGCTGCTCTACGCCCGATACGTTGATCTAGGCCACGGCTTCTATTACAGCGTCAGTAGCAATCTGCGCCTGCGCCTCGCTCGCCGTCTTGCCTATGCCGATAGTCACGCCCTCGGTTTCCGCCAATCCCTGGTGCGCGGCTACGATGCGTATGTGGTCGATGGCCGGCACCACGCCGTGGTGCGGCAGGGCCTGTCCTTGCGGCTCTTCGATGCCGGGCGATTGGATTTGCCCATGCTCAACGACGCCCGGCTGGACCGCATTCCGTTGGTGGTCTATTTAAATACCTTTGCCGATGCCGGGTACGTAGCCGAGCGTTCCGTACCGGCCTCAAACCGCCTGCCCAATCAACTGTTAGCCAGTGCAGGCGTTGGCTTGCACGTAGTCACTTATTACGACCGCGTGTTTACCTTGGAATACGCCCGAACCCGAAACGGTTTCGGGGGCTTTTTTTTCCGAACCGAGTTTCCCATCTAAGCGGCCAAGTGTAAGGCCTTCTTCCGCGTATGCGCATTGCCATCTTGGGAAAACCATTCGGTGCCGATATGGCGCCGCATTTGCAAGCGCTGTTCGACGATCTGGCGGCTCGGCACGCCCAGATTAGCGTTGCTGCGTCTTTTTGTGAAATCCTGGAGCCGCATGTCCGCTTGCCTGAGGGCATCCGCCGGTTCGGAAGGGGCGATTCGCTTTACGGAACCGATTTTGTGCTCAGCATTGGCGGGGATGGCACCTTACTCGATACCGTTACCTACGTCGGGCGGTTCCAAATCCCCATTCTTGGTATCAACACTGGTCGGCTAGGCTTTTTATCTACTGTTCCCCCAGACCAGATTACGCAAGCCGTCGACGCACTTTACCGGGGGCACTTTGGGCTTGAAACCCGGAGCCTTATCCACGCTGATACTGACCCAGACGTTTTTCAAGGGTTGGATTTCGGCTTGAATGAGTTTTCCATCCTGAAGCGTGACACGTCTTCCATGATTGTGGTTCACACCTACATCGATGGCGAATACTTGAATTCTTATTGGGCCGATGGGCTGGTGGTATCTACTCCTACTGGCTCCACCGGGTATTCGCTCAGCTGCGGGGGGCCGGTGATGCTGCCCCAAACCAACAATTTCGTCATTTCGCCCGTATGCCCCCACAACCTCAATGTCCGGCCGTTGATTGTGCCCGACCGTAGCGTAATCTCTTTCGAAATCGAGGGTCGCAGCAATAATTTTTTGCTTTCTCTTGATTCCCGATCAGTTACGGTAGATGCAGGTGTGCAAATAGCTGTCCGGCGTGAGATGTTCGATGCAAAACTCGTCAAGCTGAATCACGTGAATTTCCTCAGTACCTTACGCAGCAAATTAAACTGGGGGCTTGATCGTCGTAATCCTGTTGCACTGTCCGTGTAAAGCATCGGATTTTTTCTATGAATTGTTTTTAATACTCACTCGTCCTAGTACTTTTGTCACTGACTGCAACCGTGCCCATTTGGCATTCCCGCTTTTCTGAACTTCGATATTCTTAAAAAACCGCTCCACAGTAGTATGAAGAAACTCTTGACTCTCACCCTGACGCTGGTACTGGCGCTGGTGCTGGTGGCCAACCAGGCGAGTGCCCAGCAGTTCAGCAAGCGGAAGCAGTACAACTCCGTTGGCGTTACTCTTAACGCCATGAACTATTTTGGTGACGTAGTGCCCAAGCCTAGCATCACGAGCTTGCGCTTTGCAGCTACTCGCCCCAACCTTGGCGTAACTTACACGCGTCGCTTCGCCCCACGGATTTCTGCCCGTGCTGCTTTGTCGTACGGCCGCATCACCGGTGACGACGCCAAAGCCGCTGACGACACCGACCAGGATGCTAAGTTCCGATACAACCGGAACATGAATTTCCGCAACGACATCGTAGAATTGTCGGCGGTTGGTATCTTCGACCTGATCGAGAACCGCAACAACTATTTGAAGCGTCCCGATTTCGTTCCTTACGTATTCGGTGGTGTAGCTGTATTTCACCACAACCCCAAGGGTCTGTACAACGGTAGCTACGTTGCCCTGCAGCCTCTAGGCACCGAAGGCCAGCGCTTGGCCGGTGGCAGCACCTACGGCCTGTGGCAGGTATCTATTCCGTTTGGTGGTGGTGTACGCTACAAGCTGAACAAGAGCTTTGACCTGGGCTTCGAAATCGGCTGGCGCAAAACCTTCACCGATTACCTTGATGATGTTAGCACCAACTACGTTGCTCAACGTAGTCAATTGAACGGCGAAGCCGCTCAGTACTTTGGCTGGGACATCACACGTAACCACCCCGAAACCTGGAACCGCGACAACCAAGGCGGCTACCAGCGCGGCAAAGGCAATGAAGATGACTGGTACATCGTTACTGGCTTCTCGCTAAACTACATCCTCGCTCCCCGCGTTAAGAGCCCTAAATTCCGTTAATCAGTCGTTGGCTGCCGCCAACGCAGCCACCTCCTGATGACAAAGCCAACTCTTTTCAAAACACTCCTTGTTTGCGCTGTGCAAGCAGGGAGTGTTTTTTTTGCACATCAAGTAGCCGCCCAACACACGAGTGAACTAGGTCTCGGCCTTGGAGCTCTAAACTATAAGGGTGAGCTAGCGCCCGAATACCGGTTTTTAAACAACCGGCCAGCCGTCTGCGCTTTTTACCGGAAAGACATTTCGGCGCCAATCACACTGCGCGGCACTGCTACTTATGGTATGCTGCGCGCCAACGATGTCAACGTAACAGGCGAAGCAGGTAATACTCTCCCCCTAGCTGCGTATCGGCAAGCCAACATGAGAGGTTCGCTTTTGGATTTGGCCGGAACTGTCGAATACAACTTCTTCGACTTTCATAACCGCCGCGACAAAGTACGGTTTACTCCCTACGTTTTTGTAGGCTTGGCTGGCTTTGCTGGTTTCACCAAGACTTCGGGGCCATTAGCCGGCTTTGATCAATCTGAAACTGTTTTAGGTATTGCAGTGCCAGCAGGTGTTGGCTTGAAGTTGGCATTGTCTCGCCACTGGAATCTAGGATTGGAAACCGGAGCACGTAAGGCCTTCTCCGATATGCTGGACCACGTGAAGGACCAAAGTCCGGCCGTTGCCAATCGTTTTGATCAGGATTGGTATTATTATACTGGCATTAGCCTGTCTTATACTTTTTACAAAATCAGTTGCCCTGATTCCTATAAGGAAGACCCGAAGCTGTTGCGGTAACCCACTCAAATCCGGGCTTGTGCAACCATTTGCGTAACTTGCGGCCTCTTTTACGCAAACACTACGCATGACCACCCTTTCCGCTATTGACCCCACTCGCATTCCTGCTCACGTCGCCGTGATTATGGACGGCAATGGCCGTTGGGCAAAGAAACGGGGTGGCCTGCGCATCTTCGGGCACCAAAGCGCCATTACCGCTGTTCGCGACACCGTGGAGGCTGCTGCCGAGCTTGGGGTATCGTATCTCACGCTTTATGCTTTCTCCACCGAGAACTGGGGGCGGCCAGCGCATGAAGTAATGGCTCTGATGCAGCTATTGGTGCACACCATTCGGCAAGAGACTCCCACGTTGCTAAAAAACAGCATTCGTCTTCAGGCGATTGGCGACACTACGCAGCTACCCGACTCTTGTCAACGCGAGCTGGCTGAAGCCATGGAGCTTACCGCAGGTGGAAGCCGAACTACGCTCGTGCTGGCGCTGAGCTACAGTGGGCGGTGGGACCTTACGCAGGCCGCCCGCCGGATAGCAGCTGATGTAGCTAATGGGCGCATTGGAGCCGGCGAAGTAAACGAAGAGATGGTAGCTAGCTACCTATCTACTGCCGGCATGCCCGATCCGGAACTGCTGATTCGTACCAGCGGTGAGCAGCGCATCAGTAATTTTTTACTGTGGCAACTGGCTTACACCGAACTATACATAACTGAGCTGCTATGGCCGGACTTCCGGCGGGAGCATTTCTACGAAGCGGTCCTGGCATACCAACGCCGGGAACGCCGCTTTGGCAAAACCAGTGAGCAACTGACCGTTTCGTAAGTTTTCTTTCTTCGATGAGTTCTTTTATTCCTCAGCTACGCGGTCTGGTACTGGCGGGGCTGCTGCTAGGGTTGGCGACCGAACCGCTACAGGCGCAAACAGCGCCGGCAGGTGCTTCCGGTCAAGAGCCGCAACGCTACGAAATCGGCGGCATCAACATCAGCGGCACCCGTTACCTGGATGCTAACACGCTGGTAGGCCTAACCGGCCTAAAGGTGGGTGACCCAATCTCGTTGCCTGGCGAAGAGCTGGGCAGGGCCATTCGTAAGCTTTGGGACCAAGGCATTCTGGGCGATGTACAAGTAGTTGTCGACCGCATCGAAGGCAACCGCGTATTCCTGGATTTTCAGCTGAAGGAACGCCCGCGGTTGTCCAAAATATTCTTTACTGGTATCAGCAAAACCCAAGCCGACGAATTACGCAACAAGGTCAAAATTGTGCGTGGCAAGGTGGTGACTGATGCATTGTTGAGTAACACTCGTCAAGCTGTCCGCAAGTTTTATACGGACAAGGGCTTCATGAATGTTCGCGTTGGCATCACGCAGGAGCCCGATTCGTCGCTGCCGAATAGCGTGGAGCTGGTAATCGACGTCAAGAAAGGCGACAAAGTGCGCATATCGGAAATTAGCTTCATTGGTAATGAAGCTTTTTCCGATGGCAAGCTGAAGGGCAAGATGAAGAAGACCAAGGAGAAGAAAGCGTACAAGTTTCTTAACTCCGGTAAGTTTCAGAAAAGTGAATTTGAAGCCGATAAGCAAAAGCTTATCGACTTTTACAACGCCCAGGGGTACCGTGATGCCATCATCACTTCCGATTCGCTCGTAACGGTACGTAACCAGCGTAGTTACTTCTGGTTAGGTAAGGAAAACGGCAAGTTCGGCATACACAAAGCCACTGTACAGGAAGCCGATAAGTTGGTGTTGCATGTCAACTTGGAGGAAGGACCGAAGTACTACTTCCGCAACATCGTTTGGAGCGGTAACTACCTCTACGACGATAAGACGCTTTCCTCGGTGTTAGGCATTAAGGAAGGAGACACTTATAGCAAAGAGGCGTTGGATAAGCGCCTAAACTATAACCCCACTGGACAAGATGTGACATCGTTGTACATGAACGATGGTTACCTCTTCTTCTCGATTGACCCAGTGGAAACGCGTGTGGAAGGCGACTCCATTGATATCGAGATGCGGGTGTCGGAAGGCGTTCAGGCCCGCATCAAGGACATCAACATCGCCGGTAATACCAAGACATCGGACCACGTAGTGCGGCGCGAACTGCGGACGCTGCCGGGTGATAAGTTCAACCGGGAGCTGCTGATTCGCTCGCAACGCGAACTGTCGTCGCTGGGATATTTTGACCCGGAAAAGATCGGTATCAACCCGGTGCCGAATCCAGCTGATGGGACTGTGGATATCAACTACACCGTTTCAGAGAAGCCTTCCGACCAAATTACGCTTTCCGGCGGCTGGGGTGGCTTCGCTGGATTCATTGGTACGGTTGGCCTTGTGTTCAACAATTTCTCAATGCGCAAAGCAGGGGACCTACGCAACTGGCGCCCGGTGCCGGGTGGAGACGGCCAACGCTTGGCAGTGAACATTCAGGCCAACGGTCTGCAGTACCAGTCGTACTCACTTTCGTTCACCGAGCCATGGTTGGGTGGCCGCAAGCCCAACTCTTTATCGGTGACGGTTAATAAGAGTATTCAGCGCTTCGGCTCTGCGCTGAATATCACCGAGGGCAGCTTTATCAAGGTTAACAGCGCTTCGGTGGGCCTGGGTCGTCGTCTGCGCTGGCCTGATGACTACTTCACGTTGAGCAATAGCCTGTCATTCAGCCAGTACAAGCTGAAGGATTATCCGTTCTTCGAGGGCTTCAACTCCGGCAACGCTAACAACTTCACCTTCAATACTACGCTGGCGCGTAACAGTACCGACAATCCTACCTTCACCCGCCGGGGCTCGGCTTTGTCGTTGTCGTTGAACCTGACACCGCCTTACTCGCTGTTTCCTGGCTCGCACCCGAACGTGAATGAGTGGATCGAGTTCCACAAATGGATGTTTGATGCCTCGTGGTTTACACCGCTGGTCGGTAAGCTGGTGTTAAACACCCGCGCCCACTTTGGCTTCATTGGTCGCTACAATGACGAACGTAACTACGGTCCGTTTGAACGCTTTAAAATGGGTGGAGCCGGTCTGGGCTTCGGTGGTGCAGCTAACTTCCTTGTCGGTACTGAATTCATCGGCCTGCGTGGCTACGCCGACCCCAACGACCCCCAAGCCATTCCGACTGCTCGGCAGGGCCAAAGCGGCGGTATTGCCTACAATAAGTTCGTAACAGAAGTGCGCTTCCCGGTATCGCTGAACCCGGCGGCTACGGTCTTTGTACTAGGTTTTGCTGAGGCTGGTAATGCCTTCAACACCTACAATGAGTACAACCCTTATAAGCTGTACCGTTCAGCTGGCGTCGGGGCGCGCATATTCATGGCGGCCTTTGGTTTGCTGGGCTTTGACTACGGCTATGGCTTCGACCGCGTGCCTGGCGTTGTAAGCCAGGAAAAGGGACGCTTCCACTTTATCATCGGCCAGCAAATACGCTAAGGCACCAAACAGGCTGTAGCCAACGTTCTGTAGCATATGAAACGACTATTGTTTGCATTGCCGATGCTGTGGCTGGCGCTGATGCCTACCTTGGTACAGGCCCAGAAATTTGGCTACGTTGACTCGGAATTCGTGATGAGCCGAATGCCGGCCTATGCCCAGGCGCAGCAGGAGTTGAATACCATGTCGCAGAATTGGCAGAAAGAGGTGGAAGCACAGAAGAAAGACCTCGACCGTATGTACCGCACTTATCAAGCTGAAGAGGTGCTGCTGACGGAGCCGATGAAGAAAAAGCGGCAGGACGAGATTTTGAAGAAGGAACAAGACATCAAAACCTACCAGAACCGGATCTTCGGTTACGAAGGTCAGTTGTTCAGAAAGCGGCAGGAGCTCACCAAGCCCGTCCAGGATCAAGTATTTGAGGCCATCGAGAAAATGGCCAAAAAGAAACAGTTGGCCATTGTTTTTGACAAAGCCGGCGACTTGACCATGCTTTATACCAATCCCGCGCATGACTACACGGAATTTGTATTGGAAGAATTGGGTTTAGCTTCTGACGACCGTAACCAACCTGGCACGAAAGGTGTCGTGCGTACGGTACAAACGCCGCAAACCCCCGGAGGTGCCGCCGACGATGCTGTGTTTGAGGACCAGCGGCCTGCCTCCAAACCGGCACAACCAGCCCGAGGAAAGCAGCCGGCGCGCTCAGGTGCGCGGAATAACTAACTTTGTGAATCTAACCCTTCTGACTTTTTTCTCTCGATGACCCTGACCCGCAAGTTTCGCCTCGTGTTGGCCGCCGCAGCCTTAACGCTGGCTGCCGCTCCTGCTACCCTGGCACAGACTGCCCCGGCCACCGCGTCGGCTTCGCTCAAAATCGGCTACACCAACATTGACTATGTTATTAGCCAGATGCCGGAGAGCCGCCAGATTGAGTCGCAGCTGAAAGACTACAGCACGCAGCTCGAAAACCAGCTCAAAGCGAAGTATCAAGAGTATCAGACCAAGGCAGAGGCTTACCAGAAAGGTGCTCCTACCATGTCGGATCCGGTGCGCGCTGATAAAGAGAAGGAGCTTCAGAACCTCCAGCAATCCATCCAGGAGTTTCAGCGTAACGCCGAAAGCTCCGTACAGCAGAAGCAACAGGCGTTGCTGAAGCCGGTATACGACAAGCTGCAGAAGACCATTGATGTGGTAGCTGAGAAGAACGGCTACACCTACGTGTTCAACTCCGACGCTGGCTTCGGTACTACCCCAATCCTGCTGCACGGGCCGAAAGATGGTGACATCTCGGACATCGTACTGAAAGAAATGGGTGTAACCCCTGGCCAGAACAACCAGCCTGCTGCTGCTAAGCCTGCTACCTCCACGCCGGCTGCTCAGCCTGCTAGCCAGGCCAACAGCAAAACCAAGGTTAAGAAGAAGTAATTCTTCTACTGAACTTCCCGAAAGCCGGGGCCTTCCATTAGGCCCCGGCTTTCCTGTTTGTATCCCAAGGGCCCCTCCGACGCCATGCACGAGCTAGACCCCGACCTGCTGCCCGACGACCCCAGCCTTAGCGCTGAAGAAGACGAACTATACGAGCATCACCGCATTCAAGCCGATGGCCGTCAGGAGCCAATGCGCCTCGATAAATTTTTGCTAAACCGCTTGCCCAACGTCTCTCGCACGAAGGTGCAGGCAGGCATTGAGGCAGAGGCGGTGCAAGTGAATGGCAAAGCGGCCAAGTCGAGCTATAAAGTGAAGCCCGGCGATGTGGTAACGGTAATACTACCGGAGCCGCCACGCGAAGACAAAGTGGTGCCGGAGCAAATGGACCTGGACATCCGCTACGAGGATGATCAGTTGCTGATCGTCAACAAGCCTGCTGGTATGGTCGTGCATCCGGCCTACGGCAATTGGAACGGTACTCTGGTCAATGGCTTGGCTTGGCACTTGCACAACTTGCCTACCGGTCGCAACGGGGATGTGCGCCCCGGTCTTATACACCGCATCGATAAGGATACTTCGGGGCTTCTGGTCATCGGCAAGACAGAGTGGGCCATGACTCACCTGTCCAATCAGTTCTTTTATCACACCATCGAAAGAACTTACCTGGCATTGGTGTGGGGCGTTCCGAAGGAACCTGCGGGTACTGTGCGCGGCAACATTGGTCGGCACCCCAAGGACCGGAAGCTGATGACAGTATTTCCCGAAGGCAGCGAGCATGGCAAGCATGCCGTAACGCATTATAAGGTGCTGCAGAGCTTTGGGTTCGTTAGCTTACTGCAGTGCAACCTTGAAACCGGGCGGACGCACCAGATTCGGGCGCATATGAAGCACATCGGTCACCCGCTCTTCGCCGATGCAGCCTACGGTGGCGACCGTATCATGTATGGGCAACGAACAGGAAGTTACAAGGCTTTCGTAGAAAACACCTTCGAGGTGCTGTCGAGGCAAGCCTTGCACGCCAAATCCTTAGGCTTTGTACACCCAACGACAGGAGACAACATTCAGTTTGAAGTAGAAATGCCCGCAGATTTTGCTGGCGCGTTGGAACGCTGGCAGCACTACGCCGAAATCGGACATTAATCCATTCATTGATAAAAGCAAAAAAGCCCGCTACGAAGACGCAGCGGGCTTTTGCATAGACAGTCAGCCTCCTTACTTCTTGCGAACTGGAGCCTTGGCAGGCGCTTTTGCCGAAGATTTCTTGGTGATGTCATTGATAGCAGCCTTAGCTTGCTCATCGCCGGGGTTCAGAGCCTGGGCTTGCTGCCAGTAGGGGAGGGATGCCTGCTTATCACCTTTCTGGTAATAGTAGTAGCCCAGGTACCGGTAGGCCTCAGACAAGCCTTCGCGGTTTTTCTCCGGATCGGCTTTGGCAAGCTCGATGTACTGCTCGTAGTGCGGTTTGGCCAATCCTTGCTTGGTGTCGGGGTCTAAGTTCGCATTGAACTGACCGCGCAGCAAGTGACCAGGAGCATAAGTTGGACGAGCCGTTACCACAATATTCAGCAGGCTGTCGGCTTGCGTGTACTGCTTGTTGAGGCTGTAGATGTTGGCCAAGCGCACCTGATCCGTCAGTTGGGCACCGCCGTTCGCCATCTTGGCCCGGTAAACGCCAATAGCTTTCGGGTAATCCTTCTTCAGCAGGTAAGCGGCAGCAAGGTCGTTCTGCAGTTCGTTGGCTTTTTTAGGATCAGCCTTAATGGCGCGCTCAATGATGGCAATACCCTCATCGGAACGGCCAGCTTTGGTTAGCATTTTGCCCTGGTACACGTAGTCTTCGGTGATGACCTTATCCGCCGGAGCCATCTTCATGTACTTATCCATGGCTGCTACCGCCTGCTCATTCTGACCGGTTTCAAACAGGGTGTAAGCCTGCAGACGGTTCATCGTGAGGTTGCTAGGGTCCTTAGCCAGAACTTCCTGAATTTGCGTTAGCGCTTCAGGATACTTCTTGTTGAGGTACAAGAAGGCCGCATAAGTCGCTTGGGTATTTGGCGACTTCTCCGACATGTCCGTGTACTTCTTCATCGTCTGCGAAGCCTGATCGTACTGACCACCGTAGTAGTACATTTCGGCCATGTCGCGGTAGACCGGCGCAAAGTTCGGGTCTAGGCTTATTACCTTCTGGAAGTTGGCCAAAGCCTCATTACCGTTGCGCGAACGAACGTTGAGCTGACCCTTTTTGAAGTATGCAGGCAGGTAGTTCGGGTCGGCTGCGATGGCACGGTCGTAAGCATTCATCGCGTCACCGCCACCGGTTTCCCGCTTTTGGTGAATATCACCCAGCGTCACCAGCATCGCCGGTTCATCCTTCTTGTTGACCTTAATGGCTTGATTGATGTACTCAATGCCCTTCTGGTCGTCTTTGACGGACGATTCAGCGTAAGCCTGCCCAATTGCAGCAAGCACCTGTGCGTTCTTGCCTTTGGTTGATTTTACGGCATTGTCGAACTGAATTTCAGCTTCGGCGCGCTTGCCTTGAGCCAAAAACGCCCGACCAGCTGCTACCGCAGCCATCGGCGATTTGGGCTCCTTAGAGGCCAAGTTGAAATAGTAAGCTGCAGAGTCGGCGCGTTCTTGCATTTCATACAAACGACCGAGTTGGAAGGCAGCATCAAAGCTGGTTTGGCTCAGCGGCAACAGTGTGCGTTTGGCCTCACTGTAACGCTCGAGTTCAATAGCCTTTTGAGCAGTTTGCACATTTTGGGCAAAAGCCGCCGAACCGGCAAGCGAGAAAGCAGCGAAAAACGTGAGCTTCCAGGGCTTAATGTTCATGAGGTAAGGGTGAGTGAAGGAATGAGAGACAATATCAGCAACCTGCGGCGCAATCCTATTCGCGGTTCGCTTGAATGAGGCGCACCTGGCCGGTGGCAGGCATTAAACCTGATTTCAAGAAAATCAGTTGCCCTTTGTTGCCAGCTATGAAAGATGCAAACCCAGTGCCAAGTCCAACCCGGGCTTCGCGACTGATGATGTACAACTTACGGCGCAATGGATATTCCCCGGTTGCGAGGTAAGCCTGGTAGGGCTTCACGTAATCGGTGGGGCGAGCTGGCGAGGCTACCTTTCCGATGGCGGCAACTTTTACCCGGTGCAGAAAATTCTGCACCTGAGCATCGTCTTGGTCGCTGATCCAGTTAACACCGATTACGCCTATTGCGTTCGGATGAGTTGCTACGTAATCGATGAGCTTAGGGTTGGATTCGCTGGCAAAGATCTGCTTTGCTAGTGCCGTACCGCGGGTAACGGAGTCTTGCACATAACGGGCAGTGCTCGAACGGTTCTGGTCAAACACTACGCTGATGTCGCCCAGTTTGCTTGCCTTGCCGCTGACTTGGGTCCACTTGGTTTTCTGCCCCGTGAATATGTCACGCAGTTGGGCCATCGACAATAGCGAATCTGGATTGGAAGGATGGACGATAATGGCCACGCCATCCGTCGCAATGTGAGTTACCCGTGGTACGATTTTCAGGCGTTCAAATTCGGCCCGTTCGTCAGCAGTCAATTCCCGCGATACGACCGCAGCTCGAACCTTGTCGTCCATCAAATCGCGCATCACTTCCTGCTCAGGCTTATAATCAGCCTGTACCCGAGCGTACTCGTAAAGCTTTTGAAAGGTATCGACGTGCGACTTCAGAATAGGTTCAAACGTGTTGTCGATGCTGACACGGATGCTGCCCGAAGTGGACGTTTCTTCTATGTCGGTAGTGCCATCGGGGTTGGTACGGTTGCAGCCGGTGAGCAGCAGGGCGCTCAAGGCCAATACCGCGCCCGTGACGCGCCAGTTATCGTTGAACAGAGTCATGACGTTTGCGGAAATGCTGTCGGAAGGTGCGAACAAATCTAATGAGTCCGTAAATGATGAACATGGCGCCTACCACACGGCGGGCGGTCATCGACAGCTTGAACATGCCGGCAGGCGCCGCCATCATAAACGAACCAAGTCCTACATACACCGTTGCCATCACCAGCATGAAGTAGCGCATTACCTGCTGCCCTTGGCGCTGGTTGATGCGTTCGTCGGCATTGGTTTGAAGCATAGCAGATGAAAGTTCGGGAAAGACTTTTGTCTTCTTAACGTGTAAATGTAGAAGGTTTGTTCTCTGAAATCAGATATAGTGATGTAAGTGGGCTGCCGTAAGAAACCACCAGCCGATCCATAATCTGTTTGGATCGGCTGGTGGTAAATGCCTTATGTGGCGGCTAAGAATAAGCTTTTAATGGGCAAGCTTAAAAGTTATGGGCAGGGTGTACCGTACCGCCACTGCTTGGCCATTTTGTCGTCCCGGTTGCCAAGGGGGCATATTCTTAATTACCCGGGTAGCTTCCTCATCGGTTCCGTAGCCTAGGCCTTTGATTACCATCACATCGACAATGGAGCCAGCCGCATCCACTGTGAAAGCGACAAATACCTTGCCTTCCACTTGTTCACGAATGGCCTGAGCTGGATAACGCAAGTTCTTCTGCAGGTACTTGTTCAAAGCAGCGGCCCCGCCTTCAAACTCGGGCATAAATTCCACGTGAACGAAAGGGGCATTACTAGCTGCAGGCGCTGTTGCAGCCTGTCCATTGCCAACCTCGCCCGTAGTAGGAGCTACGGTTTCTGGGCCAGCCTCGCCCGGACGGTCATAAGAGCCAATTTCTACTTCCGCTGGAATATCGTCGAGTGATATAGGCGGGGTTGTGACAAGGTTATCCGCTTTGACTTTTGTGGGCAATGCTACCATGCGCCTTGGCTTGGCGGCTGCTTGAGGCATTGGGGCTACTGGCTCAACTGGCTTGGTGGTGGGCAGTACAGGGACGTCTGTTAGCACAATAACACTCGACTTAGGTGGCGTGACTACCACCGCTGGCTTAAGCTTTTGCGCAATCATTGGCGCGATGACCAATAGCAGGAATAAGGATACTGCAATGGCTAATGCTCGGCGTAGATGCTGCGGGTAGGAGCGGCGAAGTTGAAAAGCACCATAAGCTTTGTTGCGGCCCTCAAACACAATGTCGTCTAAGGAAGGTGGGGTGAGATGGAGCGGGGTCATGGCGGGTGTATGGTTAAGGTGAACGAATAGCAACCTAACTCTGGTCCGACCTCCTTTTTCGCCTCTCTCACCTTTGAGCCTGACCTTCAACCTCAAAACGCCTGCGCTTAACTCGGTGGTATGTACATATGCAGAAAAAGTTATACAACCCTCCAAAACACAAACCCCCGAACCAAGGTCAACTTGATTCGGGGGGAGTGATTTTCTACCGTTAGACGGTCAGTAGCTTACCGGATAGTAAAGGTTACCGGTACCGTGTACGATACGCTAACTGCGCGGCCGTTCTGCTTACCAGGTGACCAAGCCGGCATGGCTTTGATCACGCGAACTGCTTCTTCGTCGCAACCGGCACCAATGCCTTTGGTCACTTTGACCTCGGTGATTTGACCAGATGGGCCTACCACGAAGTTTACGAATACTTTGCCTTCAACTTGGTTGCGCAGTGCGAGCGGTGGGTACTTGATGTTCTTACCTAGGTATTGCATCAGGCCTTCCATGCCGCCCGGAGGCTGGGGCATCTGTTCTACGTAGGTGTAGACTTTTGCCTCTACTACTTCCTCTACCACCTTGTTGTCGCCGTCGCCCAAGCCGCTTAGGTCAAGGACGTTGTCGGTGTTACCCTTTACGGTAACCGTCGATACCACTTTGTCCTCCAGTTCTTCCTGGTTGGGAATCTCCTGTACTTTCTTCACCTCTTCGTCGCGCTTTACGACAGGCGGGGTGAACTTTACAGTCGACAACTTGGGGGGAGGGGGTGGCGGAGCCGTGGGGGGAGGAGGAGGGGGCGGAGGTGCCTGCTGCTCCAAGGGCGGAGCTTCAAGGACAATCTCCGTTTCCTTTTTGGGCTTCTCTACTACTTCTTCCTTCGGGGTCAGTATCCGAGCAATAAGCGGCGCGCATACAAACAACACGAAGAAAAGAGCAGCTACGAGGAAAGCGCGGGTTACGTGCTTGTCGTACAGCTTGCGCAGTACATAAGCGCCGTAGGCCTTATTGCGACCTTCGAAGATGATATCCTCGAAGGAGGCCCGGGCCAGTTGGCTGTTGTCCATCATAGGCCAGAAGATTTAATTAGGTCTTCGTCGTCTTTCGTGATGTCAACCAGCGCGTATTTCTTCTGCGTGGTAATGTTCATCTCGTCGAGGATGTCGACCATGTTCTTGTAGTTCGAGTTGTCAGCAGGCTTGATGAGTACCGTAGTATTCGGTACCCGTTGCCGCCGCTCCAGAAGAGCCTGACGGATGCCATTGCTCGAGAAATCGGTCAGCTTCAACTCAGGCTTGCTGGTAGCGTCTACCAAGCCTTCATAGTAGTAAACCTTGTCTTTCTCGCTCAGCAGTACCGTAAAGGCTTCCGATGCTTTAAGCGCCAGCGGTTCCGGGTCATTCGGCTCGGGCGGCACAGGCATCGTAATCTGCATCACGTTAGGCTTTGCAAAAGTCGTCGTGAGCATGAAGAACGTCAGCAGCAGGAAGGCCAAGTCCACCATCGGGGTCATGTCGATTTTGGTCGACATTTTCTTGGCCCGCTTCTTCCCGCCTTTTCCGCCGGAGTCGCCTTGTTGTTGTATTTCTGCCATGGTGCTATTTGCTAGCCATCGGCTGCATTTCCAGGTCGGTGATTAGATAGAAACGGTTCAATTTCTTTTCCTGCAGCGACTCAATGACGTCCTTCACCGTCGGTACATCCGCCTGACCGTCGCCCTTAATGGCGATGTAAGGGGCTTGTTGGAACTGAGCTACGCTTACCGAGCGAGCAGCCATTACCCATTCAATCATTTGATTGTTGAGTGAGTCATACGGAATACCCGGCTGCTTGTAAGCTTTACGGTCTTCCGCGCTCAGGCTGAGGTAAGCAGGCAGTTGCTGTACAGGTACACCAAAATCGGGCAGGGCCGCGAAGCGTTGCTTCTGAGCTGGCGTAAAGCTTAAGCCATACTTGCCAGCAATCTGATCCAGCGCCTTGATTTTGATGGGTTGACCCGACATTGAAAAGAACACGCGCTTATCCTTATCGATGGTAAGCTGAATAACGTTCTTTTCGGGCAACTGCTTTTCCGAAGTGGACGAAGGGGTGTCTACTACCACCGCAACGTCTTCCGACGGCGTGGCGGTAAGCATGAAGAAAGTCACCAGCAAGAAGGCCAAGTCCACCATCGGGGTCATGTCCAGCGACGGCGACGTTCTGTGGGGTTTTACTTTAGGCATTTCTAGCTAGGTTGAAGGGTTCAGAATCCGTAACGTACAACGGGGCGTATTTAGTTTACGCAGCGCCGTGTACGCGCTCTTCACCGTGCTGAGCGGCAAAGGTCTGGATGATGCTGAAGCCAGCTTCGTCGATGCTGTAGGTCAACTCGTCAATCTTGCTCGTGAAGAAGTTGTAAGCAATAATGGCGATGGCCGAGGTCAAGATACCCAGAGCCGTGTTGATCAGAGCTTCCGAAATACCGTTGGCCAGACCTACTGCGTCCGGAGCACCGGCGTTTGCCAGAGCGGCGAAGGCGTTGATCATACCGAATACAGTACCGAGCAGACCTACCAGCGTAGCTACCGAAGCAAGAGTCGAGATGATAACCAAGTTCTTCTCGAGCATAGGCAGCTCCAGCGCGGTGGTTTCTTCGATTTCCTTCTGGATAGCAAGGATCTTCTGGTCTTTTTCCATGCCACGCTCACGCGACATTTCCTGGTACTTCAGGAGGCCCGACTTCACTACGTTAGCTACCGAGCCCTTCTGCTGGTCGCAAACGGCAATTGCACCGGTGATGTCGTTGACGTTCAGCTTCTGACGGATCGAGCGCACGAAGCCTTCGATGCCTTTAGTGCCTTTGGCCTTGCTGATAGTCAGGAAACGTTCGATCGAGAAGGTAATCACGATGAGCAACTGAGCCATCAGGATCGGTACGATAAAACCGCCCTTGTACACGATGCCGAGGTAATTGCCGGGCAGCGGGTGGTTGGCTGGATTGCCGCCTTGGAAGTTGCCAGGATTTCCTAGAACGAACTTATAGATTGCAATAGCCACTGCCAGTGCCAGCGGAATTACGATAGCAGCGAATACAGAGCCGCCCTTCGCTTCGCCCTTCGGCGCAGGTGCAGCGGGACGAGCCGGAGCCGCAGGCTTGTTCATGGCATTCTTTTGTTCCATTGTTCCGGAGAATTAGGGAAAGTGGGTTGGTGAAAAAGGTTGAACTGTGGGTTGGAAAGTAGTAAACTACTGAAAGACCTAAGACAGCGGAGCCCCGCTCACCCGCACGATTTGCTTCGGAAAAGAGAAGCGAAACTCGTGGGTCTGCTCGTGTGCGGGGCCTTCGTTAGTAGTAGGTCTATCCTTGGCAAACCTAAACAAAAGGCTTTGCGTCGCCAAATTAAAAATGCGTCTAAAGCGTTTAAACCGGTACTTGACCCGAAAAAAGGCTATTTTAAGGGGTCTGATTAAGTTCCATCGGAAGGTGGCTTCTTGGCTTCTTCCCAATAACGGTCCATCTCAGCTAAAGTAAGATTCGATAGCTGCTGACCGGACTGTGCAACGGCCGTTTCGAGGTACTGAAACCGCCGAATAAACTTGCGGTTGGTTTGCTCTAATGCTTCTTCTGGATTGATACCCGCAAATCGGGCGAAGTTGACGAGGGAGAACAGCAGGTCTCCAAATTCAGCCGTGGCTCTTTGCTGATCCTGAACGTCGCCATTTTGAAACTCTTCACCGAACTCCTGCAACTCTTCCTGCACTTTGTCCCACACCTGCTCTTTGTGTTCCCAATCGAAGCCAGCGCCACGTGCTTTTTCCTGGATGCGCATGGACTTTACCAACGCTGGTAGCGACATAGGTACGCCTCCAAGAACAGAATCGTTCCCCTTCTCCTTGAGTTTCAGTAGCTCCCAGTTTCGTTTGACGTCTTCCTCGCTGCTTACGGTGACTTCGCCATAAATGTGCGGATGCCGATGAATAAGCTTCTCGCACTGAGCGTTTAAAACATCGGCAATATCGAAATGACCGGTTTCGCTGGCAATCTTGGCATAGAAAACCAGGTGCAACATCACATCCCCCAACTCTTTCTTTAAGTCTGGCAGGTCATTGCGCAGAATAGCGTCGCCGAGCTCGTAGGTTTCCTCAATGGTGAGGTGTCTTAAGCTCTGCAACGTCTGTTTTCGGTCCCACGGGCATTCAGCACGGAGACGGTCCAGAACATCCAATAATCGATTGAAAGCAGCCAGCTGCTCGGGGCGGCGAGCGAGGGTATTGTACTCCATGGTTGCCAAATATACGGCGCAGGCAAAGAACCGGATGAAGCCTAAGGCAGTATAGGCAGGTCAGTAGGTATTCGCTACTTTTGCCCGCTGAAAAATTCAAATACTGGTGGCACTAATCAAATCCATTTCGGGCATTCGGGGTACCATTGGCGGCGCGGCGGGACAGGCTCTCACCCCCATCGATGTGGTAAAATTCACTGCCGCTTTCGGCACGTGGGTAGTTAGCCAAACACAGATTCGCACCATCGTGGTGGGGCGCGATGCCCGCTTGTCGGGCGACATGGTCAACAAGTTGGTAATCGGTACCTTGCAGGGGCTGGGCATCGACGTCGTAGACCTGGGGCTGAGCACCACGCCTACCGTGGAAATGGAAGTGCCGGCCCGTAAGGCGGGCGGTGGCATTATCCTGACGGCCTCGCACAATCCTAAGCAGTGGAACGCGCTGAAGCTGCTTAATCACAAAGGCGAATTTATTTCCGACGCCGACGGGCAACTGGTGTTGCAATTGGCCGAACAGGAAGCATTTGACTTTGCGCCCGTAACAAACCTCGGTCAGGTAACTACCGACAATGAGGCCCTGCAGAAGCACATTGAGGCAATTTTAGCTTTACCATTGGTGGATGCGGAGGCGATTAAGGCCAAAAACTTCCGCGTAGCAGTGGACGCCGTGAATTCGTCGGGCGGTTTTGCCGTGCCGATGTTGCTCGAGGCGCTGGGCGTATCGAAAATTGAGAAGCTGTATTGTGAGCCCACCGGTGATTTTGCGCACAATCCCGAACCACTGCCCGAGAACCTGCGCGACATTGCGAAGGTGCTTGAAAAAGGCTCGTTTGACCTTGGTATTGTGGTAGATCCGGACGTGGACCGGCTGGCGCTTATCAACGAGGACGGCACCATGTTTGGCGAGGAATACACGCTGGTAGCTGTGGCCGATTACGTGCTGCAACAACAGGGCGGCGGCAACACCGTGAGCAACCTGAGCAGCACCCGGGCCCTGCGCGATGTGACGGAAAAGCACGGCGGCTCTTACGCTGCTGCTGCCGTGGGGGAGGTGAACGTGGTGACGATGATGAAGCAAACCAACGCCGTAATTGGCGGTGAAGGTAATGGCGGCATCATCTACCCGGAGTTGCACTACGGCCGCGACGCCTTGGTAGGCATTGCACTGTTTTTGACGCATTTGGCCAAATCAGGCAAGACGATGACGCGCTTGCGGGCTTCGTATCCGAACTACTTTATTTCAAAGAACAAGATCGAGCTGACACCGGAAATCAACACGGACCACGTGTTGGAGCAGATGGAAAAGCGCTACGCCAAGCAGCCGGTGAATACCATCGACGGCGTAAAGATTGAGTTTGACAAGGAGTGGGTACACCTGCGCAAGTCGAACACCGAGCCGATTATTCGCATCTATGCGGAGTCGGATTCCAATGCTACGGCCGATCATTTGGCTAACAAGATCATTGCCGACATCAAGGAAATCATCAACCACTAAGCAGTGGTCGAAAATTGGTTTTGCAAGTGGTGCCACAGCTTCAGAGTTGTGGCACCACTTGTTTTAGGCCAGTATTGAAGCGGCACTTTGCTCTTCCGTAAATAGTTGAGTGCAACGGTAACCGGGCCAAAGCAGCTCGGGTATAGGCAATCTGTTATTTTTGCATTCCACCCCCAATGCGTTAGCTCCGCCCTATGACTTCGGTTTACTTCGACAACGCTGCTACCACGCCCCTCGACCCGGAAGTGCTGGATGCTATGCTGCCTTTCTTCCAGGAGCACTTTGGCAACCCTAGCTCCATCCACGGCCACGGGCGTAAGGTGCGTGCGGCCATTGAGAATGCCCGTAAAACCATTGCGCATCTGCTCAATGCTGCGCCAGCCGAAATCAGCTTTACCTCAGGCGGGACGGAAGCCGATAACTGTGCCGCGTTTGGGTCGATCCGTACCTTCGGGCTAAAGCATGCCATTACCTCGAAGCTGGAGCATCACGCGGTGCTGCACACGTTGCAGGCCTTGGAAAAAAGCGGCGAAATTGAGTTGAGCTACGTGAGCTTTGATGAGCGCGGGCAACTGGATTTAGCGCATTTGGAAGAGTTGCTGGGTTCGCACACCCGCTCATTTGTGTCGTTGATGCACGGCAATAATGAAATCGGCAATCTGAACGACATTAAGGCCATTGGGGAACTATGTCGGCAGCACGGTGCCATCTTCCACACCGATACGGTGCAGACGATGGGCCATTACCGCCACAATGTGCGCGACTTGGGCTGCCACTTTCTGGTGGGTTCAGCGCACAAGTTTCACGGCCCGAAGGGCGCGGGTTTCCTGTTCACCAATTCTGAAGTGCAGGTTCAACCGCTCATTCACGGTGGCTCGCAGGAGCGCAACCAGCGTGCCGGCACTGAAAATGTGTACGGCGTGGTGGGTCTGGCCAAAGCACTTGAAATTGCTTACCGCGACATGGCCGAGCACCAGCGCCACATCCAAGGCCTGAAGGACCGTTTTGTGGAGCGGTTGCGGGCTGAAATCGATGATGTACAATTCAATGGGCTTTCGGCCGAGGCTGATCAGAGCTTGTACACGGTTCTGAGCGTGAGCTTGCCGCCGTCGGACTTGAACGAAATGCTACTGTTTAACTTAGACATCAACCACGTGTCGGCTTCGGGTGGTTCGGCTTGTACCAGCGGCTCCAACATCGGCTCGCACGTGCTGACGGCTTTGGGCTGCGACCCGGCCCGTGGTGCAGTGCGCTTTTCCATGAGCAAGTACAACACCGCCGACGAAGTGGACTATGCCGTGGCCCAGCTGGCCAAGATGTACCGCAAAGTGCCGGCCTAAACCGTCGTTAATAAGACCCGGTGGCACCGCCGCCGCCCGACTGCCCGCCCCCGAACGAAAAGCCCTCGGCTACCGGTTCGGGGGCGGGTGCCGTTTCAGCCACTACCAACGATTCCAGGTTGAAGTGCGGCGCCTGCTCGTCGTCACGGGCGGAGGTGAGGCCGCGACGCGTAATGCGCAAGTAGCGCGTGGCCCACACACTGAGGAGAATGAGCATAATGCCTGCCAGCGTGGCGGCTGTTTCAGCGGGCAACACGCTGCGGTAGTGGCGCAGGGTGTACAGCGAAAACACGGTGATGCCTAAGCCGACGAGCAGCCAAACGCGGTCGTGGCGACGCAGGCCTACTGCTATGTAAACTAATGGGATGCCGGCTGTGAGTCCGTAGAAAAGCGGGGCGAGCGGAATCTGGGCTGAAATGGATTGGTCGTTGAGCAGGGCGTTGCCTTCGCGCACCACCAAGTAATTGACCGCCAAGTAGCCGACGAGCAGTGTCAGGGCACGCACGGCGGTAAGGCAACGGAAATAGTAGTGCTGACTGGGCCGACGAGCCAGCTTATCGACCACGAAATGAACCCCGGCCGAAGTCAGTAGCAAGGCGAAGGGCAGAAGCAGCCGGCCCAGTGGGAAACTCAGGAGTTCATTGCCGACAATAAGCAACAGCGTGATAAAGGCCGCGGCGGCCACAAGGCGGTCGGCGTAGCGCAAGGTGGCTCCCACGAGCAATAGCAGGGTAGGACCCAGTAGTAGCAGCACCGATGCGCTGCCCGGCGCGAATGTGTTGCCGCCCAGACGCCAGTGCGCTCCTTCCACGATGCAGTAGCCCCATAGCACGACGATGCCGATGAGCACCAGATAGAGCAGGGCATTGTCGGGGCCGGCGTGGTAAAGCTGCTTTTCGCGGATAAACATTTCCAGTGCTACGGCTCCTAACGAGGTACTTAGCAGTAACGTAGCTACAAAATGACCGTCGGTAGTAAGTGCTAGGAAGCCAACTCCGGCCAAAGCGCCGATGATGGTGAAGACGAACAGCACCGCACGCACGAAGATATTGGGGCGGTAGAAGGGTAGCGGGTATTGCTCCTCTATGGTACGATGTTGTTCCGCCGTGAGTAAACCGTGGCGGTGCCAGCGGTCAGCAGCGCGGCGCATGGCCTCATGCCGGGCCCATGCTGGGTTGTAGGCTTGCCAGTTCATGCGCCGCGAATCAGCTTTTTCAAGTTTATAAAGAACAGCACGATGCCGACCGTGGAAAGGATGAAGTACAGCATAGCCAGCAGAAAGACTCCTTCGGAAGCCGAGAAGCTAACGGCACTGAACACCAGGTAAGTCACGGCGATGTAGCCGTACAGTGCCCCCATCAGTAAAAAAAGGTAGGAGTGCGTGTGCCGAGCGTACCAGATCAGCCCTGCGCTGACCACGATAATCAGCACCGCCGCCAAGCTAGGTGGCAGCACTTGCCGCGAGTAGGCTTCGAACATGGTGGCTGTGGCGGCAATTAGCAGCAGGTTGCTGCCGAGCGAGAGGTAAGTAAAGGCGAAGTGCGCTTTGCGCCGCAGGTATTCCGACAAAAAGCCCGCTGTCATGAGCGTCAGACCAAAGAACAAAGCAGCTTCGGTTAGGCGGGCAGCAAAAAAGTCATTGAGTGAGTAGGCCGACAGCGGCGCCACCGCCACCCCAACCCAAGAAGCCAGCGCCGTAATGGCCATTGCCAATACTCCGCGGTGGTCGAAGCGGTACGCCAGGACCAAGAAGACAGCAGCAGGCAGCAGAGTGGCTAGCCCGTAGCGCGAGCCGAATATCTGGTACTGCACCTGCAGGTACGTTTCCAAGGCCAGAAACAGCAGGCAGCCGAACAGCAGGGCGTAATCAGGCAAGAAACCGTTGCGTGGCGCTTCGGCCCAGGTGAAGGGCTGTTGACGGCGGAAGGCGTAAGCAAATGCCAGAAGCATGGCCGCCGCAATGGCCGTAACGATAACGCCGTGGCCAATTTGGTCGATGTGCTGGTAGAGTAGCACACCCACGCCACCGGTGAGCAAAACAATGCCGAGGTACAACAGCGTACGTAGCTCATAGTAAAGCGAGAACGGTCGCGCGTGTTCGTCTTCGCGAATGGCAGACGCCTGCTCAACTGGCAGCAGGCCTCGGGTCTGAAGTTCCTGCAGGAAAGAATCGGTATGCATGGCAATGGAAGCAGTGGCTAAGTAAACATAGGTGGTTTTGCATGCTTTCAGTTGGAGTGCATGTTCCGTTAGCGTAGTTCGGCCGCTCACTGCCCTGCAACCCTAACTAGATGCTATTAGGGTCATAGCGCAACACAGCTGCAGCCTCATTACTCTCCTTGACTATATCCCCCCGCCGGTGTTGCCGTAAGGATAAATGGGGCCTGACAAACGGCCCGCACGGCGGTTGGGCCAGTATAGCAAAGCACCTATTTTCGCTGTGGCGCGTATGGCTACGCCGAAGCCTTTTCCCTATCCACATCCATGGCCGAAATCAACATCCAACGCAAAAAGAAGACGGTAAGCCCGTGGCTGCTGATCTTGCTGGTGCTCGTGCTGCTCGGGCTAGGCATCTGGTACTTGGTCAGCCGCGACCCAGGCCGGCCAGACCTTGGTCCGCCCACGGCACCTGCCCCGGTCAGCACCGTGACGCCCGGAGCACCCACCAGCCCGACTGCCAACCAGAATCCGAACGCAACCTCCACCGGCGACCCGTCCATTGGGGCGCTGGCTACCGACAGTGACGAAACGGAGGTGACCGAGGCCGCCGATTTCTACGCCTTCGTGGCCGATGACCCAGCCAGCACCGCCTATGCCCAACGCGGGCTGACCATGCTCAGCACCGTGCTCGTAGATATGGCTGACCGCCCCGACCTGCGAGACGCGGCTGTGTCGGAAAAGCGCAACGATCTGACCAGCGCCACCAGCCGCGTAGCCGATGGCGGCTCGCTGCGGCCAGGCTTTGTAGCGGTGGCCGAGCTGATGCAGGAAATGCAGCGTCGCGGCTACCCTACCATCGAGCGGGAAACGCGTTCCTTGGTAGAACGCGCCGGGCAGCTGAGCGGCCGCACCGCCACGTCCGCGGAGCAACAGGCTACCCAGCAATTTTTCCAGCAAGCCGCTAACGTGCTGCGCGTGCTCGAAAAGCCCGTTAACTCTTAATCTGACTTCCTTCTTCTTTCTCTGCTGATGGAAACCTCACCCATCCCAAGCGCCGAGGGTATGCACTTGGTGCGTCTGCGCGACTTACAAGATTTTGAAGTAGCCGATAACAGCCTCGACGTGCGCGGCTGGTCAGTACGTGGCTCCGACGGCAAGAAGTTCGGCGACGTGTACGAGCTGATTGTGGAACCCTCTGCCATGAAGGTGCGCTACCTCGATATCGAGCTGGACGCTTCGCTCAAAGTGGACAAGTATGCCCGCCACATCCTGCTGCCCATCGGCGCTGCCGCGCTCGACGACGACGGCAACAACGTATTCGTGCCGGGCCTGACAAGTGAATCGGTGCTGAACTACCCGCCTTACATGCAAATCAGCATCAGCCGCGACTATGAAGAAGCCATGCTACGGGCGCTTAGTTTGCCCGTGCCTTCTCCCGAGGCTACCACGCCGTTCTATGACCAACCCAGTTACAGCGAGGACTACTTTTACAACCGTCGCCGCCCCGCAGAGCTTTCGAGCAGCTTTCGTCGGCGCGACGACAACCAAGCCCCACTGAGCTAACGTCAGAAATGCCCGGCATGCAAAAGCCGCCTGAGTAATCATTCAGGCGGCTTTTGCATGCCGGGCAACGGATTGTTACCAGCCGCGAATCAGAAGAACACCTTCCGCAGAGCCCACAGGCTCCAAAGGATTACCATGGTGCCCACGCCCAGGAACATAAAGCGCGTAGAGATTCGCCCGGCTAGGCGGGCCGCAAACGGTGCGGCTGCTACACCGCCCACAATCAAGCCCAGCACCACTTGCCAGTGCGAAATACCGATGGTGGCGAAAAAGGTGACAGCGCTGGCGAAGGTTACGAAGAACTCCGTTACGCTTACCGAGCCAATCACGTACTGCGGCGTGCGGCCTTGTGAAATAAGAGTACTGGTGACCAGCGGCCCCCAGCCGCCGCCGCCAAACGAATCGAGGAAGCCACCCGCACCAGCCAGCCAACCGACGTACTTCACCTTGCGCTTGCGGCCATCGGGCTTCCGGAAGGCGCGGCCGATGATGCGCAGCCCGAGCAGCAGCAAGTAAGAGGCCAGCACCGGCTTCACCCAGGCTGCGTATTCCTCGCCGAAGTACGAGAGCAACCACGCACCACTAACGGCTCCCAGTATTCCCGGAATCAGCAGGGCTTTAAACAGGCGTCGGTTCACGTTGCCGAAGCGGTAGTGATGGTAACCCGAAGCACCGCTGGCAAACATTTCGGCGGTGTGGATGCTCGCACTGACCGCTGCCGGGTTCATGCCCATCGACATCAGGCTGATAGCCGTGACCACGCCGTAGCCCATGCCCAGCAAACCATCCACGAGCTGGGCTGCGAAGCCCACGGCTACAAACAAATAGAACGTCTGGGCATTGCTGATGACGCTCCATACCTGCGGCCAAGTATAGTACAAGGACAGGATGTTCACCGTCAGCAGCAGGCCAAATGCTACCAGCGACGCCGTGGCTAGGTAGCGCCACCGCCGAGCCGCCGGCGTTTCGTAAGCTGGGCCGCCGGCTAGCTCGGCCGTTACCGCGTTCAGCGACTCCACTTTGCGGGCGAAGTCGCCTTCCAAGCGGCTGCGGATAATGCTCATGCGCTGTAGCACGTCATTTAGCTCATCCGGGAGTACGTCGCTTAGTACCTCCCGCAGGCGCTTCGCCACCGTTGGCGACTTGCCGTTGGTGCTTATGGCAATTTTTAGGTCGCCTTTCTGCACGATGGAGCCCAGGTAAAAGTCGCATTCGTCGGGCGTGTCGGCTACGTTGGCGAGCAGGCCGTGGCCGGTGGCTTCCTGCTTGATGCGGCTGTTCAGGTTCCGGTCGTTGGTGGCGATGAGCACTAAATCGTGGCCTAGCAGGTCAGTAAGTTGGTAGACGCGCTCGTGCAGCTGCACGCCGGAGTGTTGGGCCGCCAGCGTGCGAATTTCGGGCAGGATGGCTTCGGCAACCACCGTAACGGCTGCGGCCGGGCTGTTGCGCAGCAGCGCCGTGAGCTTCTCCAAGCCCACGGCGCCGCCGCCCACCAGGAGCACCCGCAGGTGCTCCAGCTTTAGAAATATTGGAAACAGCGCATTGCCCTGCGTAGCCGCACTGGCTGTAGGCGGACTGGAATCAGATAGGTAAAAAGAGGCAGGAATAGCGGTTGAGTTCATATGAGCTCAGCGGTGGAAGTTTTGGCCGTGGGTAGTGGCGGCTACGTAACCCTGGCGGATAACGAAGTCGCCGAAGCGTTCGAAGGGAAGGCGGTGCCGGGCGTAGGCTTCGAGCAGGGGCGTAAGCTCCCGCACGATGCCTTCTTCGTCCAACATCTCTTTGTAAAGCTTGTTCAGCCGCTCGCCCGTGTGGCTGGCGCCCAAATAAAGGTTGTAGCGCCCGACGGCTTTGCCCACCAGCCCAATTTCGCCCAGGTAGGGGCGGGCGCAGCCGTTGGGGCAGCCGGTCATGCGAATCAGGATGCCCTCGTTGGCCAAACCATTGGCTTGGATAACAGCATCCACGCGGTCAAGTAGTTGGGGAAGATAACGTTCAGCTTCGGCAAATGCTAGTGAGCAGGTATTGAGGGCCACGCAGGCCAGTGCGCCGAGGCGCAACGCGGTGCGCTGCTCGGTTTGAGCCAGTACACCGTACTGCACCAGCGTAGCTGCCACCAGCGGCCGGTGCTCCGGGGCAATGTTGGCAATAACCACATTTTGATTGCCGGTCAGGCGAAACTCGCCGCTGTGGAAGCTAGCTATGTCGCGCAAGGCCGTTTTGAGCTGCACGGCTTCCGTGTCTTTCACCCGCCCGCCTTCCACAAACAAGGTCAGGTGATGCTTGCCATCGGCGCCCGTGGCCCAGCCAAAGGCGTCGCTCGACGTGTCGAAGCGGTAGGGGCGGGCGTCCGTCAGGGCGTAGCCCAGCCGCTGGTGCAGCTCCTGGCGGAAAGCCTCCAGTCCTACGCGGTCGATGGTATACTTCAGGCGCGAGAACTTGCGGTTCTGGCGGTTGCCCCAGTCACGCTGAATGGTCACAATTTGCTCGCACACGTCCACTACTTTCTCAGTGGGCACGAAGCCGAGCAGATCGGCGAGGCGCGGATAGGTTTCGGGCATGCCAAAGGTCATGCCCATGCCACCGCCGGCGGCCACGTTGAAGCCTACCAACTCGCCGTGTTCTTCGATGCCGATAAGGCCGATGTCATTGGCAAAGATGTCGGTGTCGTTGTAGGGCGGCAGGGCGAGGGCAATCTTGAACTTGCGCGGCAGATAGGTTTTACCGTAGATGGGTTCAGCGTCTTCGGCCGGCTCGGTGGTGAGATGCTGCTCGCCGTTCAGCCATAGCTCCCAGTAGGCTGTGGTGCGGGGCGTGAGGTGGGCGCTAATCTGTCGACTCACCTCGTACACCTGCGCGTGCAGCTTGGATTCCGACGGGTTGACGCCGCACATTACGTTGCGGTTCACGTCGCCGCAGCCCGCAATGCTATCCATCAGCACCGCGTTGAAGCCCTGGATGGTGGCTTGCAGGTTGCGCTTCAGCACGCCGTGCAGCTGAAAGGCCTGGCGCGTGGTTAGCTTCAGGGTACCGTTGGCGTAAGTGTCGGCCAGCTTATCCAAGCGCAGCCACTGCTCGGGTGTGGCCACGCCGCCGGGCACGCGCACCCGAATCATAAAGGAGTAGAGCGGCTCCAGCTTCTGGCGCTTTCGCTCGCTGTCCAGGTCGCGGTCAGTTTGCTGGTACGAGCCGTGAAACTTGATTAAGTGGGTGTCATCGGGGAAGAGCGCGCCCGTGATGGGGTTCAGTACGCTCGCGCGCAGGGTGCCGCGCAGGTAGTTGCTACCGGCTTTGACGTGTTCGACTTCGGAAAGGTGGGCAGCGTCGGCCATGGGTAAGCGGAGGGTTAGCGGGTGAAATCAGTTGGTGTCCGTGAGGTCCCAATCCTTGAATAAGGTCAGGCGCACCACGTCACGGTCGAAGTATTCGGGGCGGCCCAGGCGGCGCTGCCAGATCTTGAGGTAGCCCAGCTCGGCACTGTAGCCGGCCCCGACGTGATACTCGACGCCGACGTAAAGGCGGTTTTGGTCAAAGCTGTCGGCGTGGAGCAGCAGCTCATCGGAAGCGCGAACCCGCCAGCGGGGCGTAAGCTGACCGTCGAGCTGCAAACGGCCGCGGTAGCGCCAGCGGAATACATGGCCATCGGTCAGGTGGTTATCAGTCACTTGGCGCAGCCAGCGCTGCTCCACCCGAACGCGCGGCTGCAGACGCAAGCGCGAGCCGAGGAGCTGCGCGTAAGTAGCTTCTGTAAAAAGCCGCCATTCGGGTACCGTAAGGCTGCCCTGAGGCTGGCGCGAATGGCTGAGGCCCAAGGCTCCGTCAAGGCGAGAATACAGCCGGTAGTGCAAGTGCTGGTGCGTGATGAACTGCCACTGCTTGTCGGGCCGAACGAAACGGCGTTCGTCCAGTTCGCCGTGCCAGCTCCAGCGCGGACTCAGCTTGATGCGGCCATACGCACGTAGCCAGTAGCCTTGCTGGTGGCTTACCTGCGCATGCACTTGCAAGTAGCTCGTGAGCAGAACCGAGCCGAGCAACAGGTATGGCCGCATAGCTTAGTACACGTCTTCGAGGTAGCGGCGCTGCTTGCGCAGGCTACGCACGTAGGCCTCAGCCTCTTCCAGCGTAGCGCCAGCTTCCAGCTGCACCACGCTCACGAGGGCTTTGTGTACGGTAGCAGCGAGGCGCTGCTTGTCGCCGCACACGTAGAAGTGGGCGCCGTTTTCGAGCCAGTCGTATACCTCTCGTGAGTATTCCAGGAGTCGGTTGTGCACGTAGATTTTTTCGGTTTGGTCGCGGGAGAAGGCGACGTTGAGCTTGGATAGGGTACCGCGCTTGAGGTGCTGCTGCCACTCCGTCTGGTACAGGAAATCAGTGGTGAAATGCGGGTTGCCGAACACTAGCCAGTTGCGGCCCGCAGCGCCTGCTTCGGCGCGCTCTTCCACAAATCCGCGGAACGGCGCCACGCCCGTGCCGGCACCTACCATGATGATATCGGTGCTGGAGTTCTGGGGCAGCTTGAAGTATTCGTTGCGCTCCACGAACACGCGCACGTCGTCGCCTGTTTGCACGCGGTCGGCCAGGTAGCACGAACACGTGCCTTGCTTTTGTCGCCCGTGGGCCTGGTAGCGCACCGCCCCCACGGTAAGGTGAACCTCGTTGGGGTGGGCCAGCAGGCTGCTGGCAATGGAATAAGCGCGGGCCGGCAGCGGCCGCAGTGTATCCACCAGTTGCTGAGCGCTGAGCTCAGCGGGGTAGTCCACCAGCAGGTCGGCGGCGTCGCGGCCGTAGAGGTAGGTTTGGAGTTGTGCGGTAGCGCCGGCCAGCTCTTGCAGGGCCGGCTGCGGCTGGTGCTGAGCGTAACGCTGCAGCACGTCGCGGGAGAGGGTGGAGAGTTCCAGTCGTTCGGTGAGGGCCGTGACCAGGGTCAACGTTTCGCCCTTCAGCTGTACCGGCGCATCGGCTTCCAATTGGGTAGCGCGCAGTACTTCGTCCACCAGAGCCGCGGAGTTGGTCGGAATGACCGACAACGCATCACCGGGCTCGTACCTCAGGCCCGAATCCGCCAACGACAGCTCCAGGTGGTAAGTCTCCTTGGCAGAGCCGCGACCGTTCAGCTGAATCTTTTCCAGCACCGAAGCCGTGAGCGGGTTCTGGCGCGTGTACTCTACTTCAATCGAAATGGCGGCCGGTTCGCTTTTAACACTGACTGATGCCGAAGCAGCGGTTCCGCCTATGGCCTGTAGCACGCGCTCAATCCATTGCTGGGCATCGGCCTGATAGTCCACGTCGCAGTCTACGCGCTCGGCCAGCCGTTGCGCACCTTGCTGATTCAGCCGCTCGTCGAATTCCTTGCCGGTCTGGCAAAACTGCAGGTAGCTCCGGTCGCCGAGGGCCAGCACGGCGTAGCGCAGGTCGGGCAGCTTGGGTGCCCGGGCGCTTCCCAGAAACTGGTGCAGTTCCTCGGCGGCTACCGGCGGCTCGCCTTCGCCTTGCGTGCTTACCACTACCAGCAGCGCCTGCTCCTTAGTCAGCTCCCGGCCCTGGTAATCGTTCATGTCGCGGGCTGTGGCCTGCAGGCCGCGCTGCTTGGCTGCTTCCACCGCTTGCAGAGCTACCTTCTTGCTGTTGCCCGTTTGGGACCCGTAGAGCACCGTGATGCGTGGCGCTGTGATGGCAGCCGGAGCCGCGGAAGTAACAGCGGTTGCTGCAGAAGAAGCCGCGCTGCCACCATTGGCCGCGGTGTAGCGGCCGTAGAAGTAGCCGCTCAGCCACAGCAGCTGCTGCTCGGTAAAGTCACCCGACAGCTGCCGGAGCGTAGTATCGTCGAAGCCGATCGGCAAACGCTGGTCAGTGGTTGGCGTTGACATGGCTTGTTAGGTTGATGCGGTGGTAAGTAGATGTGGAGTCAGCAGCGCAGTTAAGCCACCGCCGCGTAAAGCGGTGCCAGCTCCGGCACCAAGTCAGCAGCCTGCGGAGCTGCCGCCAGGTTCACCACGTCGCCGATGACGATGATGGCCGGCGCTGTAATGCCGGCTGCCGCTACGCGGGCCGGCAATTCGCTCACGGTGGTTTGAATCATGCGGGCCGTGGGCAGCGTGCCGTCCTGAATGACCGCCGCTGGCCGCTGTGCCCCGCCAAAGCGACCAAACACGTCCGCAATGGCCTGCGCTTGACCCAGCCCCATCAAGATGACGGCCGTGGTGCGCGGCGCCTGTGCCGCCTGGTAGATTTCCTCCGATAGCTCGCCCGAGGCCGTGGTGGCCGTAATCACCCGAAACGATTCGCTTAGCCCGCGGTGCGTCACCGGAATGCCCATGCTGCCAGCCACCGCTACCGCGCTGCTGATGCCGGGGACGTAATCGGTTTTCAAACCGTGACGCTGGGCAAACAACATCTCCTCCCGGCCGCGCCCAAACACAAATGGGTCGCCGCCCTTCAACCGCACCACGTGGCCGTGCACCCGGGCGTAAAGCACAATGAGGTCGTTGATTTCCTGCTGCAGGTAGGCGCGTACGCCCTTTCGCTTGCCCACATACACTTTCTTGGCGCCGGGCCGGGCGTGGGCCAGCAGGTCGGCGTTGCTGAGGGCGTCGTACAGAACGACGTCGGCCTCAGCTAGCACCCGGGCACCCTTGAGGGTTATCAGCTCCGGGTCACCGGGGCCGGCGCCTACTACGGTGAGGCGGGGAGTTATAAAAGCGGGCATGGCGAGAGAATGATTTCTGCCGTCCTGCTGAGCTTGTCGAAGCATTTCTACCGAGAGTAATCTATTTACTAAGGCGGTAGAGATGCTTCGACAAGCTCAGCAGGACGTGCTGTTAGGCGTAAGCGGGTTCGGTGGCTTCGATCAGGCCCGCGGCCAGCGTGGCGCCGGTTTGTTCGTCAAGCAGGATAAAGGCGCCGGTGGTGCGGTTTTGCCGGTAGGTATCGGCAGCCAGCGGGGTAGCTGTTTTCAGCCGCACCCGCACGATATCGTTGAGCCGGGCTTCGTCGGTTTCCTGCTGCGTGAAGGTCTGAATGTCTGTTTTGCCGACGATGGCTTGAACCACGGCTTTGGTTTTGGCGGCGTGGTGTTGCACCAGCAGCTTGCGGCCGGGGCGCAGGGGTTGCTCCGCCATCCAGCACAGCGTCGCCTCCAACTCGCGGGTAGGCTCCGGAGCCTGGTCCACGGGCACGATGGTGTCGCCGCGGCTGATGTCCACGTCGTCGGCAAGGCGTAGCACTACGGCTTGCGGGGCCACGGCTATTTCCACCTCCTGCTGATCTACCTCGATGGCTTCGAGCGTGGTTTCGATGCCGACAGACAGCACGCGCACCCGGTCGCCGCGGCGGTACACGCCGCTCTGGACACGGCCTGCGTAGCCCCGGTAATCGGGTAGCTCCGCGCTTTGCGGCCTAATAACGTACTGCACCTGGAAGCGCGCCGGCTCATGCGTAGCCTCGGCAGTTACTGCTATTGTTTCCAGGTGCTCCAACAGGTTCGGCCCCTGGTACCAAGGCAGATTGCTCGACGCCCGCACCACGTTGTCGCCGAGCAGGGCGCTGATCGGAATGCTCGTCACCTGCCGGATGCCGAGCTGATGGGCCAGGGCCGCGTAATCAGCCACGATGTCGCGGAACACCGCCTCGGAATAGCCCACGAGGTCAATCTTGTTCACGGCCAGCACGAAGTGCCGAATGCCCAGCAACGACGACACGATGGTGTGCCGGCGCGTCTGCTCCACGATGCCCTGCCGGGCGTCGACGAGTACAATGGCCAGATCAGCATTGGAAGCGCCCGTCACCATGTTGCGGGTATACTGCACGTGGCCGGGCGTATCGGTGATGATAAACTTGCGGCGTGGCGTGGTGAAGTACTTGTGCGCCACATCGATTGTAATGCCCTGTTCGCGCTCGGCCCGCAGGCCGTCGGTGAGCAGTGCGAGGTCTACGGTGCCGGCGGCCGAAGTGCGGTTCTGCTCTTCCAGCGCCGCCAGCACGTCAAGGGATACGGCGGCGCTGTCGTAAAGCAGCCGCCCGATGAGCGTGCTCTTGCCGTCGTCGACGCTGCCGCAGGTGATGAATCGGAGAAGGTCCACTTTGAGAATGTGATTGATGTGGAAAATGTGCTGATGTGGTTGAATGTGCTGATGTGCCAATGCTGTTCCGACGAGCTTTTTAGCACATCAGCACGTTTTCCACATTAGCGAAGCGCAGCACATTAAAATCAGAAGTAGCCGTTGCGCTTGCGGTCCTCCATGCCGGTTTCGGAAATCCGGTCGTCGAGGCGGGTAGCACCCCGTTCACTTACTTTGGCTTGCAGAATGTCTTCAATGATGGCTTCCAGCGTGACTGCGTCACTTTCCACGGCGGCGGTGCACGTGGCGTCGCCCACGGTGCGAAAGCGCACCTGACGGGTAGTCAGCTCATCGGAAGCGTCGAGCGAGAGATGGTCGGTTACGGCCAGGAGTTGGCCGCTGGGCAGCACCACGCAGCGGCGCTCGTGGGCGAAGTAGATGCTGGGCAGCGGAATGTCCTCGCGTTGGATGTAATTCCACACGTCCAGCTCGGTCCAGTTGGAGATGGGGAATACGCGCACGTTCTCGCCCGGCTGAATCTGGCCGTTGTAGATGTCCCAGAGTTCCGGCCGCTGGCGGCGCGGGTCCCACTGCCCAAATTCGTCCCGCACCGAGAAAATGCGCTCCTTGGCGCGGGCCTTCTCCTCGTCGCGGCGCGCCCCACCGATGCAGGCATCAAAGCCAAATTCTTCGATGGTGTCCAGCAAGGTGTAAGTCTGTAGGGCATTGCGGCTCGGGAACTTGCCGCCCGGCTCGCGCAAGCCGCGCTGCTGAATGGTGTCTTGCACGTGGCGCACAATCAGCTGCTCGCCTAGCTCGGCGGCCAGCGCATCGCGGAAGGCCAGCACTTCCGGGAAGTTGTGTCCCGTGTCGATGTGCACCAGCGGAAACGGAAACCTGCCGGGGCGGAAGGCCTTTTGGGCGAGGCGCACCAGCGCAATGGAATCTTTACCGCCCGAAAACAGCAGCGCGGGGCGCTGAAACTGTCCGGCCACTTCGCGCAGAATGTGGATGGCTTCGGCTTCGAGCCGGTCGAGGTAGTCGAGTCTAGTGAGCGTTGGCATAAGGCAAGGAGGTGCCTGTTCGGCTGTACAGCCGAATTTTTGGAAGGGTAGGAAGAGCGGGAAATGCGGTAAGGGCGGGGCAGAGTTAAGCGGTAGCCGGAGTTTCGGCCGCTGCGCTGGTGGCATGCAGGCCGCACTCCTTGGCCGACTGGTCTTCCCACCACCAGCGGCCAGCCCGGAAGTCCTCACCGAGCTTCACAGCCCGTGTGCACGGCGCGCAGCCGATGCTCACGAAGCCTTGCAGGTGCAGGGGATTGTGCGGAATGCCGTACTCCCGAATGAACGCCCACGTCTGTTCCCAGGTCCAGTCGAGCAGTGGGTTTACCTTCAGCAGCTGGTAGGTGGCATCGTAGTCGGCCACCTGCATGCCGGTGCGGTTTGCTGATTGCTCGGCCCGGATGCCGGTTACCCAAGCCGCTTTGCCAGTCAGGGCGCGGCTCAACGGTTCCACTTTGCGTACCTGGCAGCAAGCTTTACGGGCATCCACGCTTTCGTAGAAGCCGTTGGGGCCTTGGCGCTCTACCAGCGCCGCCACCTGCTCGTGGTCGGGGTAATAGGCCCTTATGGTCTGGCCATATTTGAGCACAGTTTTGCTCCAGGTGGCGTATGTTTCCTGAAAATTCCGGCCAGTATCGAGCGTAAATACTTCGATCGGTAAATCATGCGAAAATATCAGGTGCGTAATTGCCTGATCTTCCAATCCAAAAGAAGTGGAAAAAGCAGCTTTACCCGGAAATTCAAAAGCAATTAGGCGCAAAATATCCAGTGCGTCAGCTCCAATTAATTGCTGACGAATATGCGCCACCTGTGCATCGATTGTCGTCGACATGCGCAGAAGAGCTATGACTGTTTTGCCGCAGCGAAACAAGCCAAGTAAGACAAGAAGAAAGGGCTGCTGGAAGGACAGGAAGCGAGCAAAGCTCAAGCAGCCAAACCGAACGAACCTAGGCTATACACCAGATAGCAGGCGCCTAAGGGCCGGGTTCCAGCAAACGGGAAGCAGAGGTGTGAATGCCTCAACAACACGCGCTGCGCATCGGCATACAACAGCAAAACAGCATGTTGAGGCCGAACAACTCCGGCTGCGAGGCAGCAGAGCCAAAAGAGGTAGCGCGGGGGGTGAGGTCGAAGTTCACGACGTCGTTGTTTTTATATGGTCAGGAATTGGCACCGTTCGGGACTTTCCCGTGGTTGCCGGCGCTTCGTAGAGCCTGTCTCTCCACGCCTCTGTATAAAAACAATCCTGGGTAGAATTGATGAAGCAAAGGTAGTCACACAAATTTTAGAATTGCAAATTCTTTTTGCGACTTACCTGCGTCGAAGCCAATACGCATGCCCTAGTCGTAGGGTTGGCCTATGGTGATAATATATGCTGACTTAATAAAAGGATGGTATTTACCCGCTCTCGAAGCTAATTAATAAACGAATTCGAAATCTATTCCCCTGCAATAATGCGCTAGCCAATAAATCCGATGTAGTGCCGACAGTTGCGAACTGCTACCTACGGTGTCCCGCTAATTCGCTGAGTACATTGTCGGCTCCTTATGCAACCTTATTAGGCCACTTTCAACTCGCATGATTATGCGCTTCTTCATAAGCATTGCCGTCATCATAGCGGTACCCTCACTCAGCGGGCTGAGTGGCTGTGCGCCGGCACTGATGCCCCAGTCGGCCAATCTGCCTGTATTGGTGGAAAAGGGTAACGTGGAAGCGCGTGCCAGCCTTGGATTCAATGGCCTGGAAGCGCAAGCTGCCTGGGCCATCACCAACCACGTGGCCCTGACGGGAGCTGGCATGGTATGGGGTGGGGGCAATGGCAACCGGTTTGGCGGTGGCGAAGTAGGCATGGGGTACTACCTCTGGCCAAGCGAGCAGATCATGCTGGCAGCCTACGCTGGGGCAGGTTATGGTGGTGGTCAGGCTTTGCGCAACAGTTTCGAAGGCAGCTCTACCGTCGATATCAACAGCCGCTACCGTACGGCGTACGTGCAGCCTACCTTGATCTGGAGCCCTACGGAACGGTGGCAGATGGGATTAGCGCTGCGCGTATACGGTGTGGAGTATCTGGAACTGATCAGGGCCAGCACTAACCCTCGCAGCAGTCCAATATCCGTAGTGCAAGACGCCTCGGGGCTGCGGCAAATCCATTATCAGCCCATACTGACCACCAACCGCTTCCTCTCGCGTCGGCTGATGCTAAGCAGCCGCTTGGGCTTGCAGTTTGTTTCGCGTACCCGCACAACGCTTGATCCTTGGCCCTTGGTGGCTAACATCGGCCTGACGGCCCGCCTGGGCAAGCTGTAGAACGGTTAAAACACAAGCCGCCGGACCCGGCCCCGAAACAGTGTTCATAGGCTTGGTCCGGCGGCTTTCGGTTATAAAAGCGGCGTCTAGTTGCGGTGAATCATATCCACTACCGCATCTACCCACAGCGGATGCGTGTTGCAGCTGGGCACCAGCTGCCAATGGCCGCCGCCGGCCTCCTCAAACATCTCCTTAAACTCTTCGCCCACCTCGATGGTGGTTTCCAGGCAGTCGGCTACGAAGGCAGGGCTGAAAGCCAGCACATTCTTGATGCCTTTGGCCGGAAATTCCTTTAATACTTCATCGGTGTAGGGCTGCAACCACGGGTCGCGCAGGCGGCTCTGGAGGCGGCTCTGGAACGTAACGGTGTATTGCTCCGATGTGAGGCCCATGGCCTCGGCCAGCAGGCGCGACGTGGCGTAGCACTGGGCACGGTAGCAGTAACGGTTGTTCTTGTTGTAGCTGGCGCAGCAGGTGCTTAGCTTGCAGTAGCCCTTGTGGCTGCCCTTCAGCACGTGGCGTTCCGGAATGCCGTGGTAGCTGAATACCACGTGGTCGTAGTCGTGCTTGGCCATTTCTTCCTTGCCTAAAGTGGCGAAGGTGTTGATGAAGCCGGGGTCATCGGCGAAGCTGCTGATGAAGCTGATGCTGGGCACCACCCACCATTTGCCCACGATTTCCATCACCTTCTCCTGCACCGAGCCCGTGGAGGCCGCTGCGTACTGCGGAAACAGCGGCAGCACAATGATGCGCTCCACGGCCGCGTCGCGCAGCTCGGCCAAAGCCGATTCGATGCTGGGGTTCTGGTAGCGCATGCCGAAAGCCACCAAGTAGTCCTTGCCCAGCTTTTCCTGCACCAGTTGCTTCAGATCGAGGCCGTGGAAAAGCAGCGGAGAGCCGCGCTCCGTCCAGAGCTGCTGATATACTTTCGCCGACTTGGGGGCCCGCAGGGGCACCACCAAGCCCTGAAACAACGGGTAGCGCACCGCAGCAGGCATGTCAATCACGCGGCCGTCGGTCAGAAACTCGTTGAGGTAGCGGCGAACGTCGGGCGTTTTGGGCGAGTCGGGCGTGCCGAGATTCACCAACAAAACACCGATGCGGCCGCGGGTCGAAGCAGAGGAAGAAGGCATAAGCGAAGGAAAGCGCGCACCACCAAACGGTTTGCAATTAGGTGCGTCCGAATGCCATACAAAGGTACGGCCTCCAAAGTTTGCGCCCGGGGCATAGGAGCCGGCTGTTTGGCTGATTTCTGTCAGATTTTGTCGCAGGCCCGGTACTTCACGATGGCGCGCCGCCAGCTATTATCCGCAGCACGTCGGCCAGCGGCTCGAAGCTATTGATTTCGGTTACGGTTTTGTCCGGGCGGGTTGCCCCGAAGCGGTTGAGCCAGATGGGCCGAATGCCCGCGCCTTGCGCGCCCACTACGTCGGCCACCCAGTTGTCGCCGATGAGCACCGCTTCGGCGGGCTGCGCCGACAGCCGCTGCAGGGCTACGTGGAAAATGAGCGGGTCGGGCTTTGTCACGCCTATCTCTTCCGAGGTTATGAGCGCATCCACCAAGTGCGTCATGCCCAGAAAATGCAGCTTGTCCTCCTGCTCCGCCGTGCGGTTGTTCGTCACAATGCCGATGCGGTAATTGACTTTTAGTGCCTCCAGCAAAGCCAAAGCGCCTACTACTGGCTGGCGCAGGCGGTGGTAATGCTCGTAGTGAAAGCTTGCGAACTGCTCCACCTCGGCATCGGAAGCAAAAGCCCGGTAGGGCGCTAGCAGCCGCTGAAAGCGCAGGCGCCGGGCCTCCAGGTACGTGTAGCGGCCTGCCAGCACCTGCGGGTGCATCTCTTCCAGCAACTCGCTATAGCGCCGATACAGCTCCTCCATACCTATCGATGGCGCAAACGCAAACCGCGCCGTGCTGGCCTGCAACGCTGCCCGTGCCGTGCCCGCGTGGTCAAACAGCGTATCGTCCAGATCAAACAGGACCGTGGTAATCCGCATCATGCTGCAAAAGTAGCCTGTGAACTAGCGTCGTAGCTGCTTGTGGAGCACCTCCAGCACCTCAGGCCGAGCATTTCCAACCTAAAGCAAGGGCCGGGGCGTCTCGCGTACTGACGTCCGAGCCATTTTACTTGGGCTCTGCATTAAAAGCGTTGGCTTGGGTAAAGCTCTTCGCAAGCTCGCTTCCGCTTGACTTAGCATTCAAGCATCATCCATATGCCCTTACGCACCGTAAGCCGCTATTATTCAGCTATTGTAGCCCAGCCGCTCATAAAGCCGTACCTTTGTGCCCCTTAACCGATTACCTACCGTGACACCTGAACCCAACCCGCACCGCGCCGGCTTCGTGAGCATTATCGGCAAGCCCAACGTGGGCAAGTCGACCCTGATGAACGTGCTGGTAGGCGAGCGGCTCAGCATCATCACCAGCAAAGCCCAGACCACGCGTCACCGCATCCTGGGCATTCTGAACGGCCCTGATTTTCAGCTCGTCTACTCCGATACGCCTGGCATCATCCAGCCGAAGTACGAGCTGCAATCGGCCATGATGTCCTTCGTGTATTCCTCTCTGGAAGATGCCGACGTCATCCTGTTCGTCACCGACATCTACGAGAAGCACGACGAAGAGCCCGTGGTGGAGCGCCTGCGCCGTTCCGAAGTACCGGTGCTGCTACTCATCAACAAGATCGACCAAGCCACGCAGGAAGAGGTAGAGGCTAAGATGGCCTATTGGCAGGAGCAAATGCCCAACGCCGCTGAAATCATTCCGATATCGGCGCTGAACGCTTTTAACACCGAGCGTGTCTTCTCCCAGATCCTCGACCGCCTGCCTTTCCATGAACCCTTCTATCCCAAAGACGAACTGACCGACAAGCCGGAGCGCTTTTTCGCCTCGGAGATGATTCGGGAGAAGATCTTCAAGCTCTACAAGAAAGAAGTGCCTTACAGCACGGAGGTGATGATCGAAGAGTTCAAGGAAGACGATACCATCATTCGCGTCCGTGGCATCATCTTCACCGAGCGCGCTTCCCAGAAAGGCATCATCATCGGCCAGGGCGGCGCGGCTTTGAAGAAGGTGGGTACCTGGGCCCGCGAGGAAATGGAGAAGTTTTTCCAGAAAAAGGTGTTTCTGGAGCTCCACGTCAAAGTCAACGAAAACTGGCGCACCGACCCGAAAATGCTTAACCGCTTCGGGTACAAGCCGGATTAGCGTAACGCTGGCCGAAGTCAACGCTACAAGTTCTTCCGACCTCATATCAACTTAACTACCCCGGGCACTGTCGGACATGGTCGGACCGACGGCTGGGGTCAGCACAATGAATAATACCATTGCAATTGTGGGCCGCCCCAACGTGGGCAAATCCACCCTGTTCAACCGCTTGGTCGGCGAACGGAAGGCCATCATGGACAACCAGTCCGGCGTAACGCGCGACCGGCACTACGGCTACGGCGAATGGGTCGGCAAGTACTTCACCGTTATCGACACGGGCGGCTACGTCGTGGGCTCCGATGACGTATTCGAGGAGGGTATCCGCAAGCAGGTGAAGCTCGCCATCGACGAAGCCGATGTGGTTTTGTTCATGGTCGATGTCGACGCCGGCGTGCATCCGCTCGACGAAGAGTTTGCCAACGTTCTGCGCCGCTACGAGGGCAAAAAGCCCATCTACCTCGTTGCCAACAAGGCCGACACGACGCAGCGCTTCCAGGCTGCCGGTGAGTTTTACTCGCTGGGCATCGGTACCGGCGACATTTACCCCATCAGCTCGCAGTCGGGCTCCGGTACCGGCGAATTGCTGGACGCCGTTATCAGCCACTTCGAGGAAGAAGGCGTGGAGAACCCCGATGAGGGCATTCCGCGCATCTCCGTGATGGGTCGCCCGAACGTGGGTAAGTCATCGTTTGTGAACGTGCTGCTGGGCGAGGAGCGTAGCATCGTGACTGACATTGCCGGCACCACCCGTGACGCCATCCACACGCGGTACAACGCTTTCGGCAACGAGTTTATCCTGATCGACACGGCCGGTCTGCGCCGCAAGGCCAAGGTAGACGAGGATATCGAGTTCTACTCCAACCTTCGCTCGCTGCGGGCTTTGGAAGAGTCGGATGTCGTCATCGTAATGCTGGACGCCACTCGTGGCATTGAAGCCCAGGACGTGAACATCATCGGCTTGGCCGACCGCAACCGCAAGGGTATCGTCATCTTGGTAAACAAGTGGGACCTGATCGAAAACAAGGAAACGAATACCGCTAAGGAGTTCGAAGATCAGATTTACGAGCGGATCAAGCCTATCAGCTACCCGCCCATCGTCTTTACTTCGGCCCTCACCAAGCAGCGCGTGCACAAGGCCATCGAGACAGTGATGGAAGTGTATGGCAACAAGCGGAAGAAGATTTCGACTTCGGAGCTGAACGAGGTCATGCTCAAGGAAATCGAGAAATACCCGCCGCCCTCCACCAAGGGTAAAATGGTGCGCATTAAGTACGTGACGCAACTGCCTACGCACAACCCGGTGTTTGCCTTCTTCTGCAACCTGCCGCAGTACGTGAAAGAATCGTACACGCGCTACCTCGAAAACCGCTTACGCGAGCATTTCGACTTTACGGGAGTACCAATTGGTATCGTGTATCGAAAAAAGTAATCTGCGTTTGCAGTGTCGGGCGGGCCTTGAGAAAGGCCCGCCCGCTTTTTTTTATCCCAGCGGGTTACCTCGGCTATAACCTGGTATAAACCTCCAGATTTCGCTGCCTAACGTCGGTGAACTTGCTTTCGAATACACATTTTCCTCCACACCCACTTACCATGAAAAAGGTTCTGTTCCTCGCCCTGGCTGCTGCTTCGTTCTCGTTCGCTTCTTGCGAAAACAAAACTGAGCAAGCTAGCGAGCAAGCTGCTGAGAACATCGAAAACGCTGGCGAAGCCCAAGCTGATGCTATGGAGCAATCGGCTGACTCGGTACGCGACGCTGCCGGTGCTCAGGCTGACGCTGTAGAAGAGGCTCCTGCTGCTGGCACGACCGCTCCTGCCGCTGGTTCGACCACGCACTAATTCCGAGCGTCGTTTAGGACGCTTGCTAATACAAAGAGCGCCTCGGCAACGAGGCGCTCTTTTTGTTTTGGTTGATTGGATAGTCGCTGGCTCCAACCGTGATGCCAAGGAGAAAAATTGCTTCGGATTTACTTCCCAGTTCAACTTTACTAGAGACCCAATCGGCGCTGCAACAACCCATCCACCACGCTCATTAGCTTCTTTGGTGGGTACGTGCGCCACGGCAGGTCATCTAGTTGCCCACCGAAGTTGATGTAGGAATCGATGTTGTACTGGCGCATTTCGCGGGCTACATGTTCCTGAAAGCCGACGGCGGCAATCCATCCATCCTCCACGTCTTCAAACCACTCCTCGTAGTACGAGTCGTCGGAGCCGTGGAAGTTGAATACGTTCTCGCCGATCAGGATAAACTTACGAATGCCCTCGTGTACCATCGGGTCCACGATGCCCCGCTTGAGTTGCATTACGTCGTTTTCAATGGCGTCGTTCCACTCTCCGATGAACTCGATAATGCCGACCTGTTGCTCATAATCGACAAAAAGAATCTTGAGGAAGAGCGTGTCGGACTCGATGCCGTCCCACTGCGGATGGATGTAATAACCGTAGATGGTATTGACGTAGTTGTCGAGGTTGTTTTCTGCTCCGTAGAGCGGGGAGCGGGGGTCTTCAGCGGCCTGGTACTGCTCCAGCCAGGCGTAGTGGGGTTCGATGGTATGCATGGCTGGCCAGCGGGAAGGGCAGTCTAAGAAGTGGGCGAAGGCAGTACGAAGGCTCCGTGCTGCCCTTCCCCTAACGCCAAAGGTCGCCGCTCTGTTCGCTGCAGTACCTAATTCAGTGCCTCAGGCTACTGATGTTGCCCTAAACAGCAAGCCCGGAGCAATAACCAGTCTAATTACTAAATCTTGCCCGAGCTTGTCACGACTTAACGCAACGCATTTGGTGGCTGCTGACCACGGGCTACGTAATACATGCGGCAGGAGGTAACCGCCAGCTAGCCTACTGCTCATAACTAGTTGTATGGTAAAGACCAGGCAGCCCTAAATGCAGTACATCACTGCGATTTAGGGCTACCTGGGCACTCGGCATCATAGCTGTTTAGAGGTTTAGTGCCCGTGGTGAGCAGCCAGCGCTGCCCGCACTGAGCCGTGCAATTGCAGCAGCTCTGCGGCATGGCTTTGATCAATGCCCAGCTCGTCCATGAGCATCCGCTCGCCGCGGTCTACCAGCTTGGCGTTGGAGAGCTGCATATCCACCATCTTGTTGCCTTTTACGTGGCCTAGGCGGATCATTGTGGCCGTGGTGAGCATATTCAGTACGAGCTTCTGGGCGGTGCCCGCCTTCATGCGCGTGCTGCCCGTCACAAACTCGGGGCCGGTAACTACCTCCACCGGGTACTCAGCTGCTTCGGCCACGGCCGAACCGGCGTTGCACACGATGCAGCCGGTCGATAGCCCCTGCTGACGGGCCTGCTGCAGGCCACCGATGACGTAAGGAGTACGGCCCGAAGCCGCAATCCCGACCACGATGTCCAGCTCATTGATGTTATAAGCCTTTAGGTCGCGCCAGGCTTGTTCGGCATCGTCCTCAGCGTTTTCCACGGCCTTACGGATAGCGGTGTCGCCGCCAGCAATTAAGCCTACTACCAAGCCCTGCGGCACCCCAAATGTGGGCGGGCACTCCGAAGCATCCAGGATGCCCAGCCGGCCACTTGTTCCGGCCCCGATGTAGAATAGCCGGCCACCATTTTGCAGGCATTTTACCGTGGCCTCTACCAGCGCCTCTATCTGCGGCAGCGCTTTTTGCACCGCCAGTGGCACCGTTTGGTCCAGCTGATTGATGCTGTCTAGCAGCTCGGCGGTCGATAGGGTTTCGAGATGGTCAAAGAGCGAGGTGCTTTCGGTAGTACTCATAGGGTGGGAAGGGGAGAGGTAAGAGGGAGCTGACGATAAGTACTATAAAGACGAAATAACGGGCGGCCGCTCGTCATTTGCCATTGGCTTTGAGCCGCCCGACGACATAAAACTTATCGAGCACATTTACGGTGTGAGGGGCATCCGCGTCTAGTTCCTTGGTGAGGTCCTGGCCGGCCCAGTGCTCGTAGTGGTGCCCCCGGCTCCAGAGGCGCGAGCGGGTCACGTCGTAAATCAGGCCTTGGTAAGCAAACCAGATTTCGTCGCGGTCCTGCCCGTTGCGCAGTGCCAGCTGGTGTAGCGAGTACTCGGGCAGCTCGCTGATAGCCTGGTTATTGATGGCAGTTGGAATATGCGGGGGCGGGGTGTCGGCAGTAGACATCAAGCAAACAATCAATCAGCACCCAAACTACCCCAGCAACGCCTGCGTCAGAATCCACCGGTTCGGCAGGTCGCCTTGGGCGGCACGCAAGTAGTCCTGGTAGCTGCACGGCACAATGCGGCGCACGGCGCTGTCAGCCAAACTTTCGACTTCCATCCACCACTTTTCGGTGCGCTTGGCTTTGTAAAACACCAGCTTGGCGGGGTTGCCGGGCAAGCCAACGGCGTAGCGAATAAAGCGCCGGCTTTGAAAATCTGTTTCGTAGCGGCGGTGGTAGTAGCCTTCCACGAAGTACCACAGCATGGTAGCCACGGTGGAAGCGCCTAGGCCCAGTAAATCGTGGTCGGGGCGGTAGCCATAAAGGCCAATGCTGGTGAGCTGGTCGTTGTGGCCGGCGTACCAACACAGTTGGGCAGCCTCTTCAGCTGTGAGTCCGAAGGGACTAGCAGGTAAGTAACCCGGAAACTCCGGCCAGCGCAGGCTGGTCAGGTCGAAGCTGACAAAGTCGGCTTGGCGAATCAGCGGCTCGGCCTGGCGCACATCGGCGCGGATTTCACCTAAGCGCAGTGTCTCGAAGTGCAGCTTTTCCAGCGCGGCCAGCACGCTTGTGGGCACCAGATACTGCTGATGACCCAGTTGCCCGAAGTTGAACAGGAAGTTCGGTTCGTGCATCAGAATGCGGCGCAGGTGGCTTTCCTCGGCAGGCACGCCGGCGTCCTCGGCCATGTCTACGCGGGCATCGATGCAGGTGAGGCTCACGGCGCGGTCCAGTGTTTCGTAGGCCAGAAACTGGCCGTAGTCGAGGTCGTGGGAGCCACCCAGCAGGATGGGCACCGTGTTGTGCTCCAGCAGCGCCGCCACGATTTCGCGCAGACGCAGGTAGGTATCTTCCAGCGTGAGGCCGTTGCGCAGGTTGCCAAGGTCCACCAAGCGGCAAGGGCCGGTGCCGCGCTGCAAGTGGTAAAAACGTTGGCGCACGGCATCGGGCGAGCAGCTGGCAGGCTGCCCGGCGGCGCTGCCGCGCCATTCATTTAAGCCGATCAGGGCTAGGTCAGCAGAGCGCCAATCGGGGAAAGAATCCACGAATCGGGCCGCATGCGCACCTAGCGTGGTACTGCCCCAAGCAGTAGCATCGTCGGCGAGCGGGTCAAAAAACAGGGCCAGGTTCATAGCGAAAAGGCAGCCGCGCCAGCGCGCACAAGGCCGCTGGTGTCAAAGCTACTGAAAAACCCTGCCCAACGCATGGCAAATCCCGGCCCAGAATAGGGATTAATCGGAAAAATCCATTTATTTCAGGAGCTTTTCCCTCCCGACCTTCACTTACTATGGACGTTCGCCGCACCTTTGACATTCTGCCCTACCAGCGCGACAAGTTTGCGCAAACTGATTGCTTGGCCTCCAAGATCGACGGTAAGTGGCAGCCTGTAAGCACTCAACAGCTCTACGACAAGGCTCAGCAAGTGAGCTTGGGCCTGCGTAAGCTCGGCATCGGCCGTGATGATAAAGTTGCCATTATCTCCATGAACCGTCCCGAGTGGCTCATGACGGATTTCGGCATTTCGCAGCTGGGCGCCGTCACGGTGCCCATGTACCCCACCATCACGGTGGAAGATTATGCCTACATTTTTGCTGATGCCGATGTAAAGGCCGTGCTGGTGTCAGATCAGGACCTTTATAATAAAGTGAAGCAAGCTACGGCGGGCCTGAATATCACCGCGGACTGCATCTTTACCTACGAAAAAGTGCCCGGCGCCCGGCACTTCGATGAGCTGCTGGCCATGGGTCAAGGCGGCGATACCGCCGAGCTAGAGCGCATGAAGGCCGCCGTGCAGCCGGAGGATTTGCTCACGCTGATTTACACCTCGGGGACTACCGGCAAGCCGAAAGGGGTGATGCTCACCCACGACAATATCCTCAGCAACTGTCGTAACTCCCAGCCCTTCGTGCCGGTGACCAAGGACGACAAAGCGCTGAGCTTCCTGCCGCTCTGCCACATCTTCGAGCGGATGGTAACTTACCTCTACATGATCAATGGCGTGAGTATCTATTACGCCGAGAGCATGGAGCTGATTGCCGACAACCTACGCGAAGTGAAGCCCAACATCTTCACCACTGTGCCGCGCCTGCTGGAGAAAGTGTACGACAAGATTGTAGCCAAGGGGCATGACCTGACAGGCGTAAAGAAAAACCTATTCTTCTGGGCCTTGAACCTAGGTCTGGAGTTCGACACGCAGCAAAACAAAGGCTTCTTCTACAACTCCCAGCTGAACCTAGCCCGCAAGCTGATCTTTTCCAAGTGGCAGGAGGCGCTGGGCGGCAACATCCGCGTTATCGTATCGGGTGGCGGAGCCCTGCAACCGCGCTTGGCCCGTGTGTTTTGGGCCGCCGGCATTCGCGTGATGGAAGGCTACGGCCTCACCGAAACGTCGCCCGTTATTGCTGTAGGGGGCTTTGAGCCTGAAAACAACCTGATTGGCACGGTAGGCCCAATCATCGACCGCACCGAAGTGAAAATTGCGCCGGACGGGGAGATATTGACGAAGTCAGCGTCGGTGATGAAGGGGTATTACAACCGCCCGGATCTGACGGCGGAGGTGATTGACGCGGAGGGCTGGTTTCACACGGGCGACATCGGCGAGTTCGTGAACGGGCGCTTCCTCAAAATCACGGACCGCAAAAAGGAGATGTTCAAGACCTCCGGCGGCAAGTACGTCGCCCCGCAGGTCATCGAAAACAAGCTCAAGGAATCCCCCCTCATCGAGCAGGCCATGGTCGTCGGCGACGGGCAAAAGTTTCCGGCCGTGCTGCTAGTGCCCAACTTTGATGAGCTGAAAGGCTGGTGCAAGCGCAACAATGTGCCCTGCGAAGGCTCCAACAATGAGCTCATTCGCAACAAGCAAGTTTGCGACATGTACCACGAACTCGTGGCCAAATACAACCAAGGCTTTGCGCAGTGGGAACAGGTGAAAAAAGAAGTGCTCTTGCCCGCGCTGTGGACCGTAGAAAGCGGCGAGCTAACGCCCACCATGAAGGTGAAGCGTAAGATCATCAGCAACAATTACAAGGACATTATCGACAGCCTGTACCAGGTAGAAGCAGTTCGGTAAGCTGCGCCTTTCAACAAAGAAAGCGGAGGCATTAGCTACCCGCTTTCTTTGTTGAAAGACCTATCAAAACTAAGGTTGATTCTGTTTATTGGGTTAAATGATTACTCTTAAAAGCCTTTACATGAAAGCCTTATGCGGAGTACCGGTGTTTGCGGGAGTAGTCCTATTATTATTAGGTAATTGTGGGCGCAGTAAACCAGGAGAGGAACCCACACCCGTTGTTCCTGCTACGGCTGGAGACTTGGTTGGAACGGTTGCTTTCTATGAGGAAGACGGCAGCTTAGGCGCCAGACAAGGAATTACGGCTACGCTAGAAGGACCCGACCGTACTAGAACGTCTACGTCCAATGCCGCTGGTCGGTACGAGTTCATTAACCTCCCATCTGGTACTTACAATCTTACGCTGGGATATCCCAACGTAACTACTATTAGTTCCTTTAGACGTTTCAACATAGTCCATGCCGGTAATGGTCAATCCACGGTGCTAGGACCTGATTCAATCGTACATATTGCGAGAGCAATAGTGTATAATCTAACGCTAGGTGCTCCTAACAACTCTGGTGTTCCGTTTACGCTTACAATTGGGAGTAGTAGTCCGGTAAGTACCGTGTTAAACTTCTACCGAATAGCTTTTTTGGCAAGCACCTCCCCTGGAGTAACTCCTGACAATAGCACCTTGGTCTACTCCGTCACGCGGAATCAGCCTGGCCAACTTTCTGATGTGCTGCCTAAGTCGGCGCTCAATAATGCTGGATTTGCTTCTGGGCAGCGCATCTATTTGGTAGCGTACGGGCTTTCAGCTGTCAATCCCTTCTATATAATTCCTGGGACGGGACGCAGGGTATACGGTGGCTTCGGAAGGATTCCCTCTGCGGAGCTAGCGACCATTGTTCCTTGATTTCAATAGGCACCTGAGAAAAGCTTGGTTACCGAAGAAGTCACGGGCCAACTTTTTTCTTGGTAAACTAGTATGCAAGCATAACAAATTTGTGTACGTTTACCGGACATCGTTTTGTAGATGAAACCCGAGGAAACCGTCGACTATAACATCAAGGTAGCGTGGCACGCCATATCGCGCATGTACAATGTGCAGGCGGCGAAGCACGACATTACCACCAGCATTGGCTTCGTGCTTCTGAACATCGATCAGGAAAACGGTACGCCGGCCACCAAGATTGCGCCGCTGCTGGGTCTGGAAACCCGCTCCCTTACGCGCATTCTGCGGTCAATGGAGGAGAAGGGGTTGATTTACAAGCAAGCCGACCAACTCGATAAGCGCTCCGTGCGCATCTTCTTGACCGAAGAAGGGCTTCGCAAAAAAGAAGTGTCGCGCCAAACAGTGCGGCAGTTCAACCTTAAAATTCGGGAGAAAGTACCGGCCGATCAGCTCGAAGTATTCTTCCGCGTGGTAAGCCAGATTACGGGCGCCATCGAGGGCAAAAGCATTTTTGAAGGCTTCAAGGTAAAGCCGCTCAAAACTGATAAGAAAGTATAACGCGGCGCTAGCAAAGCGGTCCGTGCTCTAACCATTCACTCATTCACGCATTCCCTGAAAGAATGAATCGTACCATCAAGAAAGTAGCTGTACTGGGCTCCGGTGTGATGGGCTCGCGCATTGCGGCTCACTTTGCCAACATCGGCGTGCAAGTACTGCTGCTGGACATCGCCCCAAAGGAGCTCACGCCCGACGAGGAGAAGAAAGGCCTGAAGCTCGACAGCCCGGCCGTGCGTAACCGCATTGTGAACAGCTCGCTGGAAGCAGCCATCAAGGCCAACCCGTCGCCGCTTTACCGCAAAGCCGACGCAAGCCGCATCAAAACCGGCAACTTCGACGACAACCTCAAGGAAATTGCTACCTGCGACTGGACCATTGAGGTAGTAGTAGAGCGGCTTGACATCAAGAAGAGCCTGTTTGAGCGCGTGGAGCAGTACCGCAAGCCCGGCACGCTCATCACCTCGAATACCTCTGGCATTCCGATTCACATGATGACGGAGGGCCGCTCAGAGGATTTCAAGAAGCACTTCTGCGGTACGCACTTCTTCAACCCGCCGCGCTACCTAAAGCTACTGGAAATCATTCCAACACCGGATACGGACCAGGCGGTGGTGGATTTTCTGATGCACTACGGCGACCTGTACCTGGGCAAAACCACCGTGCTGGCCAAAGACACGCCGGCATTCATTGCCAACCGTGTGGGCGTATTTGCCATTATGGACGTGCTGCAGGTAATGCAGCAGCTAGGCCTGACGGTGGAAGAAGTGGACAAGCTCACGGGCCCGGTTATCGGCCACGCTAAGTCGGCCACCTTCCGCACCTCCGATGTGGTGGGCCTGGATACGCTCATGAACGTAGCCAATGGCCTGGCGCAAAACCTGCCCAACGACGAAGCCAAAGACGCGTTCCAGCTGCCGGACTTTCTCCGGAAAATGGGCGAGAATAAGTGGCTCGGCGACAAAACCGGTCAGGGCTTCTATAAAAAGGTAAAAGGCGAAGGCGGCAAATCTGAAATTCAAGCCCTCGATCTGAATACGCTGGAGTACAAGCCCAGCGCCAAGGTGAAGTTTGCCACGCTGGAGACGACGAAGGCCATCGACAAGCTGGCCGACCGTTTCAAGGTGCTGGCCGCTGGTAAAGACAAAGCCGGCGAGTTCTACCGGCAGATGTTTGCCGGGTTGTTCGCCTACGTGTCGAACCGCATTCCGGAAATTACCGACGCGCTTTATAAAATCGACGACGCGCTGCGTGCCGGCTTTGGCTGGGAAATGGGCCCGTTTGAAACCTGGGACGCGCTGGGCGTGCAAGCCGGAGTGGACCTGATACGCGCCAACGGCAAGCAGCTCGCTCCGTGGGTAGAAGAGATGCTAGCCGCCGGCAATACTACCTTCTATAAGGTGAGCGAGCAGGGTGTGAAGCAGTATTACGATGCCGACTCGAAAGGCTACAAGGCTATTCCGGGCGTCGAGAACTTCATCATCCTCGACAACCTGCGCGCCAGCGGCAAAGTGTTGTGGAAAAACTCCAGTGCGTCCATCATCGACCTTGGCGACGGTATCCTGAATGTGGAGTTCCACTCCAAGATGAACACCCTCGGCACGGACGTAATCCAAGGCCTGATGAAGGGCGTGGACATGGCCGAGCAGGGCTACCGCGGCCTCGTAGTAGGCAACGACGCGCCCAACTTCTCGGCCGGTGCCAATCTGGGCCTCGTGTACATGTTCGCCCTGGAGCAGGACTACGACGAGATTAACATGATGATTGCCCAGTTCCAGCAGGCCATGATGCGGATGCGCTACAGCAGCATTCCGGTAGTGGGTGTGCCGCACGGCCTCACGCTGGGCGGTGGCTGCGAGCTGAACCTGCACTGCGACAAGGTGGTGGCGGCGGCCGAAACCTACATGGGCTTGGTGGAATTTGGTGTAGGCCTGATTCCGGGCGGCGGCGGTACCAAGGAAATGGTGCTTCGTACGGCCGCCAAGTACGAAGAAGGTGAGCCGGAACTGAACCTGCTGCGCAACACGTTCATGACCATTGCCACGGCTAAGGTGTCCACGTCAGCCCACGAAGCCTTTGACCTGGGCTTTATGCGCCGCGGCGACCAAGTGGTGGTCAACAGCAACCGCGCCATCATGACGGCCAAACAAGAGGCGATTGATCTGGCCGAAGCGGGCTACACCATGCCCACGCAGAAGACCAACATCAAGGTGCACGGCAAAAACGCGCTGGGTATGTTCCTGACCGGCGTGTACGCCATGCGGGAAGGTGGCTACATCACGGCCCACGACCAGAAGATTGCCGAGAAGCTGGCCTATGTAATGTGCGGTGGCGACTTGAGCGCCCACACCGAAGTCAGCGAGCAGTACCTGCTGGATCTGGAGCGCGAAGTCTTCCTGAGCCTCACCGGCGAACGTAAGACCTTGGAGCGTATTCAGAGTATTCTGACTACCGGTAAGCCGCTGCGCAACTAACCACTTGTCGTGTTGAGCAAAGGGGACATCTGGATTCAAAACGTTGTTCTGCTAACTGAATCTGATTTCTCGCTTCGGCTCGAAATGGCATTCGATTCAACTCCCTAAGAAGAAACTCCTCATGGAAGCATATATCGTAGCTGGTTACCGCACGGCCGTGGGCAAGGCGCCCCGCGGTGGTTTCCGCTTCACCCGTCCCGATGACTTGGCTGCGTCGGTGATTAAGCATCTCATGGCCTCGGTACCCGAGCTGGACCCCGCCCGCATCGACGACGTGCTGGTGGGCAACGCGGTACCCGAAGCCGAACAAGGCCTGCAGATGGGCCGCTTGATTTCGCTGCTGGCGCTGCCCATCAACGTGCCCGGCCTCATCGTAAACCGTTATTGCGGCTCCGGCGTGGAAACCATTGCCATGGCCGTAGGCAAGATCAAGGCTGGCATGGCCGACTGCATCATTGCGGGTGGTACCGAAAGCATGAGCCTTGTGCCTACCGTGGGCTGGAAGACCGTGCCTAATTACAACCTTGCCCAAAAGCACCCCGATTACTACCTCGGCATGGGCCTCACGGCCGAAGCCGTAGCGCAGGATTACAAAATCTCGCGGCAGGATCAGGACGAGTTCAGCTACAACTCGCACCAAAAAGCCATCCGGGCTATCCAGGAAGGCCGTTTCAAAAGCCAGATCGTGCCGATAACGGTGGAGGAAACCTACCTCGATCAGGCCACCGGCAAAAAGAAGACGCGCTCCTATGTAGTGGATACAGATGAAGGCCCCCGTGCTGACACCTCGGTGGAAGCATTGAGCAAGCTGCGTCCGGTATTCTCTGCCACTGGTTCCGTAACGGCCGGCAACTCTTCTCAAACCTCCGACGGTGCAGCTTTCGTCATTGTGATGTCGGAGCGCTTGGTGAAGGAGTTGAACATTGAGCCGGTAGCGCGCATGGTTAATTACGCCGCCGAAGGCGTAGATCCGCGCATCATGGGCATGGGTCCGATTAAGGCGGTGCCAAAAGCGCTGAAGCAAGCTGGTATGAAGCTCGATGACCTCGACCTCATCGAACTGAACGAGGCCTTCGCTTCGCAATCCATTGCGGTGGTGCGCGAGCTAGGCATTGACCCGGAGAAGCTTAATGTGAATGGCGGAGCTATTGCTCTGGGGCATCCGCTGGGCTGCTCAGGTGCTAAGCTCAGCATCCAGCTATTCGACGAGTTACGCCGCACTGGTAAGAAGTACGGCATGGTCACGGCCTGTGTAGGCGGTGGCCAAGGCGTAGCCGGTATCTACGAACTGCTGAAGTAGCTGCAGTAAAGCCCTAGACCGTCATGTCGAGTGCAGCCTAGACATCTCGCTAGGTACTAATCTTCTCGTTACACGATGAAATTAGTATTCAGCGCCAGCACGCGAGATGTCTCGGTGAACTCGACATGACGACCTAAATAAGTCCGCTGCAAAAACCTACTGACTTTCAGAACTGAAGCACATATATTGGCGTTCTGATATAGATAACCAACAGAAACCCCGCTCTTTCGGGGTTTCTTTTTCAGGAAATAGTCGGCACGCCTAACATTTTTTACTACCTTTCGGTACAACAGTCAGGCGGCCCTTGCTGGCCCTAAATAGTCGGCAAGCCTAACAGTTTCGACATCTCAACAATCCCACCACGGCCATGGAAGTAACCAACAAGCTTGTAAAAGGCGGCGAGTTCATCATCAAACCAACCGACGCCCAGGATGTATTTACGCCCGCCGATTTTTCGGAGGAGCAAAACATGATGCACCAGACTGCTCTGGACTTCGTGGAGAAAGAAGTGCACCCCCTGCTGGAGCGCCTCGACAACCACGAGGAGGGCCTGATGCGCGGCCTAATGGAAAAGGCCGGCGAGCTGGGCCTGTTCGGCGTGAGCATTCCGGAGCAGTACGGCGGGCTTGACATGGACTTCCCCACCTCGCTTCGCGTGACTGAGGGAGTTGGTGGTGGTCATTCGTTTCCGGTAGCCTTTGCGGCCCACACCGGCATTGCTATGCTGCCCATTCTGTACTTCGGCAATGAGGAACAGAAAGCTAAATACCTGCCCGGCCTCACCAATGGTGAGCTGATGGGCGCTTACTGCCTGACCGAGCCTGGCTCCGGTTCCGACGCCCTCGGCGCCAAGACCAAGGCCGTGCTGACCGAAGATGGCCAGCACTACGTGCTCAATGGTCAGAAAATGTGGATTACCAACGGCGGTTTCGCCGATGTGTTCGTGGTGTTTGCCAAGATTGACGGCGAGCAATTCACGGGCTTCATCGTGGAAAAAGATACGCCCGGCCTGAGCCTTGGCAACGAGGAGCACAAGATGGGCATCAAGGGTTCTTCAACTCGCCAGGTGTTCCTGTCCGACTGCAAAGTGCCGAAGGAAAACATCCTAGGCGAAATCGGCAAAGGCCACCTCATTGCCTTCAATATCCTGAACATCGGCCGTATCAAGCTAGCTGCGGCTTGCTTGGGCGCGGCTAAAATGGCCGCTTCGCTGAGCGTGAAGTACTCCAACGAGCGGGTACAGTTTAAGCTGCCCATTTCGAAATTCGGTGCCATCAAGTACAAGCTGGCCGAGCAGGCCGTGCGTATTTACGCCGTGGAATCGGCCATCTACCGCGCCGGCATGGACATCTTCCGCATGGAGCAGGAACTGCTGAGCAAGGGTATGAGCCACAGCGAAGCCCTGCTGGGTGCCGCCCGTGAATTTGCGGTGGAGTGCGCCATTCTGAAGGTAGAAGGCTCGGAGGTGCTCGATTACGTGGTGGATGAAGGCGTGCAGGTGTATGGTGGCTACGGCTTCTCGGCCGATTACCCCATGGACCGTGCGTACCGCGACTCGCGCATCAACCGCATCTTCGAGGGCACAAATGAAATCAACCGCATGCTGGCCGTCGACATGATCCTGAAGAAGGGTCTGAAAGGCGAGTTGGACCTGATGGGTCCGGCCCAAGCCGTGCAGCAGGAGCTGATGGCTATTCCGGACTTCGGCGGCGACGATGACAACAGCCTGTTTGCGGCTGAGCTGCGCACCATTGCCAAGCTCAAGAAGGCCATCCTGATGGTAGCCGGCACGGCCGTCCAGAAGTACATGAACTCGCTCGCCAAGGAGCAGGAAGTGCTGATGAACATCGCCGACATGGCCATCAAGGTGTACACCGCCGAAAGCACCATTCTGCGCGTGCAGAAGGAAGCCGGCGTGAAAGGCGAAGAAGCCCTAAGCACTCAGATCGACATTGCCCGCGTGTACCTCAACGACACGGTGGATATGGTAAACAAGTTCGGGAAAGAAGCTATTGCTTCCATGACCGAAGGCGACGAGCAGCGTCTGCTGGCCCTGGGCCTGAAGCGCTTCACCAAAGCCGACCTCTTCAATGCCAAAGACGCCCGTCGCCGCATCGCCGACGTGCTGATTCAGGCCAACGAATACGCGTACTAAGTACGTGCACCGCGTAACCGGCCGCGGGGAAACGGCCGGTTATATTTCCCGATGGGGGAAAACCGAAAAACCGCCGCTCCATTTAGGGGCGGCGGTTTTTTCGTGGGGCGACTGCAGTGGTGAAGCCGCTGCCTAATCAGCAATGGCTAGCAAACCGGAGCCGGCCGAGGATGCGTTGAGCAGCAGCGTCAGCAAGCGCTGCTCGGCTGTATCAACGGCGTCGGTCGCAGTGGGCTTTAGCTGCGGAAAGCGGTGCAACAGGAGCTGCAGCTTCATGTTCACGATTCCGCTGCTCCAGCGAAAGTCTTGGTCAAAGTCCAAGCGGCTTTCAATAATGCGCTGCTGCTGGAGCTGTTCAAAGTCTTCTGCCGACAACTCCCCGGCTTTGGCCAATTCAGGCAGCCGGACCGGGCTGGGCTTTGGGGCGGAGTCGGATAGTAGGTAAAAGCTCAGCATCTACTTCAGCACAAGCTTGTTTAGCTGCAGAGCCGCCGATTTCTTGTTCGGACGCGTCACCACTATCATGGTCTTATCGTCGAGCCAGGTGGTGAAGTCTTTCACGTAAGCTATCTGCTGGTCGTTGGCTACGTTCAGGCCCAGAGCCTTAGGTGCTGAAACTACGCCAGTCAGGCCAGTGAGCCGGCGTCCGAAAAGGTCAGTTTTGTTTTGGAGCTTCTCCAGTGTCACCACCTGCACCTCGTTGCCCAAGGCAGCTGCCCGGTAGCCGATGCCGGTGAAGCCTTCGGCAATGGGGGCTTGCTGATTTTTGGCAATAATGCTGTGCCAGGTGGGCGACTGAAATTCGTTGTAGCCGAATACGTGCAGCTCGCGCGCCCGTACTGGCGCCTCAGGTCCTTCCTCGGCCTTTTTCTCGGCTATCACCACCACGTTCTGGTCCTCGGTGCGCAGTACATCCGAGATGTACACGTCGTCGAGACGCTTGGCCGAGCCGCCAGTGGCTTTGTTGACCTCGGCCAAGTATTCGGGCGTAAACTTGAACTCCGGCGCAAACTTCATGTCCTTATTGGCGAAGTCGAACTTGACCAGCTTCAGGCTGTGGTAGTCACCGGAGTTGAAGTCGGCGCAAATGGTGGCTGCGTACAGCGTCTGGCCATCGAGCAGGCGCCACTGCGTGTCGCGTACAGTTACCTTCTTACCGCCAAACGTTCCGCCCACTGGCACCGACATCACCTTGACGTCGGGCTCGGCATCGGCGTAGCGGCGCACAGTTAGCTTCTGGTTGTTGTCACCGATAAGGGCTACGTACTGCGTGCCGTCGTTGGCAATGTGTACGGTAGGGGAGAAAAACGCCGTAAGCTCGCGGAAGTCGTAGGTGCGGTCCTTCACCTTGGCTATCTGCCGATCATAGTGCACGGCGTTCAGCGCTTTGATCTGTTCGTCGCGCGTCACGTAGCGAAAGGCTACCAGCTGTGTGCCATCGGGTGAGATGCTGATGCCTGGGCGCCGCTCCCGCGGTCCACCTTCGGCTACTTTCTTAGCAGGCAGCTTCTGGCCCGATTTCAAATCGATGGGCTGAATCAGCAGGTGCTGACCGGCTTCGTCTTTGTGGTGCATCACCACCAGCGCCTGCTGATCATTGCGCGCAAAAGCTTCCAGGCTCTCGCCAGCACCTACCGGTAAGGCCGTCGTCCACAGCTTTTTCAGCTCGGCATCATAGCGCTCCACGGCGTATTCTGTGGCTGAGCGGTGGCTCAGGATGATAAAGTCTTTGCTACCGGGCACGGGTAAGGTTTTCACGTGCACCCGCTGGTTGTAAGGGTCCTCAGGGTGTTCCGGCACGTAAGCAAACGGTACCGAGCGTACCCGTTGTGCCGCTACCGGGGTGCTATACATAGCAAGCCCTAGAGCCAAAACGGTGATGGGTAGTTGAAGAAAAGAAATTACCACAGTATCAGCTTATTAGCGGCTTGCGCCGCGAAAATTCAAAAAAAGTTCCCTGCCAAAGGTATCATTCTAAGGCCCAGGAGCGTAAACGTCCCGCTGCTGCCGAGCAGCCGCAAATTGTTCATTCTTTCTTAACCTCCGTTCTGTCACCTACTTGACACGCACCCGTTTACTTTGCTGAAGTAACTGGTGTTTTGCTTCATTTCAACTCCTCGCTTTGAAGTCTTGGATGTAAGCAATATTTTTGTGCACAGATTTAGTTTGCCTTAGCTGCGCCATGCTGATTTCTGTGCCTGAAGCTTACGCCACTAAGCTCTACAGCACGCCGGACCAGACGGGTTTGGCCGAAATCATGGCCCGATGTGAATCGGTAACCATTTCCTCCACCGAATAGATTACTCATGAAATCCTTAATACAATTTGCTTTACTGCTTACCCTGATCATCTTGGGCAAACTCGTCAAGCAACAATCTACTTCTTCCATTGCTTCGGTGCAGACGATTCGTCCGCAAGTAGATTCTTTGCAAGCCTTTTTTGCCCGCCAAGTAGTATACTCTTCTCCGGCTGGCCAACGGGCCGCTTCCGAAGAGACAGACCGAACGGTACTGTCGCTTAATTAGCCACCGGCAAACGGCTTCAAGGCCGTTTTTTTGTGCCCATTCGGTAAGCTAAACCAGTTTCTTTACTATCCCGATTCACTCAAGGCTTGAGTGGCAAAAAGCCATTAAGCAGCCTTTCGAACAACTAAACTGCTTGCTATAAAGTCCCAGCTACTCACTTGGTTTAGCTAATGCGGCTCCAATTCACGGCCGTAGCCGGCAGCGACTCGATGTGCCGACGGATGTTCTCATTATCCGGCTTGGCTAGATTCGGGTCATCGTTCAGCAATTCCTGAGCAGCCGCTCTTGACTCCGTCAGGATGCGGCTGTCTTTTGATAAGTCCGCAATCAGCAAATCCAATACCCCGCTCTGTTGCGTGCCCATCAGGTCGCCGGGGCCTCGCAGCTTCAGGTCGATATCGGCTATTTCGAAGCCATTGTTGGTGCGTACCATTGTCTCGAGGCGGGTACGCGTGTCTTTGCTCAGCTTGTAGCCCGACATCAGGATGCAGTAGCTCTGATCGGCCCCGCGGCCTACGCGGCCGCGCAACTGGTGCAGCTGCGACAGCCCAAAACGCTCTGCCGATTCAATTACCATGACCGAGGCATTGGGCACGTTCACTCCCACTTCGATTACAGTAGTAGCCACCATGATCTGTGTCTGACGCTGTACGAAGCGCTGCATTTCAGCGTCTTTCTCTGCCGCCGACATCCGCCCATGCACGATGCTCACCTGGCATTCGGTAAAGTATCGTGTTACGCTTTCGAAGCCATCCATCAGGTCCTTGTAGTCGGCCATGGCTTCACTTTCCTCGATGAGCGGATACACTACGTAACACTGCCGACCCTTCCGAATTTCCTGCCGCATAAACTCGAACACCTTTAGGCGATTCGAGTCAAAGCGGTGTACGGTGACGATGGGCTTGCGGCCTGCTGGCAGCTCGTCGATGACGGATACGTCCAGGTCGCCGTAGAGCGTCATGGCCAGAGTACGCGGAATGGGCGTAGCCGTCATCACCAGCACATGCGGAATCACGTGCGGATTTTTCTGCCATAGCTTGGAACGTTGCGCTACGCCAAAGCGATGCTGCTCGTCCATGACGGTCAGGCCAAGGTTGCGGAACTGCACTACGTCCTCCAGCAGGGCGTGGGTGCCCACCAGCATGTGCATTTCGCCCGAGCGCAGCTGCTCGTGCAGCACGCGGCGCTCGGCGGTGCGAGTGCTACCCGTCAGTTTCCCGATTTTGATGCCGAGCATATCGGCGAACTTCTTCAAGCCCTCGTAGTGCTGGTCGGCCAGAATCTCAGTGGGAGCCATCAGGCAGGATTGCGCGCCGTTGTCGGCCGCGATGAGCATGCTGATGAAGGCCACAATGGTCTTGCCCGAGCCCACGTCGCCCTGTAGCAGGCGGTTCATCTGCTTGCCGGCGGTAAAGTCCTTATAGATGTCGTGGATGACGCGCTTCTGCGCCATCGTCAGGTCGAAGGGCAGCACATTCTTGTAGAAGTGCGTGAGCGTGGGCACCTTGTCGAAGATCTGCCCGGCCAGCTCGATTTTGCGCTGCGTTTTCTGACGCAGCAGCTTGAGCTGCACGTAAAAGAGCTCTTCGAACTTTAACCGGAAGCGCGCCGCCTGCAGCAGGTCGTTGCTTTGCGGAAAATGAATCTGCTGCATGGCCTCGGCCTTAGGCATCAGCCCATAGCGCTGTACCAGCTCCGGCGACAAAGTTTCGTGAAAGTGCGGCGCCGCCAGCTTCAGCACCTGCGCCATTAACTTGGCTATGCCTTTGCTGTCGAGGTTGAAAGAGCGCAGCTTGTCCGTGCTGGAGTATACCGGCTGCAGGAATGACACACCCGGCTTTTGTTCCGATACTTCTTCCAGCTCCGGATGCGCCATCTGAGGCTTACCGTTGAATAGGGTAGGCTTGCCAAAGATGATGTACTCTTGGTGGTTCTTAAGCCACTTCTCAAACCACTTAACCCCTTTGAACCACACCAGCTCCAACTGCCCGCTCTCGTCCTGCGCGTGGGCTACGAGGCGCTGTTTGCGGCCTTCGCCCAGCAACTCTTTGGTGCGCACAGTTGCCTTAACCTGCACCATCGAGAGGTCGTCGTGCAGATCCACCACGTTGTAAAACTGGGTGCGGTCGAGGTAGCGGAAAGGATAAAACTGCACCAGTTCCCCGTAAGTGAACAGGTTCAGCTCCTTAGCCAGCACATCGGCTCGCCGCGTGTCCATGCCGCGGAGCAGCGCAATCTTGGTGTTGAAGAAATTACTCAAGGTTGAACTGTAAAATGGTTAAGTTGCTGAATTGTTGAGAGTTCGTATCAGAACAATCAGCCATTTAACACTTTAGCCATTTGACCATTTAGCCTATTGATAGCGGAGCGTGTTGACGAGGTGCACAATATCTTGCTTCACGTAGTCAATTACCGGTGCCAACGAGTCGTTGGCCACGGCCGTGCGGAAATACAGCGCCCCGCGGAAAAAGTGCTTCGTGGAGTCGGTGGTGTAGAACTGAAATTGGCTTGGTACCTCGCCACTTAGTTCAAAGACTGTCACCAGCCGCCCATCCGGCGTCTTCAGCGTATTTTCTTCAATAGCCGACGCCTTGATCTGGTGCTTGCCCGTGAGCTTGCGGGCATCTTCCAGCATCTTGTTGAAAAGCTTGGGGTTGCCCTTGATATCGGTGTACGTAATCTGCACGTTGGCCCGCAACGTGGGATAGTTTACGTTGATCCAGTGCGGCTGCGCCAAGTACGAAGAGTCGCGCAGAATGCGGGCGTGCTTCGAGTATTCAAATCGGTACGGACGGCCCGGCGCCAATTGCTGGTACGCGTGCGGCGGCAAATCGATGCGGTTGTAGCCTTTGGGTTTGGGCGTGTAATCCGGCGTAGAGGTGCAGCTCGAAAGCAGCAAACCGAAAGTCAACAACGCGCAGCAGTAGCGAAGCACAGGCAGGCAGGAAAAGGGTGATGAATCAAAATTACGCGAAGTGGCGCGAACCGCAGAAATTCGTGGTTGAGCAAATGATACCACAAGCAAAAGCCGCCCTAGTCAGCACGTGACCAAGGCGGCTTATGCCACTCAACAGCGAGTTTAAAAGGGCAGTTCGTTCATTTCTGGCTCTTGGCGGAAAGTCTTTTGCTCGGGTGCGGTAGCTCCGGCACCCTGAGGCGCACCTTGCTGCTCTTGCTGGCCCCGACCGCTGCCGAGCATCGTGATTTCATCCGCCACGATTTCGGTGACGTACCGCGTCTGCTGGTCTTTATCTTGGTATTGACGCGTGCGAATCTTGCCTTCCACATAGAGGGATTGGCCTTTCTTCACATACTTCTCTACCATCTCAGCCAAGCCACGCCACGCCACGATGTTGTGCCATTCGGTGCGCTCCACGCGGTTGCCTTGTTTGTCTTTGTAGAACTCATTGGTGGCTAGGCGAAACTGAGCCACAGTGCTGCCGCTTTCAAGGTGACGCACTTCCGGGTCGTTGCCCAAATTTCCGATGAGGATGACTTTGTTTACGCTCGACATAATCTGTGTCTCGGTTAAATGTAGTTGTTGAACTAGGTTTATTGTCTTACAATATCTAAAATAATAAGCATGATACCAAATATTTTAGCATTAAAGTATTCCTTTCTGAGTCAGATAATTTGTGATAATAACAGGCTTAGGCAACTCATCCATTTGTGCTGCTTTATAAGCTTGCAACCCATTCTGCTGTGCACTGCTATCGGTTAGCGGTGCCTCAAGCCATAGCTCATGAAACTGAGCTTCTACTTTCTGATGGCTAAGCGCATGCCGCAAAGCCGAGGCTGGCTCGCTTACACGATCAGTCGCTACCGTGGCTCCTAGCTGCTCTACCTCGCGTAGCAAGGCCTGCGCTGGCAGGGTTGCTTCCGGTGTTTCCAGGAGGTGAAAGTCATACAGGCTGTGCCAGATATCCTTCTCCGTGCGCTTACGCAAGTACACTAGCTCGCCGTGGCGGAGCACGAAGTAGTGGAAGTAGCGTGTGCGAGCCGCTTTGGCCTTTGATTTCACGGGAAGCTGCTGCACCATGCCATGCTGGAAGGCAAAGCAATGTTCACGCACCGGGCAAAACAGGCAGTCCGGATTGACTGGGGTGCACTGGATGGCCCCAAACTCCATAATAGACTGGTTGTAGTCGCCTGGCTCTTCTGCCGATATCAACTGATCAGCTAGCTGCTGAAACTCCTTTCGGGCTGAGGGCTGAGCAATATCAGTGGTGATGCCGAATACGCGGGACAGTACCCGGTACACGTTGCCATCTAACACGGCTACCCGCTCACCGAAGGCAAATGAGGCAATAGCCGCTGCCGTATAGGGCCCAATGCCGCGTAGTTTGACCAGTTCGGCGTAACGCGCCGGAAATTTTCCATCGTGCTCGTCCACTATTTGCTGCGCAGTAAGGCGCATATTCCGGGCTCGGGAGTAGTAGCCGAGACCTTGCCAGAGTCGCAAAACTTCTTGTTCGGGCGCAGCGGCCAGAGCTTGCACAGTGGGATAAGTTGCCAGAAAACGCTCATAATAGGGCAAACCTTGCTGCACCCGTGTTTGCTGCAATATTATCTCCGACAGCCAGATAGCGTATGGGTCTTGGGTACGCCGCCACGGCAGGTCGCGGCGGTGACGTGGATACCAGTCCAATAACGCCCCAGCAAAAAAGGGGTGAGCGGGTTGTGGCAAAATGTTGCTCAACTTGTTGATTGTTAATATATTGCTTCGCTAATGTGCCAAACACGGTATTTGGCAATTGCATTTGTAAAACCAAAAAACGGGACTACCTTTGTGGCCCGAAATGCCTACCGGGCAAGGGCTTACGGGATTTAAACAGCTTTTTGCCTATTCTTTTTTTCACTTTTCAGGTTCCTAATACAGTGACCAAAGCAGAAGTAATTGCCGAGATTGCCGAGAAAACCGGCATTGAGAAAACCGACGTGTCTGCAACCGTTGAGGCTTTCTTCAAAGTGGTGAAGGACTCGATGGCCAACGGCAACAATATCTATGTGCGCGGCTTCGGTAGCTTCGTTAACAAGAAGCGGGCCCGTAAAGTAGCCCGGAACATTTCGAAAAATACTTCGATCATCATCGACGAGCACTTCATCCCGAGCTTCAAGCCGTCGAAAACCTTCATCAGCAAAATCAAAAACAGCAAGAAGGTAAAAGAGCAGCCGGTTCAGGCCTAAGCCGTGAAACCGCTGGCTTCTTCGTAAACTTGCCGGCCGCCGCCGAGCTGTTGTCGCCCCCGGCAGCAGCACGGCGGCAGCCTTTTTCTTCTGCGTATGGCTGCCCGCCAATCTTCTTTTGCCCCCAAACTGCTCATTCTCATCCTCGCTGCCGCCGTGGTAGTCGGGCTGTTTTTGCTGCCGAAAGGCGTGGTAAAGCCCAAAGAAGGCAAAGGGGAAGCTGCCCGGGACGCTGCCGCCACTGCCACCCGTGATGGCGGCGGCAGCACGGCCACTATGGGTTCCAAGACCGAGGCTTCCTCGGGACCGGTACCAGCTAGTACTGGCGTAGTGGCCGACCAGCCCCACACCATGGCATCGGGTGAGCAGCGAAAGGAACTCAATAGCCTGGTAGCCCGCTACCGCACGGCCCAAGGACCCGCCAAGCTCAGCCTGGCATCCGACCTGGCGAAGCAGTACCAGAAGGTACAACGCTTCGATAGCGCCGGGTACTACTACGAGCAGGTAGCCTTAGCCAAGCCCGGCGAGCAGGCGTGGAAACGCGCCGCCGATCAGTACTTCGAAGCCTACAGCTTCGCCGCTACTGAGCAGCGCGCCAAACTGCTGAGCACCAAGACGCGCGAGCTATACGAGAAGGTGCTGAAGCAGAACCCCCAGAACCTCGACGCCAAAACCAACCTGGGCATGGCCATGATGGCCAGCGACAACCCCGTACAAGGCATCATGATGCTGCGCGAGGTGCTGGCCGCCGACCCCAAGAACGAGAAAGCGCTGTACAACCTTGGCATCCTGTCGCTGCAAAGCAACCAGGCTGACAAGGCGGTAGACCGGTTTCGGGAGCTGACGAAAGTAAACCCGGACAACGTGAACGGTCAGTTTTATCTGGGCGTTGCGTTGGCACAAGATGGGAAAAAAGAGGAAGCTCGTGAAGCTTTCCTGAAAGCCAAGAGTCTTAGCGCCGACCCCGGCTTGCTAACCTCGGTAAACGAAGAGCTCAAGAAATTGCAGTAGCAATACTGAACCCAACCATTCAACCCTTAATCACTTAACTCATGCCCTGCGGTAAAAAGAGAAAGCGCCACAAGATTGCCACCCACAAGCGGAAGAAGCGTCTGCGCAAGAACCGTCACAAGAAGAAGTAAGCCCGCGGGGGTTTGCTGGGCGCCCGCGTGGCTGTAAGGCTTTGCCGCGCCCTATGTTTCACCCCGCCGACTCCCGGGCGTGGCTTTGTGGTTACGTTCTCCCCGTGGAACCAGATAAGGGGGAAGCTGGCGCCTGTGCGCTGGCTTCCCTTCTTGGCTTCTGCGAGGCGCAACTGCTCAAGCAGCCCGGACAGCCGGCTAACCCCGAACTCCATTGAGTAACGAATTAATCATTAATTCTACTCAGGAAGGCGAGCGGATTGCCCTGCTTCAGGACAAGCGGCTGATCGAGTATCACTTCGACCGCAACGACACCAACTACGCGGTAGGCGATATTTTCCTGGGCACCGTCAAAAAGGTGATGCCCGGCCTGAACGCCGCGTTTATTGATATCGGGTACCAGAAAGACGCCTTTCTGCATTACGGCGACCTGGGCGAGCAATTTCAAACCCTGGCCAAGTGGACGCGCCTCGTGCATACCGGCAAAGCGCCGGTAGCGCACCTGAAGGGTTTCCCGCGCGACGCTGCGCTTGAGAAGGTCGGCAAGATGGCCGATGTGGTCAAGAAAGGCCAGCAGTTGCTGGTGCAGATCGTAAAGGAGCCGATTTCGACGAAAGGGCCGCGCCTGTCGTCCGACTTATCCATGGCCGGGCGCTACCTTGTGCTCATGCCGTTCTCCGATACCATCTCGGTATCGAAGAAAATCGTGAGCCGCAACGAGCGGGAGCGTCTGAAGCGCCTTATTGCTTCTATTAAGCCCGATGGTTTTGGTGTGATTATTCGCACCGTAGCCGAAGGTCGCGATGTGGCCGAGCTCGACCGTGACATGCAGAACATGGTGGCCATGTGGGAACAGCTGTACCAGAACCTGCGCTCGGCCAAGCCGAACGATAAGGTGCTGGGCGAGCTGGGCCGCACGTCGTCCATGCTCCGCGACATGCTCAACGAGTCGTTCGACGCGATTCACGTCGATTCGCAGCCCATGTACGAGGAGCTGCGCAGCTACCTGCAGCAGATTGCCCCCGATAAGGTGGACCTGCTGAAGCTGTACTCCGGCAAGACAAAGATTTTTGAGCAATTCGACATCGAAAAGCAGCTCAAAACCCTCTTCGGCAAGACGGTGACAGTACCAGGCGGCGGTTACCTCGTTATCGAGCACACCGAAGCCCTGCACGTCATCGACGTAAACTCCGGCAACAAGAGCAACCAGCAAAGCGACCAAGAGGCCACCGCCCTGATGGTAAACCTCGCGGCCGCCAAGGAGGTAGCCCGCCAGTTGCGCCTGCGCGACATGGGCGGTATTGTGGTCGTAGACTTCATCGACATGCGTTCTGGCGACAGCCGCAAGAAAGTGGAGGACACGGTGCAGCAGATCATGGCGCGTGACCGGGCCAAGTTCACCATCCTGCCGATTACCAAGTTTGGACTGCTGCAAATCACGCGGCAGCGCGTGCGCCCCGAGCAGAACATTATTACTACGGAGGTGTGCCCCACCTGCGGCGGAACCGGCAAGATTACGGCCTCGATCCTCGTCACCGACGAAATCGATATCAGCATCGATGAGCTGCTGGTAAACCAGAACCACGCCGGCCTAACGCTGCACGTGCATCCCTTCCTGCACGCTTACTACACCAAAGGCTTGGTAAGCAAGCAGATGAAGTGGTATCTGAGGTATTACAAGTGGGTGAAGGTGGTGAAGGATACCTCGCTGGGCCTCACCGATTACCGCATTCACGACGAGCGGGGGGAAGAAATCGAGCTGCACAGCCGAGCGGCCGAAATCAACAGCCTGCAGGACCGCGACGACGAAACGGACGATTAACCGCCGTTTCACTTCCTAAGAAACCACGATGCCCCCACCGTTCAGTTTGTAGAACGGTGGGGGCGTCGTGTTATTGGGTGCAGGAGTGAGCTAGAACTTGATGCCCAAGTCCAAGGCTACTTCGGTATTCTTCAACGTCACGTCCTTGAGCTTGCGAGTGTTGTCAAAGTACCGGTCGATGTTGAACAGGCCGCGGTGGTAGGAAAGCCCACCAAATACCTTGGTGCTTTGGCCCACTTGGTACTCGACGCCAAAGCCGCCTAGCAGCGCCGCATCAGGAATGATGAAATGCTTTAGGGCTTTGGTTTCGGCGCCGGTCGCGGGGTCAGTGTAAAACTTGTCTCCGTCGATGCGGGCCGAAACCAAGGCATTGGCAGTGCCGCCTACCTGGAAGTACAGCTTCATGTCGGGGGCAATTTCGTTGGTGAACAGCTTCAACGAAATCGGAATTTCGAGGTACTGCAGGCCAATCTTCTGGGTGCGGGCTACCGGGCTTGGGCTGGATGGTGAGTTTTGATCCAGGTAGCGAATATCGCCGCCCTTGAACGTGAGATTCAGGCCAGTGCTGAAAGCGTAGTTCTGACCAAAGAAATAATCCACCACCACGCCTCCGCCTACACCGATGCGGCTACCGTCTTTCTTGAACCCAAACTCGGAAGGAGAGTTTACACGAAAGCCGGTAATGGAAGGAGATAGTTTAAGGCCGATTTCTACCTGAGCCGAAGCGGTGGTAGCCGCGCCGCCCATCAGTAGGGCCAGCGCCAACAACGTTTTTTTCATAGGAAGATGACACGCTTAAAGGCCGCAGCGCGTTGCTACTGCCAGCCGGGCGTGGGCGGCCCGGGGTTTTGTCTAATTTCGCCCAAATATAGACGCCCCAAGTTTACCCATCATGTCCTTTCCGCGTTTGCGCCTTTGGTTGAGCGCCCCGGTGCTGGCTGTAGCTATGTTGCTGACTGCCGGTTGTAACCGCGACGAGAAATGCGAAATGTCAGCGGAAGTGGCCCAAGTGGCCGCGCCCGTCCAGCTCGATCGGTTGGAAAAGCCCTTTTTCCGGATTCGTACGCCGGCGGAAGCCCAGCAGTTCATGGACCGCAATCCGGTATTTGCGCAGTATTACCTGCAGCGCAAAAAGTATCCGTCCGACAAAATTCTGCAGGAAACGCTCGTTCGCCTGGCTACCAATCCCGGCTTGCAGCAGCTTGCCCGTCAGGCCGACAGCACCTTTCAGAACACGCAGCAGTGGCAGGGTGATTTGCAGCGCATGTTTCAGTACGTGCGATACTATTTCCCCGATTTTCGCGTGCCAGAGGCTAAGACCTTTGTGAGCGGACTGAGTCAGGATATCTTCGTCAACGATAGCCTGCTAGTCATCAGCACCGACTTTTTTGTGGGACCCAAGGCTGTGTACCGGCCCAACATGCCCAACTACATCCTGCAGCGGTACCGCCCCGAATACGTGCTGCCGACTACGGCCCTGGCCATATCGAGCAAGTACAACATGAAGCAGCTGACTAGCACCTCGATGCTGGCCGAGATGATTCAGAATGGCAAAGCGCTGTACTTCGCCGAAAAGGTGCTCCCCTGCACTGACGATTCGCTGCTGATCGGCTTCTCAGGCCGTGACCTGCAGAACGTTAACTTCAACGAAGCGAAGATATGGGGGCACTTCCTGCAGAAGGACTTGCTCTATAATACCAGCCCCTTTCAGATTCAGAAGTACGTAGCGGAGCGGCCCAATATTCCGGAAATCGACAAAACATGCCCCGGGCGGGTAGGGCAGTGGCTGGGCTGGCAGATCGTGCGCAAGTACATGGCTGACCACCCCAACGTGACGCTGCCGCAGCTTATGGCCATGACCGACCCGCAGAAGCTACTGACCGAGTCCCGCTACCGGCCTAAGAAATAGTCAGGTGGTGAACTGACGAGGCTGCTCTGGCCTCTCAAGCATCAACTTACTACCTCTGCATTCACCGCCTGTGCACATCGCCGTTTTTAGCCAGTACCATACCAATCCGGACTGCCCTGCTACCAGTCGGCATTACTCGCTGCTGCAGCACATTGCGCAGCAGCACCGGGTTACTCTGATTACGACCAATACCTGGGAGCGGCAACGGCTAACCGAGCAGTACCCATGGTTGCCGGACGGCGTAGAGATGCTGGCAGCCGATATTCCTTATCACAACCACATGGGCGTGGCCGCCCGGGGGTGGGCTTTTGCGAAATACATTGGTTACGCCTGGGGGCAAGGTCTGCGCATTAAAAAGCCTGATGTTATCTGGGGAATCAGCACTCCGCTTTCGGCAGCCTGGATAGCGGGCAAGGTAGCGCGGCTGCGCCGCGTGCCGTGGGTGTTTGAGGTGCAAGATCTATGGCCGACGTTTCCTATCGAGATGGGCGCCGTGCGTAACCGCTTTGCGCAGCAGCAGCTATACGCGGCCGAGAGGCGGCTTTATCAGCAGGCCAGCCACATCATCACTCTGTCGCCGGGCATGACAGGCTACGTGCGGGGCCTAGGTGTCGAGCCAAACAAAATAAGCACGATACTCAACGGTACCGATATTGATCAGGCCGCTGGGGCTTCTTCGGAAGCCGCGCTGACGCTACGCCGGCAGCTAGGGGTGGGAGAGCGGCCATTGGTGTTATACGCCGGTACCTTTGGGCGGGCCAACGATATTCCCACACTAGTAAAAGCCGCCGAAGCCCTGTACCAGCAGCAGCCGGAAGTAGTGTGGCTATTCATGGGACACGGCTATTACGAGCTGTTGATAAGGGAAGCCAGCGCACGGTGTCCGGCTATTCGGCTGGTGTCACCGCAGCCCCGGCATGCGGTTTTTACTTGGCTAGCCGCAGCCGATGTGTCGTTGGTGTCTTTCAGCGACAAGCCCGTGCTGGCTACCAACTCGCCGGCGAAATTCTACGACAGCCTTGCGGTGGGGACGCCGGTAATTGTGACCAACCCAGGTTGGACCAAAGGTTTTGTGGAGCAGCACCGTTGTGGCTGGTACGTGCCAGCCGAACAGCCAGCTTTGCTGGCTCAACTGCTACGACAAGTCCTCGCTGATAAAGCGGAAACACAAGCTGCAGGTTTGCGCGGGCAGCAAGCGGCCCAGCAACTTTTTGACCGCCGCTACTTGGCGGCCGAAGTACAGATGCTATTGGAGCAGGCCGCCGAACGGTAGGCAGACCAGGTTCAACTGCTTGTCTATTGCGCTACACCGGCGCTACTACTGGCTCCAACGAAGGCCGAACCTTGTCGTTGTAATACTTACAGAAATCGGTGAGTGGGCATTGCATGCACTTCGGGCTGCGGGCCACGCAGATGTAGCGGCCGTGCAGAATAAGCCAGTGATGCGCTTTCGGAATCAGCTCGGTAGGCGTGTACTTTACCAATCCTTTCTCTACGGCCAACGGCGTGGTAGCCGTCTGGGGCACCAAGCCCAGCCGGTGCGCCACCCGAAACACGTGTGTGTCGACTGCCATGGCGGGCTGGTTGTAAATCACCGAGACGATAACATTGGCCGTTTTGCGCCCTACGCCCGGCAGCAGCTGTAAGTCTTCCAACCGATCAGGCACTTCACCGCCAAATTTCTCTACCAGCATCTTGCCCAACCCGGCTAAGTGCTTGGCTTTGTTATTGGGGTATGAGACGCTGCGAATCAGCGGAAATATCTCCTCGGCTGAGGCGGCTGCCAGGTGCTCAGGTGTAGGGAATTGCTCAAACAGAGCGGGTGTCACCAGGTTCACGCGCTTGTCGGTGCACTGGGCGCTGAGCACCACGGCCACCAATAGCTCGTAAGGACTGCGGTAATGCAGCTCTGTCTCGGGCTCAGGAAAGTTGGTGCTGAAATGATCTAGGAAGCGGCGAAACCGTTCGGCAGTGCGCATAAGCAAACGGTGAATACGTAAAATGGTGAAGAAGGGAAGTGCTCAGTAAAGCTACTTCCCTTCTTCACCATTTTACGTATTCAAGGCCTAGGAGGGGCGCAGAAAGGTGCGCGAGTATTGTAGGATGTTTTGGGTCACCCGATCGGAAGGCCCATTCTGCAGGCCATCCAGGTAGCGTTGAGCTTGGAGCAGGTCGGCGCAACGGGTAGCCAATTCGGCGTCGTGCAGCAAGGCTTGCTCTACTTCGTGGTTCTCCTTAGCCGGCAACTCGTTGTACACATACCGGAGCAGGGTCTCGTGGGTAAAGGTTTTGATCATAGAAAACGGGTTGTGCGGCCATCTTCTTCCGCAGGTTGATTAGCGCGTAGCGCATACGTCCCAGCGCCGTATTGATGCTCACCCCCGTTGCATCGGCAATTTCCTGAAAGCTCATATCGCCGTAATGACGCATGATGAGCACCTCCTTTTGCGCGGCGGGCAGCTCTTGTATTAACTCCCGAAGGCGGCTGTAGGTTTCCTCCCGCGAGAGAGTAGCGTCTACGCCTTCTTCTGCCAACGACAACGAGTTGAACGCGTGGCTGGTTGCATCAAGGTTGAGCTGTGGGTTACGCTTCTGGCGACGGAAAAAATCGATGGCTAGGTTGTGGGCGATGCGGCAAATCCACGACGAAAACTTCCCCTCCTCATTGTACCGGCCGCTCTTCATCGTGTGCACCGCTTTGATGAACGCATCCTGCAGCAAGTCTTCGGCAATAACCGGGTCTTTCACGATCAGCATGATCGTGGTAAATACCCGGCGCTTATGCCGGTCGAGCAACAGGGCGAAGGCTTCTTCCTTGCCGGCAATGTAGAGCGAAATCAACGCGGAGTCGCTCGGCTGCATGGTTTCCATAAAGGCTACGATTAGGGGAACGTAGAGCTTTAGGCCATATTGTGCAGGTTGCCGTGAAAATTATTGGGAGGGAAAGCGAAGAAGATGTGCTTGAACCAAATGTAGAATTATAGCTCGTCCAATGCAACGTGTATTGTTCTATTCAGTAAAATAATTTTTCAAAACGGTGCAACGGTACGAAAAAAGCCTGCCGAAGGGCAGGCTTCCTATCAGGCAAAAACCGTGCAGCTAACGACGAAGCTGGGCATCGAGGGTGCGTAGCTGTTCATCGTACTGCGTGGCATTAGGAGTAGTGGAGGTGGCTTTGGTAGCGCGTTCGGATAGTTTATCACTAAGCTGCTGCAGCAGCACCATGCGGCGTTCGAGCAGTTGCAACTGGTGCACGGTAGCAGGTGAAGCAGCATTAGAGGGCACTGGAATGCGGGTTTCTCCCGTGCTGCCGGTCACCTGCTGGTAGCGTTGCTCGATGGCCTGCGCCGATTGCATATCGTCACGCAGGTTCACCACTATGCCTTGCATGTTTACGGCTTGGCCATCGGGTAGCAGCTGCCGGGTGCCATCCTTGCGCACTAAGATGCCGGAAGGATTAATCACGGAGCCGTCGCTGAGGGTAAGGGGCCCTTGTAGCCGCGAGGCCTGGCCGGCCTGCAGGCGCATTACCACCCCACTCTGGCGAAAAGCACCGTCTTTTAGGCTATAGGTAGCAGCTGACTGGGCTGAGGCAGCCAAGGCCGAACAACACAGCGAAAGTAAAAGCAACAAACGAAGCATATACAGGCAATGCTGCGAAGTGTGCGCGCCGCTTTGCTTTGGGCTGTACGAGGACCAAGAAGGTCCTGTTTTTACATGCCGGCAGCGCTGGTGTTGTTTATCGGTGAGGCCGCGAGCGTAGTGCTGCCTTCCGTTCGGCACTGATGCAGCCATTGCAGGGCCGAGCCCTCGTCAGTAAACATGCGAACCTGGCAACGGGAAGGCAGACTGGTCAGGTTGTCGTCAGTCTTGGGCACTTCATCCAAGTGGCTGGGCGAAATCAAATAGGCCATCCACACTTGCCCGCCGAGGCGCTCTAACAGGCGCGGCAAAAACCCATCCATTACCCAGCGGGTGGCGTTGCTGCTCACGAGGCCGCGGCGCCGCAGATCGAGCAGCCAGTACCGGGCCCGGCGGGGCTCGGCTACGGCCAGCGCTGCCTCGTAGCCTTGGCGTACTTCAGCATCATTGACACGCCTTAGCCAGCGGCTAAACAAGAGCCCCAAATCGTCGCGGAAGGAGAGGTCGACAATATCGTTGACAGCTGTGCTCATAAGACAAGACGAAAACGGCAGCACGGCGCCACCCAAGTAGCGTGACACAGCATGCACTCAGCAACTGCCTACCGCAGGCAGCGCCATAAACCCGAAGTAAATACTTCGGCATCACGCGGCGGCTGACCTGCAACGAACAGGAGTGGGGTCAGCCAACAATAGGTGGAGGACAGCGACTAGGGAATGTCGGCCGAGGAAGACAGCTGCAACGCTTGAACGGCAGCAGGAGACGGTGCTTACAATGGTACAAAAAGCCGCGGTTTTTTCCAAACGTTGCAAGGGCTCCTTATGCTACAGGTAAAACAGGTTGCCAGCACCCATCTCGGGCTACCTTTGCACGCGTTTTTCGTTAGAGGCTTCCTATGAGTACTGCCGATCAGCCCGCTACCCCGAGCCCCCGCCATGATCCTTACGCCGCGTTGCGCATTCCGGATTTCCGGAGCCTAATTTCGGCCCGGGTTTGTTTTGTAGTGGCCACTCGTATTCAGGCCCTGGTGGTAAGCTGGCAAATACTTCACCTGACCAACGACCCGCTGGCCTTGGGCCTGATCGGGCTGGCGGAAGCAGTGCCCAGCATTAGCGTGTCTTTGTACGCCGGCCACGTGGCCGATACCGTTCGCCGTAAAAACATCATTGTGGCGGCGGTAGCAGTCCTGTTGCTGTGTGCCGTAGCCCTATGGGGATTGGCTTCGCCGCTGGGGCTACCGCTACTGGCCAAGGGTGCGTTTTTTACGCTGCCACTGTACGGAATAATCTTTGTCAGCGGCATTGCGCGCGGTTTCCTAGGACCCGCGCTGTTCTCGTTTATGCCGCAGTTGCTTCCCGATCGGGCCCAATTGCCCAATGCCATTACCTGGAACAGCACCACTTGGCAGGCTTCGGCGGTGATGGGCCCAGCCATTGGCGGCTACCTGATCAAGTACATTGATGTCGCCAACTCCTACGGAGTAGTGGTAGGCTTGGTAGCGCTGGCGCTGTTTCAGTTTGTGAGCATCGGTGGGCGCCCACTGCCAGAAAGCGTCGGAGAGCGTCTGAACCTAAAAGAAAGTGTGCTCAGTGGGCTGAAATTTATCTTCAACAATCAGCTGGTGTTGGCTGCCCTGGCCCTTGATATGTTCGCAGTGCTGTTTGGAGGCGCTGTAGCCCTGCTGCCCATCTTTGCGGTCCAGATTCTGAAGGTGGGGGCCGACGGGCTGGGCCACCTTGAAGCAGCCCCGGCAGTAGGCTCGGTGCTGATGGCGGCGATGCTAACCTATTTCCCGCTGCAGCGGCAAGTGGGCCGCAAGCTGTTGTGGGCTGTAGCGGGCTTTGGCTTAGCTACGGTATTCTTTGCGCTGTCCACCAACTTCTACCTGTCGTTGTTCCTGCTCTTCATGACGGGCGTGTTCGATTCGGTTTCCGTTATCGTGCGCTCCACCCTCATTCACACCTTCACGCCCGAATACATGAAGGGCCGGGTGGCAGCCGTAAACAACATATTCATCGGCTCATCAAATGAAATTGGCGCCTTCGAATCTGGGGCGATGGCACGGCTCATGGGCACGGTGCCTTCGGTGGTATTTGGTGGAGTGATGACGATGATAGTGGTGGGAGCCACTGCTTTGCTGGCGCCACACTTGCGGCGCTTGCAAAATGTGAAGGAAGCACATGCCGCAGCCGCGTAACCGAAGATATGCGGGCGTGTCTCGTTCCGGATATTTTTCAGCCTCACTTACCACATGTATTGGTGATTTAGGCTGAAAATGATTGAGCTACCTTTGTTGGAATTGGTTAAGTTTTAAAGGGCCTGCCCAACAACGGTTCGTACGGGAATGGACAGGTTCGCACTTCATAGGCCCGCTTCGCTGCTCTTCGACCTCATCCATTCCGAGGCAGCACCATCCGTAAGTCGGTCAATGGGAAAGCATAGCCGAAACGGTATCTTCCGTAGCTTTGCGCCGCGCGAGTCTTCCGGCCCGGGCCCTGCTATTGATACCGCTTTTGTTATGCCCGAAGTCCAAGCCGTAGATGCTCTTGAAGCCCGCCTCGCGGAGCTACAGCGCACCGACGGGGAGGCGTTTATGCAGGCCCTGTTTAAGCACTATTACCGGCCACTCGGCAACGTGATTTTTCGGGTAGTACAGGACCGCGACGCGACCGAGGACCTGCTGCAGGACGTGCTAATGCGCATCTGGAACAACCGCGATTCGCTGGTGGTAACTGGTACTTATAAATCCTACCTCTACCGTGCCGCCATGAATGCTGCCTTGCGCTACGTGGAGCGCAGCAAGCGACAAGTGAACTGGGACGACGCCGCGGTAACCGAGCCCGGCCGTGACACCACCGCCGAGCACCTGGATGGTCAAGAGGCGGAACAACTCGTGGCCGTGGCGCTGGAGGCGCTGCCGCCGCAGTGTCGGGCCGTGTTCCTGATGAGCCGGCAAGAAGGCATGAGCTACCAGCAGATAGCCGACGCGTTGGAAGTCGCTCCCAAAACCGTAGAAAACCAGATGGGCAAAGCCCTGCGCATTATGCGTGACAAGCTTAGCGGCTTGCTCTCAGGTATGAGCTCGTGGATGCTCTGAATTATTTGGTGAAAAGGATAGGGGCGAGTGCATCAGTAGGAGTCATCAAGGCAAACCCCGCCTCCTCGCTGCCGAAGGCACGCGGTCCTTGTGTGCCGGTCCTGTAACAAGCTGGCGCTAATCACCCAAGTTGTTGGGTTGAAAATCATGTGATTGTGCCGGGCGCAGCAAGGAGATAGGTTTGCAGGGATTCTGTAGCCTACGGCTAGCCATACCTCATTCTCCAGCTATGAAAACCCAACATGCCCTCTTGTTTCTCGCGTTGCCGCTAATCGGTCTTACCGCCAGTTGCTCCAAAGATGGTCCGAACGTCACTATTCGCGGGGCGGGGCCTTCGGAAACCGAAGTTCGTGCGCTTAACGCTTTCGAGCGTGTGGAAGTAGCCACCAATGCCGAAGTCACCATTACACAAGGCGCTCAGCAAGAAGTGCGCGTGGAGGCACAGCGCAACATCTTGGATGTACTCGATACCGACGTGAGCAGCCGCAAGCTGCGCATCGAAACGGGCCGTTACAACCTGCGCAGCCACGAACCTATCCGGGTATTTATCACAGTGCCTTCTTTGACGGCCGTACGCCTGAGTTCCAACGGCAGCGTCCGGAGTACTTCAGCTTGGAGCGCCAATACGCTCAGCGTGGAAGATACCGGCTCGGGTAGCGTGGACCTCACCTGCGGGCAAGTGCGCGACATGGTCACCACTATCACCGGCTCGGGCAGCGTAACGCTACACGGCATAGCTCAGCAACACACGGCCAAGCTGACGGGCTCTGGGGAGTTGCAAGCCTACAACCTTGCCACGCAGGAAGCCGAGGTAACGGCTACCGGTTCGGGACGCAGTTATTTGCGAGTCAGCGACGCGCTGGATGCTAAGCTCACCGGCAGCGGTTCGGTCTTCTACCGCGGCAATCCGCGAGTATCGTCTCGGACGACCGGCTCCGGCCGCGTTGTCGATTCCAACTAAGCGCAGGCATCTCTGATGTCTTACTAATCAAAGCCCGGCCATGCATCTATCATGCATGGCCGGGCTTTGATTAGTAAGGCGACAAATACCCGCGGGCCTTATCTGGACATGGCCGCTACGAATTCAATGATGATTTAGTTTTGGAAAATTCCCATTGACAATCAGCTTGTTATAAATAAGGTGAAATATTTTTTCGAGCGGCGTGGGGGTAAAGTGGGGTGAGCGGATCCTAATACCGAAAGCACATCACAACCCAATTTCTCTCAACAGCTATGAAAACCAACTGGCTCCTCGCTCCCCTCTTCTCGGTAATGCTCCTCACTGCTGGCTGCTCGCACGAAGGCGACACTTTCGGGCCCCGCGTACGGGGCACCGGCGCTACGCAAACCGAAGTGCGTGCCCTCAACAGCTTCAACCGAGTGGAATTGAAGATTGATGCTGAGGTGATTCTGACCCAGGGCAGCCAGCAGGAGGTGCGCATCGAAGCCCAGCGCAACATCCTCGACGTGCTGGAAACCGAACTCAGCGGCGACCAGCTGCAAATCGAGTACGGCCGTGCCCGCGTGGTGGGCCACGACCCCATCAAGGTGTATATCACAGTACCCTCGCTAACGGATGTAGAAGTATCCGGCTCGGGCAAAATCCGTAGCGCTTCGCCCTGGCGCACCAGCAACTTCAGCGTGAAGGTATCCGGCTCCGGCGACGCCGAACTGAACGTGGACCAGATCGACGGCCTGCGCACCCAGGTTTCCGGTTCGGGTGAAGCCAAGCTGAGCGGAACCGCCAACAACCACAACATCAACATCAGCGGCTCAGGCAAAGTAAGCTCTTACGACCTCGCCACGCAGGATACCTACGCTTCCATCAGCGGTTCGGGCCGGGCCTACGTACGGGCCTCGCGGGCACTCAATGCCGAAATCAGCGGCAGCGGCACGGTGTACTACCGCGGCAACCCTACGGTAACCTCGCGCATCTCGGGCTCAGGCCGCGTGCTTACCGGCAACTAAGTGCTGAGGGGGTGAACTGGCGTGCCTGAGGGCCGAAATGCACGACTAACGAAGTCGCTCCCGGAATTCGCCATCCACCTTCCGCTCTTCCTCTCTCAACTACCCTAACTGCTCCGGTCGGCTTCTGCTCGTCGGCCAGGGCAGCTTCCTGAAAACGAACATGAAATCTTCCATCCAATGGGGCTTGGCCGTTGGGCTGCTACTGACGGCCAGCCCTTCCTGGAGCCAAACCACGCCGGCAGCCAGCCGCCAAACGGCGGCTCGGCAGGTGACCCTTAGCGGCACCCTGCGCGACGCCAGCACCGGCGAAGCGCTGGTAGGTGCCAGCGTATTCGTGAAGGCGCTTGGGGCCGGCACCAATACCGACGAAAACGGCTTCTACCGCCTGCACCTGCCCGAGGGCACGCACAGCGTCACCTTCCTGATTATGGGTTACGAGCCGCGGGAAGAGCAAATCACCCTCACCGGCGACTTGACGCGCGCCGTGAAGCTCTCAGCCACCCGCGTGCAAACGCAGGAAGTGGTGGTGCAAGGGCAGCGGGCCGAAGACAACGTGAAGAAGCCCGAAATGAGCGTGAACAAGCTCGATATGAAAACCGTGAAGCTCATGCCCGCCTTGCTCGGTGAGGTGGACGTGGTACGCAGCATTCAGCTGCTGCCCGGCGTAACCACGGTGGGCGAGGGCGCTTCGGGTTTCAACGTGCGCGGTGGCGGCGTCGATCAGAACCTGATTCTGATGGACGAAATGCCGGTGTACAACGTGTCGCACTTGTTCGGGCTGTTTTCGGCTTTCAACCCCGACGCAGTGCAGGATATGAAGCTTTACAAGGGCGGTATCCCGGCCCAGTACGGCGGCCGCCTGGCTTCGCTGCTCGATGTGCGCCTGCGCGACGGCCACACAGCTGAACGCGTGAACGTGAACGGCGGCATCGGCTTGATTTCGAGCCGGCTGGCTGTGGAAGCGCCCTTGATCAAGGACCGTACCTCCGTGGTGTTGGCCGGTCGCCGCTCCTACGGCGACCTGTTCTTGAAGCTGATTCCTGATCAGAAAGATAATCAGGCTTACTTCTACGACCTGAGCCTGAAGGTGAATCACCGCTTTAGCTCCCGCGACCAGCTGCAAATTACCGGCTACCGCGGCCGCGACGTGTTCAACTTCGCCGACGTGTTCAAGAACCAGTGGGGCAACACCGGGGGTACCGTGCGCTGGACGCACCAGTTCTCACCGCGCTTGTTTATGAACCTGACCGGCGTAGCCGCGCAGTACGACTACTCGCTGGGCGTTCCGAAAGGGTCTCAGGCATTCGAGTGGACATCGAGCATCCGCAATTACACTGGCAAGGCCGATTTCTCGTTTCTGCTGAACGAGAACAACACCATAAGTGCCGGCCTGACGGGTACGCGCTACAAGTTCAACCCGGCCACGGTGAAGCCCCTGAATCCGGAGTCGATTTTCGTGGACCTGAAGGTGGACAACCAGCAGGCTGGGGAGTACGCCGCCTACATTGATAATCAGCAGACCCTCTCGCCGCGGCTCGAGTTGCAGTACGGCCTACGCGTATCGGTATTCGATTTCCTGGGTAGCGGCACCACAATTTCGGATTACGAAGGCGAGGTAGGTCAGCGCAAGCTGCCGCTAAACCCGCGGGTGTACAAAGACGGCGAACTGATCAAGCGCTACGCCAACCTGGAGCCCCGTGCCTCGTTGCGCTTTACGCTGGACGAACAAAGCTCCTTGAAAGCCAGCTACAACCGCACGGCGCAGTACATCCACCTGATTTCGAATACCACGGCCGCTTCGCCACTGGACGTGTGGACGCCGAGCACCAACAACATCAAGCCCGAGCGTGGCGACCAAGTGGCTGTCGGTTACTTCCGCAATTTCGCCCAGAACGGTTACGAGGCTTCGGTGGAGGTATTTGGCAAAACCATGGACAACCAGATCGACTACGTGAACGGGGCCAATACCCTGCTTAACAAGGACGTGGAAGGGGAGTTGCTCTACGGTATCGGCCGGGCTTACGGGGCGGAGTTCTTCGTGAAGCGCAATCAAGGCCCGCTTACCGGCTGGGTAAGCTACACGCTAAGCCGCTCCGAACGCCAGATCGAGGGCATCAACCGCGGCGAGTGGTACGCCAACAAGTACGACAAGACGCACAACCTCTCGGTGGTGGGCATGTACGCGGTGAGCAAGCGCCTGACCGTGTCGAGCAACTTCTCCTACAGCACCGGCGTGGCTACCACTTTCCCCAACGCCCGCTTTAGCTACGAAGGCCTGGTGGTGCCCGTGGTAACCGGCGACGCCCGCAACAACTACCGCGTGCCTGCCTACCACCGCCTCGATCTGGGTGCCACGCTCAAGAACCGCGTGCGCCCCGACCGCCGCTGGCAGAGCGAGTGGGTATTCTCGGTGTACAATGTGTACAGCCGCCGCAACGCTTACGGCGTCTACTTCCGCCAGAACGAGGACAATCCGCGCAAGACGGAGGCCGTGCGTCTCTCGGTGTTCGGCTCGGTGCTGCCCTCGGTGTCTTACAACTTCAACTTCTAACGGCTGCGGCCTCTTGCTGATATGTTCGCCCGTCTCTTCTCCCTTGCTTCCCTTGTTCTCACCATCGGCCTGCTTTCGAGCTGCACCGATGTGGTGGACATCGACCTGCCCGACCCCGAGCCGCAGCTCGCCGTGGAAGGCAACATCACCGACCAACCCGGCCCGTACCAGATTCGGTTGACGCGCACCGGCGCTTACTTCAACGACCAAACGCCCGACGCCGTGCGCGGTGCCGAGCTGACCATCTCCGACAGCCAGGGCGCTACCGAAACGCTGCGCGAAGTGCAGCCCGGCCTCTACCAGACCAACCAGCTGCAGGGCCGCATCGGCAATCAGTACACGCTGACCATCAAAACCGATGGCCAGGAGTATCGCGCCGCCACGGAAATCAAACGCGTGCCCAGCATCGACCGCATCGAGCAGCAGCGCAAAGTAGGGGAGGCCGGCTGGCGCGACGGTTACTACGTGCTCTACTACGGCCCTGAGCTGCCCGGCGTGGGCGACTATTACCGCTTCAAGCTCTTCCAAAACGACACGCTGCGCAACAATCCGGATGAACTCATCGTGCGCGACGACGCTTTGGTCGACGGCAACTACATCGGGGCCGTGGAACTGACCGACCGGCCCTTCCGCGTAGGCGACCAGGTGCGGGTGGAAATCCTCGCCCTGCCCCGCGACTACTATTACTTCCTGACGGAGATGTTTACGCAGATCAACAACGTAGGCATGTTTTCCTCGCCGCCTTCCAACGTGCGCACCAATGTGGTGAACACCGACCCCAACGGCCCGAAAGCCGTAGGCTACTTCGCCGGAACAGCCGTGCGCTCGGCCACGATTACCATTCAGCCGTAGCGTGCTGTAGTGCGGACTAGAGCCCGCGCTACATCCGGCAAAAAATTGCCAACTTAATCCCCGATTATCCGCCATCATGCCCGAACTCTACCCCGATACGGAAACTCCTTGGGAGCTCCTGGCCAAACACCTGGCCGGCGAGGCCTCCGTGTCGGAACAGGAAGAGTTGCACCGCTGGCTGATGGCCCGCCCCAGCCGCTTGCGCGTGCTTACGGACGCTACGCGGGCGTGGGAGCGGGGCGGTTCCGTGGCTGAGGTATTTACCGAGGCTGATGTAGACCGTGCCTGGCAGCGCTTCAGCGCAGCGGCGGGCATTAAGACAGCTGTGAAGCCGACAGGCGACCCTATTGCCAAACCTACTGTGCCCACTGAAGCGCCCGTGGTGCCTATGTGGAACAGCAGGCAGACCTGGATGCGCGTGGCAGCGGCGCTCCTGCTGCTGATTGGTGCCTGGGCTGTCGCCCGTACCTACCTGTTGAGCCGCAATCAGGCCGAAACGGTGACCATCGCAGCTACTGCCGAACGCCAGCTCACCACCCTGCCCGACGGCAGCCGCGTATGGGTAAACCGCAACTCTACGCTCAGCTACGCCGCCGATTTCAATCAGGAAAACCGCGTAGTGCAATTGAAGGGGGAGGCCTTCTTCGAAATCAAAAAAGACCATGGCCGCCCCTTTACGGTGCTGGCCAACGACACCCGTACCCGCGTATTGGGCACCTCGTTTAATGTGCGCGCCTACGCCGCCGAAGACTCGGTGGAAGTGTCGGTAGTGACGGGCCGCGTAGCCTTCACACCCGACCGGCAGAAGGTAGCGGTGCGGGACTCAGTGGTGCTCACGCCGGGCCTGCGTGGCGTGATTCGGAAGAACGCGCCCGCCGTAGCGGTACAGAAACCCATTACTGATCCAAATTTCCGCGCCTGGCAACGGGGCGAGCTGGTGTTCGACAACCAGAGCCTCGACCAAGTCGCCCAGACCCTCACGCGCTACTACGGCACGCCCGTAGAGCTGAGCCGCCCCGAACTGGCCAACTGCCGCTTTACCGGCACGTTCCAGCAGGCCCAATTGCCGCAGGTGCTGCGCGTCGTCAGCCTCTCGGCCAACCTGTCGGTGACGCAGTCGGCCGACGGCTATTCCTTAGACGGACCGGGCTGCCGATAGCCTTATCTTCACCCTCTCTCAACATCTGACCCCATGGTAGCGATGCGAAACCGCATATGCCTGGCTGCGGCCGTGCTGTGCGCATTGGCCGGTGAGCCCGCCGCAGCCCAAGCCCGGACCGGCTCGGTGCTCGAACGCAAAGTCACCGTCACATTCAACGAAGCACCGTTGGAGTCGGTGCTGCGCACCTTGCGCCGCCAGTACGGCGTGCGCATCTCGTACAGCAACACTGCCTTGAACCTGCGCCAGCCTGTAACGCTTAGCGTGCAAAATCAGCCGCTGCGCACGGTGCTGAATGAAGTGCTACGCGATAAAAGCATCGGTTACGAGCTGGTCGGCGACCAAGTGGTGCTACACCCCGCCGCGCCCAGAGCCGCGGCCGCCAAACCCGCTGAGAAAGCTCCGGCTGCCACCACGACCACCGTTAGCAAAGCCGTTATCGACAAAACTCCGGATAGCGCGCCGACGGCGGCCTCAGCGGCGCGTGCGGCTGCCACGTCTCCCGAGGCCGTTAGTCCTGCCCGCCGGGAGGAGGCCCCCGCACGCTCAGAGCCGAAACCGGCTGCTCCAAAATCCACAGCGCCTAAAGCTGCTACGCCCGCAGGTAAGCCGACAAGCACGCCAAATAAAAGCGCAGCCTCTGGCAGCGCGGCAGCTACTACAGCCAGTGCGGGCAAAGTGAGCAGTAACACTAAAGCCAGCAAGTCTGGTCCAACGGCCTCCAGCGCCGCGGAATCAGCGAGTAAGGCATCAAGTGGGGCTGATCAAACCCGAGCTGGCAAACCTGTTGCTTCGGGTCAGAATGACGTTCCACCTACCGACCCGGAGGTGGTAGCTTCGGTAAGCCAGCCCACAACCAAGACTGCCGAGCCCCTTGCGGCTGTTGCTCCGCCGGTTGCAAAGCCCACCATTACTGCGCAGGATTCAGCGGCCGCGCCGCCCCCAGCCAAAGAGCAGCCCGCCCGGCCCACTTTCACCAAGCCGGCCCAGATTTCCTTTATAGGCCCGCTCGGCTCCAATGGCTTGCGCAGCGGTCAAACGGTGAATAACGTATCCATCAACGTGCTGGGCGGCTACGCGGCTGGGGTAAACGGCTTTGAAGCTGCAGGGTTGTTCAACGTAGACCGCGACTCGGTGCGCGGCGTGCAACTGGCCGGCTTGGCCAATATTGTGGGTAAGCACGTGGAGGGCTTTCAGGGAGCTGGGTTGCTGAACGTAGTGGGGGGCGGCGGTGCCGGTTGGCAAGCAGCCGGGCTGCTGAACGTGGCCGCGCGGCCCATTGCCGGCGCCCAGACTGCGGGTCTATTCAACTACGTTGGGCCAACCAAAAAGCTCGGTGCCAATGCCGCGGCTACCCCTGAAGTAGCGCCGTCCCGCCGACCAGCAGTGCAAGCAGCAGGGCTATTCAATGTGGCTTTGGGCGAAGTGCGCGGGGGCCAGGCGGCCGGATTGTTTAATGTGGCCGGCAAGGTGCACGGCGTGCAGTTGGCTGGCCTACTGAACATTGCCGATTCAGTGGACGGTGTGAGCATCGCCCCGCTCAACTTCATCCGCCGGGGCTACCACCGCGTGGAGGTCACTTATTCGGAGCAGTGGCCGCTCAGCGCCAACCTGAAACTGGGCGGTTCGCCCGCTTTCTACACCTTTTTTGCCGGCGCCTACGACGGTTTCGGCAGCCGCTCGCGGCGCTGGGGCTTGGGCTACGGCTTGGGCACCGAGATATGGGCGCGGCGGCGCCTTAGCTTGAGCGTCGATGCGCAGGCCTTGCACGTGAACGAAGAGTCGAGGGGCTGGACCCAGGACCTGAACCTGCACAACCAATTGCGCATGATGGTAGGCTTTGCGCCCTTCAAGGCAGGGAGCCGTTTCCGCATCGTGACCGGCTCCACTGTCAACGTGCTCGTAACCGAGCGTTATGACAGCACCGAGCAGCGCGTGCACTCCAGCCTCGCCGATGGTCAGCGCTTGTGGCTCGACGAAGGCAATACTTTCACCCGCGTGCTGGGCTGGTTTGACTACAGCGTAGGGCTGCGTTTCTAAGTAGCCATATCAGTGTGGTTACGCCTAGTGCAGCATCTCT
>NZ_JBZYWH010000051.1:0-1589 GCF_058932745.1 Hymenobacter sp. FMD4
TTGGACTACTATCAGCTTTCAGCTAGGCCGGCGTACTTTACTACCGGCCCACTACCTACGGCCTTCAACGGGCACTTCCGTCCGCCCGCGCCTCTTTCACTTCTCCGTCACCGCATCACTCTACAAAACGAGTGCTGGAATATCAACCAGCTGGCCATCGGTCGTCGCTCTTCAGCTTAGCCTTAGGTCCCGACTAACCCTGCTCCGATTAGCGTTGAGCAGGAAACCTTAGTCTATCGGCGAACAGGTTTCTCACCTGTTTTATCGTTACTCATGCCTACATTTGCTTTTCCAGCCGCTCCACCACGCCTCCCGGTCGTGGCTTCACCGCTGCTGGAATGCTCCCCTACCACTCTACCATAAGTAGAATCCATCGCTTCGGTACCGGACTTGATGCCCGCGTATTATCGATGCCCTGTCGCTCGACCAGTGAGCTGTTACGCACTCTTTAAATGAATGGCTGCTTCCAAGCCAACATCCTGGCTGTCAAGGCAACTGGACCTCCTTTGTTCAACTTAGCCCGGATTTAGGGACCTTAGCGGATGGTCTGGGTTCTTTCCCTCTCGGCGTGGGACCTTAGCACCCCACGCCTCACTGCCGTGTACATCCACGTGGCATTCGGAGTTCGTCTGGATTCGGTAGGCTGTGACACCCCCTAGTCCAATCGGTAGCTCTACCTCCACGGGACTCAACCACGACGCTGTACCTCAATACATTTCGGGGAGTACGAGCTATTTCTCAGTTTGATTGGCCTTTCACCCCTACCCACAGGTCATCCAAATCCTTTTCAACGGAAACTGGTTCGGGCCTCCAGTTGGTTTTACCCAACCTTCACCCTGCCCATGGGTAGATCACAAAGTTTCGCGTCTACCCCCCCTGACTCTGCGCCCTGTTCAGACTCGCTTTCGCTGCGGCTCCGTGTTTTCAAACACTTAACCTTGCCAGGGAGGAGTAACTCGTAGGCTCATTATGCAAAAGGCACGCCGTCACCCCACCAAGGGGCTCCGACCGCTTGTAAGCGCACGGTTTCAGGTTCTTTTCACTCCCCTATTCGGGGTTCTTTTCACCTTTCCCTCACGGTACTGGTTCACTATCGGTCTCTCAGGAGTATGTAGCCTTGCCGGATGGTACCGGCGGATTCAGACGGGATTTCTCTGGTCCCGCCTTACTCAGGATCCCACTAGGGCCTTCCACAATGTCGTCTACCGGACTCTCACCGTCTCTGGTACAGTTTCCCACCTGTTTCGACTACCGTAAAAAGGTCCCACGTCGTGGTCCTACAACCCCGCGGCGGCCGTAACCGCCCCGGTTTGGGCTCGTCCCCGTTCGCTCGCCACTACTGGGGGAATCATTGTTATTTTCTGTTCCTCCGGGTACTTAGATGTTTCAGTTCCCCGGGTTCGCCCACGGCCTTGCGGCTCGTGTACCAGGTCTTCAACCTGGTGGGTTGCCCCATTCGGAAATCGTGGGATATACCGGGTATGTGCCCCTCCCCCACGCTTATCGCAGCTTATCACGTCCTTCATCGCCTCTGAGAGCCTAGGCATCCCCCGTGCGCCCTTCGTTACTTCCGCGAAGTAACGGTCGAC
>NZ_JBZYWH010000052.1:0-1243 GCF_058932745.1 Hymenobacter sp. FMD4
CTATGTGGCAACCCGCTGTACCGTCCATTGTAGCACGTGTGTAGCCCTAGGCGTAAGGGCCATGATGACCTGACGTCGTCCCCGCCTTCCTCGCTGCTTGCGCAGGCAGTCTGTCTAGAGTCCCCGGCTTGACCCGCTGGCAACTAAACATAGGGGTTGCGCTCGTTGCGGGACTTAACCCAACACCTCACGGCACGAGCTGACGACGGCCATGCAGCACCTTGCTTTGTGTCCCGAAGGAAAGGTCCATCTCTGGACCGGTCACGCGCATTCTAGCCTAGGTAAGGTTCCTCGCGTATCATCGAATTAAACCACATGCTCCACCACTTGTGCGGGCCCCCGTCAATTCCTTTGAGTTTCACCGTTGCCGGCGTACTCCCCAGGTGGGATACTTAACGCTTTCGCTAAGCCGCGGACTGTATGTCGCCCACAGCGAGTATCCATCGTTTACGGCGTGGACTACCAGGGTATCTAATCCTGTTTGCTCCCCACGCTTTCGTGCCTCAGCGTCAGTACCAGCCTAGTCAGCTGCCTACGCAATCGGGGTTCTGGATGGTATCTATGCATTTCACCGCTACACCATCCATTCCGCCAACCTCGTCTGGACTCAAGCCCCGTAGTATCCATGGCAGTTCTCTTGTTAAGCAAGAGGCTTTCACCACGGACTTGCGGGGCCGCCTACGCACCCTTTAAACCCAATAAATCCGGACAACGCTTGCACCCTCCGTATTACCGCGGCTGCTGGCACGGAGTTAGCCGGTGCTTATTCAATCGGTACCGTCGGTTTCCCCCGCAGGGGCTTTTTCTTCCCGATCAAAAGCCGTTTACAACCCAGAAGGCCTTCATCCGGCACGCGGCATGGCTGGGTCAGAGTCTCCTCCATTGCCCAATATTCCCTACTGCTGCCTCCCGTAGGAGTCTGGCCCGTATCTCAGTGCCAGTGTGGGGGATCGGCCTCTCAGCTCCCCTAGCCATCGTCGCCTTGGTGGGCCCTTACCCCGCCAACTAGCTAATGGCACGCAGGCTCATCTACTTCCGAAATTCTTTAACCACCACCCGATGCCGGGTTGTGGTCTCATGCGGTATTAATCCACCTTTCGGCGGGCTATCCCCCAGAAGTAGGCAGATTGCCTACGCGTTACGCACCCGTGCGCCACTGGGGCATTGCTGCCCCCGTTCGACTTGCATGTATTAGGCCTGCCGCTAGCGTTCATCCTGAGCCAGGATCAAACTCTCCATTGTA
>NZ_JBZYWH010000053.1:0-831 GCF_058932745.1 Hymenobacter sp. FMD4
GGCCAGCGGGTAGTCGGGGTGGGTGCTGCGCACCACGCGCGCCTTCTCCTGCGCCCCCTCGCCCTCGAAGGCCAGCTCCACGCCCACCTCGGCGAAGGCCATCTTCACGAAGTCGCGCACGGTGGTGGTCACCCCCGTGGCGATGACGTAGTCCTCGGGCTGCGCCTGCTGCAGAATGCGCCACATCGCCTCCACGTAGTCCTTGGCGTGGCCCCAGTCGCGGCGCGCGTCCAGGTTGCCCAGGTACATCTTCTCCTGCAGGCCCAGGGCGATGCGCGCCGCCGCGCGCGTGATCTTGCGCGTGACGAAGGTCTCGCCGCGCAAGGGCGACTCGTGGTTGAACAGGATGCCGTTGCAGGCGTACATGCCGTAGGCCTCGCGGTAGTTGACCGTGATCCAGTAGCCGTAGAGCTTGGCCACGGCGTAGGGGCTGCGCGGGTAGAACGGGGTGGTCTCGGACTGCGGCACGGCCTGCACCAGCCCGTAGAGCTCGGAGGTGGAGGCCTGGTAGATGCGCGTCTTCTGCACCAGGCCCAGGATGCGGATGGCCTCCAAGAGGCGCAAGGTGCCGATGCCGTCGGCGTTGGCCGTGTACTCCGGCGCGTCGAAGCTCACCTTCACGTGCGACATGGCCCCCAGGTTGTAAATCTCGTCGGGCTGCACCTCCTGGATGATGCGGATCAAATTCGTCGAGTCCGACAGGTCCCCGTAGTGCAGCTTCAGGCGCACGTCCGACTCGTGCGGGTCCTGGTAGAGGTGGTCGATGCGGTCCGTGTTGAACAGCGACGAGCGCCGCTTGATGCCGTGGACTTCGTAGCCTTTGGCGAGCAG
>NZ_JBZYWH010000054.1:0-755 GCF_058932745.1 Hymenobacter sp. FMD4
GTGCTGAACCCGCTGGTGGTAAAGCGCTTCATTCAGATGCACCTGGGCAAGGGCAAGAGCGACCGGAAGGATGCGCAGTGGCTGCTGCGCTACGGCCAGCAGCAGCCTACGCCCCGCTGGCAGCCGGACGAGGCCGTGCTCGTCGAGTGCCGCCAGCTCGAACAAGCCACGGAGCTGCTCATCCGCCAGCAGACGATGCTGCGCAACGCCCTGGAGGCGCTGCAGCACCAACCGCTGGTCAGCCCCAGCGCGGCCAAGCACTTGCAGCAGGCGCTGCGCCGCCTGGAGCGGCAGGTACAGCAGCTCGAAGCCGAGTTGCTGGCCAAAGTCGAGCTGCGCTACGCGGCGGAAATGCCGTTGCTGTGCTCCATTCCCGGCATCGGCCGCAAGACGGCGGCCTTGCTGCTCTTGTTCGCCGGCGGCTTCACGCGCCTAGACAACCACCGCCAGCTCATTGCCAAAGCCGGGCTCTGCCCGCGCGAGCATACCTCGGGCACGAGCGTGCGCGGCAAGGCGCGCATTACGAAAATGGGCGGCGGGCTGATCCGCGGCAAGCTGTTTATGTGCAGTTGGTCGGCCCGCAAGGCCAACGCCGCCTGCAAAGCCCTCTACGAGCGGCTCACCGCCCAAGGCAAGAGCGGCAAGCTGGCGCTGATTGCCGTGTGCAACAAGCTGCTCAAGCAGGCCTTCGCCATCGTTAAATCCGGCGTACCGTACCAGCCCGACTTCGCCAGAAAATTAGCCCTCAACCCTTG
>NZ_JBZYWH010000055.1:0-389 GCF_058932745.1 Hymenobacter sp. FMD4
AAAAAAAGTTGGTCGGCGTGCTTGCCAAGTTGAAAAAGCTGCTTACCTTTGCAGCCCGCTTCAGCAGGAGGCGGCTAGCAACGACAGGCGAGAAAAAAAGTTTCGAAAATTTTCTTCGAAAACTTGCCAACTGAAAAAAGCTGCTTACCTTTGCAACCCCGAACGGAACGACGCTCGGCGAGCAAGCGAAACGGGCCCGGTAGCACGGGCCGCACGGCGGGTTCAACTGGAACCGGCACACGTTCTTTGAAAGACTGGAAAGACAATAGGTAAACGGGTTTTGCTTTCGGGCAAGACCCCGAGCAAGCGTAACAAAGGACACAGCTCGTTAATACGGGTCGGATCAGCACTCGACATCGGCCCTGCTTCGGCAGGTGCTTAGGATTTTT
>NZ_JBZYWH010000056.1:0-316 GCF_058932745.1 Hymenobacter sp. FMD4
GAATGTTTGTTGCTGCTGAAAGCAGCGCTTGTCCTAGCAATCTTTTGTCGTTGCCCTCCCGAAGAAGGGCGGTCGGACCGGATTGGTTTATTCGTTTCGCTTGCTTCGCCGCTCCTTAGCGCTTCGCAGCGCCGGAGCGGGTACTACCTTGTCGTTTTCAACACTCTCTCAAAGAACGTGCGGCCTCCGCTTGAGACCGGTGCGCCGCGCAATCCGCGGCTTGTTTTTCGTTTGGGGTGGCAAAACTACGAAGCGTTTTGCTAACCACCAACTTTTATGCGCAACTTTTTTTTCCGAGCCCCGTTAGCCGGAGACT
>NZ_JBZYWH010000057.1:0-277 GCF_058932745.1 Hymenobacter sp. FMD4
TGCTCCAGAAAGGAGGTGATCCAGCCGCACCTTCCGGTACGGCTACCTTGTTACGACTTAGCCCCAGTTACCTGTTCTACCCTAACTGGCTCCGTTGCGGGGCACCAGCTTCAGGTCTACCAGACTTCCATGGCTTGACGGGCGGTGTGTACAAGGCCCGGGAACGTATTCACCGCGTCGTTGCTGATACGCGATTACTAGTGATTCCAGCTTCACGAAGTCGAGTTGCAGACTTCGATCCGAACTGAGAACGGCTTTTCGAGATTGGCTCCATATC
>NZ_JBZYWH010000058.1:0-271 GCF_058932745.1 Hymenobacter sp. FMD4
TATGTTTGAATAGTAGCTTAAACTTAGGAGCTCGACGCGACAGGAAGGAACAAGATTCATAAGAGCGCAGGGGAGCCAAGCCCGTCTAACATGACAATCCCCTTCCTGTTCTACGGCCACTTTGGACAGTTCCGTTAGGCCCCTGGAGCCTGCATCAGGATCGATAAAGCACGTCGTGGAGTGCGTGGAGAAGCTTGTCCGGGTCTTCTCATTCCACTGCCCTATGCAAACGCCTCTTCCCGTTGTCGGCCTCGACGTGAGCAAAGCCACG
>NZ_JBZYWH010000059.1:0-220 GCF_058932745.1 Hymenobacter sp. FMD4
TACTCGTGGTAGTTGTAGACCTTGTGTCCGGCCTCCTTGAGGTAGGTGTCGCGCTTGAACAGGGTCAGGTCGGCCTGCATCATGTCCTGCACCAGGGCGGGCAAATCGTACTGCGGCTCCCAGCCCAGCTGCTGCTTGGCCTTGGTCGGGTCGCCGATGAGCAGCTCCACCTCCGTGGGGCGGAAGTAGGCCGGGTCCACCTCCACCACCACCGCGCCTT
>NZ_JBZYWH010000006.1:0-237046 GCF_058932745.1 Hymenobacter sp. FMD4
ACCTTAATCACCAACCATGGCTTCGTTTAGGAAGCGTATGAGAGGCTGAGTGGCCTGCCACGCTGCAGTGACGCGGTCAGGAAAATCGGGGCGGAGTACTTCTTTGTCGGGAATGCTGCGCCATACGAAGAAGCTCTTGAGGCGCAGCCATTCGATGTCAGGGTCGTTGCGGTCGTAGCCTTTGGGAGCGGTGCGCAACGCTTGGCTCATGTCGAGCCCCTGCGGGAATTCCTGCAGCAGGGCCGGGTCCTGGCGTACGGCGTGAAATGCATCAGCATTGTAATGAATTTCCTGCCGGATGCGGGCCAGCTGCTGGGGCTCGGGTTGCCAGCGGCCAGCTCCTACGTAGGACTCGCCATTGGGCTCAATGGCAACAAAAAAGCCGGCCCATGGGCTCTGACGGCCGTCGCGTTTAAGGCCGGCACCCATGTGGCGCTTGTAAGGCTCGTCGCTCTGCTGAAACCGGTCGTTCTTGTTGATGCGGTACATCACGTCGGAAGGCGTAAGCGGGAGCAGGGCGGGCTCGAACTGTTGTGCCCGCTGCAATAGCTCGGCTACCAGTGCGGTGTAGGTTTTGCGGGCGCGTTGGTATTCGGCGCGGTGCGCGTCCATCCAGGGCTTGTTGTTGTTCTGGCCCAGTTGGCGCAGAAACTCGAGCAGAGACGTTAGGTCGGTCACGAGGGCAAGAAGAGTGCGGTGAAACGGCTTGGCAAAAATGGCCGAAAAACAAAACAGCCGCTTCGGGCGAAGCGGCTGTCGGGTTCTACGTGTTAGCGGCGGCGTTCGGCCATCACGCCTGGTCCGCGTGAGTCGTTCAGCGTCCAGTCGTAGGGCACGTACGTTATGGTGGCCGCTGGCGCAATGGGCTTCTGCGCGTAGCGGTTCAGAAACTCAATCAGCTTGGCTTTCTCTCCAAACTCTGCCGCATACCAGTCGAAGATGCTGGAAAGCTGCAGGGCTTCGGTGGAAACCTGGTTGCGCAGCGGATCGTTGATGAAACGGCGCGTCTGAAGTTCAAGCTGAGTCCCGAGGCTGGAGCCGCTATAGGCCTCAGGCAGCAGGGAAGGGCTGGAAACGGCGGCGCAGTGCAACGCCAAGTAGCGCCGTGGGTCGCCGGGCAACAGGCGAGGCAGGATTTCACGCTCAATCTGCTTCAGCGAGTAGACTTTGCCGCCTACCTGTACCTCGGGTGCATCCCATGCCGACAGGTTGCCGCCCACAGTTTTAATCTTGATGTCGCTCATGCGCTGCACCGGGTAGTATTGTACTACTAGGTACGCTGTGTACGCATTGTAGGTATTGATCCAGAAGGCTGCCTGGTCGGCGTTGCTCCAGGTGTAGGAAGGCGTGGTGCGTCGTAGCACCTGCAGGTAACTAAGCAACTGGTTTTCGTCCTCGGCCAACCCCTCGTAGTTCACCGACCCATTGGGTTGCACGTGCCGCTTCAACAACTCATCCCAGGGGCGGTGCAGGGAATCATTTCCTTGAGCCTGGGCGGTAGTGGCTAGTAGCACCAGCCAGAGCAGAAAATACGTGAAGGTGTTGTTACGGTGCATGTAGGTGCGGGGTCGGGTCGGGAGTCGGAAGGTGCGGAGCTGAGCACTGAGAACAGGATGCTCAGTGCTTAGCACTATTTCCGGAGGGCTTGGATTATCAAAAATAGTAGGCGCGCAGCATTTATCAAGAATTATTGTCTTTTTCTCTAAAAATTTTGAATGTATAAGCCTTTGAAATTACGTTTCTTGAAACTCAACCATTGGCCAGCGGTGCAGGCCGAAGCGCTTCCAAACCTGTTCCACCAATCCCGCCCGCACAACTAGCACTAAGTTTAGAGGAGTCGGTGCGTTGGCTAGGATGGCTTCCAAAGCGGGTGCCAAGCCTTCCCCACGCAGCTCAAGTGGTCCGACTTCATCCAGCACCACATACGGTTTGCCATCCTGTATAGCACCTAGCAGGGCGGTACGGGCCCAGTAAAAAGCAGCCGGTGAAAATCGAAACCGGCCTACTTGCAAGGCTCGCCAATCGGCGAAATGAGCAGTGGCGGGCCACTGCAGTCCCGTGCGCAAATCCAGGAAGTGCCGCAGCTGATGCATATCTGCCAGCATCAACACGCCGCCCACATCGGGGCGGTGCTCGCCCCATTGGCGCAGTCGGGTGGTTTTGCCGCTGCGCACGGGGCCGGTAAGCAGATGAATCAGCACGTTAACCTCACTGAGTGGGAGCCTCAGCAAACATATTCACGGCCAAAGCCCGCCCAAACCAGCGCAACCGGCGCCGGCCCCGGTGCCCGGCCGATAAGCGCCAGCACTGCGTCACCAATTGGCGCGTGGCCGGCAGCAGGGTTAAGGTATGCTGCAGGTCGGTGGCCCAGCGGCCACGCGGACGAGTCAGCCACTGACGGAGCCATTGACTAAGCACTGGAGCTACCACCATCAGCCAAGCTCCATATACCAGCACTGAGCGCAACAGCAGTCCGCCAAGCCTGTGTTCGTTAGCTGCCACGGCAGGGCCCCAGCCCCACTGGGCCGCCAGCCATAAGAACACACCCAGTGCCCACGGCCACAGCAGCACCTGATTGATGCGGCGTCGGCCGCCCCGATGAGCCGACACAGGAGCCAACTTGTCCTCGACCTCTTCCTCATCGGGCCAGATGCGTAGCCAGGCATACTGCTGTGCAATGCGCGGGAGGCGAGCCGGCAAGCCGCCAACCCACCAGCCCAAGGCCGCCCCAACCAAGGCATGAGCCGCGAAGTAGGCAGCCACTAACCACAGCGCGTAATCGGGCCCGCTCTTGGCAGCCGACTGACCGACCAAGCCCTGCACGAAGGCATTGAAAGCAGCGGGCAGGGCCTTGCCGCCCAGCAGCCACAGAGTGAGTACACGCTGGCCTGCCGATTCCACCATGGTCAGGATACCAAGCAGCATGCCCCGCCAGCGTGGAAATGCTTTGGTCCAGCTCAACAGCTCGCCCACCAAGCCCTGAAACGCTACGGCCACGTAGGCATTGGGCGATGTATGCGGGCTGAGCAGCGCCTTGATGGTGAGTACTACCAGCAAGCCGCGGAGTACGGTGCCTCGCTGCCGGCTGTAGTGTCCCAGTAGGTGCACTACTACTACGGCCGCTCCGCCCACCAGCAAACCCGTAACCGGCAGCTTGAAAGCGTGTAGCACGCCGCCCAATAGCGCCTCGCTCAGTGCCCAAAGGGCCACCAAACGGGCCAGCAGCAACGGTGGCGCCGATACGGGTGCTACGGTAGTGGCGGAAGCCGACATGATGGCGCCTAACAGTTAATGCGAAGCGCGGTGCCCCAGTACCTGTACCGCGTCGCCTACGCGGATCAGGCCCTGCTCCGGCCCGATGGTGTTCAGGCCAAACATTACTTTGTTGCCGATGGCGCGGTAGCCTGATAACGTGCGCAGCGGTTCGGCATTGCGCTCGGCCGTCTGCTGATCCGTGGTGATAAGCACGCAGCGGGCGCAGGTTTTGATGCCGGTAAAGGCTACCTCTCCAATGCGGAAATCCTGCCATGTATCTTCCGCATAAGGCTGGGCGCCGCTTACCACGAGGTTGGGCCGAAAGCGGTTCATGGGCACGGGTTGGGCAAGGCGCTGGTTCAGGTCGTCGAGCGAAGACTGGCCGATGAGCAGGAAGGGATAGGCATCGGCAAAGCTGACGAGGCTGGGTGCTTCGCCGCCGTCGGCGGAGCGCAGGGCGGCTTCGGGCATGTGCACCAGGCGGCAAGGCTGCTCCAGGGCTTCCGACAACCACTCATCGTGCTCTTTCAGGCCGCGGAACGCAAACACCATGTCGTCCCAGACGGTCACGAACTGCGTGCCTTTGTGCTCGGCTTCGAAGGGCACGAACAGGGGGCGCAGCTCGGGGCGCTGAATGTGGCGGATAATGAAGCCGTTGTGGGCGTATTCAAGGTGCAGCAGCGCCATCTTGGGCAAGGTACGCTGCGTCATAAAGCGGCCGCTTTGGTCCACGATCAGCCAGCGGCGGTCGTAGCGCAAGCCGCGGGAGGTAATCTGCCCTTCGGGGATGCGCACGCCGCCGAGGGACTTGATGGGGTAGAGGTAAAGGTCGGTAAGCGTGAGCGGGGCAAAGGTGTCAGCCATAAGACGAAGGTAGTGCTTGCGCGGGAGTCAGAAAGCAGGCCAAATGCATAGGTGGTGCCTAATATTCCAGACTTCCGGTATGTCCTCCTTCAGCCTATCTTCCCAGGCCCTCGCGGCCGTGCACAGCGCGGCGGCATACGTTGCGCCGTTCAGATTATACTGATTGCGGCGTTGCTGGGCTAGTTCTTGCTCCTCAAGCGTGAGCCGGGCAGTACCACCGCGCTCTTGCCAGTGTGTATCTAGGGTGTGTGGATAGTAAGCCAAAAGAACGTCATGCTGAGCTTGTCGAAGCATCTCTACGGAACAATTTCGCCTAAGCGAAGCGGTAGAGATGCTTCGACAAGCTCAGCATGACGTTCTAAAAGGCTCAGAAAGGCCTTCTTCGGTTGCTGTCCATGCAGCCTGTTGTACTTTGTTTGAATAGGCCGGCAAGGGCTGACGCTGACTTGGGCAGGGGCCCTGCTGCGGGCGCTGCTCATTATGCTGCTAGCCGGTGGCTTGAACGTTGGGATGAACATGCTGACTTTTCGCTGGTACGTGTGTGGATTGTAGCACACAAATCCGCCGTCTCTAGTGCAGCGGCCGTTTTTTGATCAGCCCGCCGTGCGTGTCCTTGATGCTGTGCATCAGAATAAAGGCTTGGTGGTCGATGGCTTCCACCTCGCTTTTCAGCCGGGTGACTTCCAGGCGCGTCACGGCCGCAAACACGATGTCGATGGAGTGGCGCTGGGAGCCATAGCCGGTACGGCCGGTATAGAGGGTTACACCGTGGCCCAGCTTCTCGGTAATCATCTGCCGGATAGCCTCGCTACGCTTCGATATGATGGTGACGCCGGTATACTCCTCGATGCCGTCGATCATGAAATCCACGGTTTTGGCCGCGGCCAGGTAAGCCAGGATGGAGTACATGGCCGATTCTACAGACAGCACCAAGGCCGCCACGGCGAAAATCAGGATGTTGATAATCAGAATGACGTCGCCGACGCTCAATGGACTTTTGCGGCTGATGGATACCGACAGGATTTCAGTGCCATCGAGCACGCCGCCGCCCCGGATGGTGAGGCCGATGCCCGCCCCGAGGAAAAAGCCGCCGAATACCGAAATCAGCAGCTTGTCGTGCGTCATGACCGGGAAGGTGACCAGCCACAGTACTGTGGCCAGGCCCAGAATGGCTAGTAGGGTTTTCAAGGCTACCACGCGGTCGAGCTGGAAATAAGCCAGCACCACGAAGGGAGCATTTATCACGATAATCAGCACCGATAGCGGCCAGCCCGTGACGTGTGCCGTGAGCAGCGACATGCCCGTCACGCCGCCATCGATAAAGCCATTGGGCAGCAAAAAGCCTTTCAGTCCTAGCGCCGCCGAAAAAATGCCCGCCACAATCAATGCGGCATTGATCAGCTGGCGCCGCAGCAGCCGTAGCGCAAAGTGCCATACTGGCCCGCCGCTGTGGCCGGGAGGTAAGCCTTGGGGATACTTGTTACGCAGAACATTGCGAATGATTAGTTGCTGGATCAGCATGTAAGCGGCGCGAAGTGAGCAAGTGAAGGAAGGATCGTACCGGAGCCCGGCCAGCTGCCAGCTCTTGCGTACGGAACCCCCGGCAAGGGTATAAATAGACAGTTATAAAGCAAACGGGCAACGACTTTCGTCGTTGCCCGTGGCGTTGGGTTTTGTTGTCGCTGCTTAGCGGCCCGAGGCCGACGACGAGCCGCCGCCCGAGCCCTGCTGCTCGGCCAGCTGCACTGCGCGGTATAGGTTTACCACGCCGCCCGTGCTCGAAAGCGTAGTAAAGTCTACCGTGCCTTTGCCGCCGGGTTTGCGCACCTTCGTGCGCACCGGCTCGGCCGATTGCATGATAATGCGCTTCAAGTCGGCAGCTGAAAGCTGAGGATAATACGATTTGAGCACGGCCGCTACGCCGGCTACCGTGGGCGCCGCCATGCTCGTACCACTTTCGTTGCCGTATTTGCTGCCGGGCAGCGTGTTGTAGATGTTAACGCCGGGCGCAAATACATCCACGCGCTTGCCGTAGTTGGAAAACTCAGCGGCGAGCTTCTCGTCGTTGGTGCTGCCCGAGGCACCCACGGTCAGCAAGTTGGGGTAAGCCGCTTTGGCCTTCTCCGCCACTGCCGAGGGAAAGTGCGTCATGTTGTCGATGTTGTTCGACTCGTTGCCGGCTGCATGAATCAGCAGCACACCCTTCTGACCAGCGTAGCGGATGGCATCCTCCACCGCTTCGCGGTCCGGCGAGTAGTACTTGCCGAAGCTCATGTTGATGATCTGCGCACCGTTGTCCACGGCATAGCGAATGGCGTTGGCCACGTCTTTGTCGTGCTCGTCGCCGTTGGGCACGGCGCGCACAGCCATGATGCGTACCGACGGCCCGGCTACGCCCAGCACACCAAGGTTATTTAGGCGGTCGGCGGCAATAATGCCCGAAACGTGCGTGCCGTGCGTAGGGTCGGGGCCCATCACGTCGGGGTTGCCGTAGCCGCGCTCCTTCAGGTTATCCGGGTTGTCCTGTACGATTTCAGCCCGCGGGTTGAAGTCGAGGTTGAGCGAATATTTCACGCGCTTCTCGGCATCCTGGGCCGCGTCGCGCATCTGCACCACCACTGACTCCATGTCGGGCGAGCCGGAGGCTATCAGGCTTTGGTAGAGCTGGGCGGTCATCTGCTTGAGCTGGGCGTCCTGCGTGGGCGGGCGGCGCAGCACAGCCGTATCAAGGCGCTCCACGGCCAAAATCTGCTTGAGCTGTGCTGTAATACCTTCCAGCTGCGTGGCCAGTGGACCGAGTTCCTGGTACTGCTGCGAGTCGTCCTTCAGCTTCTTGTCATAGTCTTTCTTGACGCGCTGGTAGAGGTCGTACTCGGCCTGCTTCTTTTTGGGAAGCGACGAGCGGGACTTGCCCTCGTACAGGGGCTTGAGGCGGGCCATCAGGCGCGTCTCCTCGTAGGTGTCCACGTCCACGTTGCGGCCGTCTTTGCCGCCGAGGAAGTTCCAGCCGTACACATCGTCGACGTAGCCGTTGCCGTCGTCGTCCTTGCCGTTGCCGGCTATTTCCTTGGGGTTGCGCCACAGTACGCTTTTCAGGTCGGCGTGGGCCGTATCTATGCCCGAATCAATCACGGCTACCAGCACCGGCGCGGCCGTGCGGCTTTTCAGCAGCTCATCGTAGGTGCGCTGGGTGCTGATGCCCATCACGTTGTTGGCCTTCGGGTCGAGGTGCATCCATTGCTGCTCCAGCGGCGCCACCACTGGGGCAGGGGCGGGGCTCTGGGCAAGCGTAGCGGCTGGCAGCAGCAGCGTCAGACCTAATGCGGATAGCCAGGGACGGGGGAATAGGCTCATGCAGAAAAAGCAAGGTTGGAATGACCGCATACGCGAAATGCGGCGGAAGATATGGTACCGACGGCCGCGAGTAGGCAACCGTTGCGGCGCGGGCGGGTTTTTATCCCGCCTTCCTAAACCGATACCTTTACGCTCCTCGTTCCAATAGCCGCTTTCGAATGCCGCTAAATAGCCTACTTCGCGCCGCCTTTGCGGCCTTGCTCATTCTTTCTGCTACTTTCCTCGTTGGCAAAGCTCACGCCCAGGCGCCCAAAACGTATTCCTCCTCGGAAATCCTGCTGGGCCTGAAAAAGCTCAATGTGCTGGGCTCGGTGCTCTACATCGCCGCCCACCCCGACGATGAAAACACCCGCCTCATCGCCTACATGGCCAACGGCCGCCTCGTAGAAACCGGCTACTTCAGCTGCACCCGCGGCGACGGCGGCCAGAACCTCATCGGACCCGAGCTGCGCGAGCAGCTGGGCGTTATCCGCACTCAGGAGCTGCTGGCCGCCCGCCGCATCGACGGCGGCCGGCAGTTTTTCAGCCGCGCCAACGACTTTGGCTTCTCTAAAACGCCCGAAGAAACCTTTACCCTCTGGGACCGGGAGCAGGTGCTGGCCGACATGGTGTGGGTTATCCGCCAGCGCCGCCCCGACGTGCTCATCACCCGCTTCCCGCCCGATGCCCGCGCCGGCCACGGCCACCACACCGCCTCCGCCATGCTGGCCATCGATGCCTTCGACGCGGCCGGCGACCCGAAGCGCTTCCCGGAGCAGCTGAAGTACGTGCAGCCTTGGCAGCCCAAGCGCCTGTTCTGGAACACGGGCTCGTTTTTCGTCAAGCCCGGTGAGGACATGAGCGGCTACTTGAAGATTGACGCCGGCGGCTACAATGCGCTGCTGGGCCAGAGTTACGGTGAAATAGCTGCCCGCAGCCGCTCGCAGCACCGCTCGCAGGGATTCGGCTCGGCCGCCACTCGCGGCGAGGCTATCGAGTATTTGCAGCTGATGAAAGGGGAGAAGGCTACGAAGGACCCACTGGAAGGGGTAGATATGACGTGGAGCCGGGTGAAGGGTGGGGCCGTGGTAGGGAAGCTGGTGGATGAGATAATTCGGAAGTATGACCCGAGCAAGCCAGAGGCGTCAGTGGCGGGGTTGCTGAAGGTCCGGACAGCATTAGAAAAAGTTGTTACCGATGCTGTAGCAGGAGAAGGAACAGTAAAAGGAGTTAGTTACTTCTGGTATAATGAGAAGCGGCTCGAAATAGAAAAGCTTATTCAAGCGTGCTTAGGATTGCATATAGAGGCCGTAGGAACAAGTCCCACGGTAACGAAAGAGGAGCTTTTTCAAGGGAAAAAATCAACTGCCACTTACATCCTTTATGAAATAATAAACCGTTCAACACTACCTGTACAACTTATCGATGATAAGGTCTATCCCTACTCGCTAGAAAATGATGCGAGCTTCGCAAGGGGTGGAATGACAGGTATGCACGGGTATGGCTCCCGCCGAATCGAATTGCCATCTGGAAGGCGTTATACTGACACAGCCATGGTTACCGAAGGCGTACAAGCCTTGGACGCTTCTCAGCCTTATTGGCTAGCAGATAAAACAACCGTTGGTATGTATAGCATCAAAGAGCAACTTGAGCGTAGCAAGGCAGAAAGTGAGCCAGTATTAAAAGCTCGTTTTGCATTTTATGTTCTTGGACATAGAGTGATGTTTACCGTCCCCGTCCAATACAAGCGCGTCGACCCCGCCTACGGCGAGATATACCGCCCATTGGCCGTGGTGCCGCCCGTGGCCGTGAACGTCATCGGCCAAGCCTACGTCTTCGCCGACAATCAGCCCAAGACTGTGCCTGTGACCGTAAAAGCTGGTCGCGCCGATGCCCGCGGTACCTTGGCGCTGCAGGTGCCCGCCGGCTGGAAAGTGGAGCCGGCCAGCATTGCTTTCGACATCAAAAACAAGGACGAGGAGCGCACCGTCCTGTTTCAGGTGCAGCCGCAGGGCAACCAGGAAAGCAGCGGCCAGCTGCGCGCCGTGGCCACCATGGACGGCCAGCAGTACACGCGCGGCATCCAGCAGATCAGCTACGAACACATTCCCACCCAAACGCTTTTCCCCGAAGCCGTAGTGCCGCTGGTGCGCCTCGACCTGAAGCGCCGCAAGCAGGAAATAGGCTACCTCATGGGCGCCGGCGACGAGGTGCCCGACGCCTTGCGCCAGATCGGCTACAACGTAACCCTGCTCAAGTCCGAGGACCTGAACGCCAACAAGCTCAAGCGCTACGACGCCGTAGTGCTCGGCGTACGCGCCTACAACACCATCGAGCGGCTGAAGTATCAGCAGAAAGAACTGCTGGAATACGTGGAGCGCGGCGGCAACCTGGTGGTGCAGTACACCGTGAGCCGCGGCACCGTGCTGCCCGAAATCGGGCCGTACCCGATGAAGCTTTCCAACGACCGCGTGACCGTGGAAACCGCCCCAGTGAAGTTCCTGAAGCCCCAGCATCCGCTGCTGAACGTGCCCAACAAAATCACGGAGCGTGACTTCCAGGGCTGGGTGCAGGAGCAAGGCCTGTACTACCCCAGCTCCTGGGATGCCAAGTATCAGCCCATCATCAGCAGCAACGACCCCGGCGAAACACCCAAGGAAAGCGCCATTCTGGTAGCTGAGTACGGCAAGGGACACTACATCTACACCGGCCTGTCGTTCTTCCGCGAACTGCCGGCTGGCGTGCCCGGCGCCTACCGCTTGTTTACTAACCTGATCGAGCTAAGCAAGCAGAAAGCCAACTAGCACGATCAAACCTCCCTAACGGCGAACAAACCCGCTGCTTAGCTTCTGCAAAAAGCGCGGAGCTGGTTCATGCAGCGTTGCGCTGGCTTCTACGTTCTTGCATTACATCTTTTCTCCCCATGCCCCATACTCCCGACGTTCCCGAAACCGACAAGTACCCGCCGCTGCTGCCTACGTGGCGGGCGTGGTACGTGCTGGTGCTGGCCGCGCTGGCCGCTGAAATCGGGCTATTTGTGTGGCTTAGCCGTTATTTCGCTGCGTGAGTGGGTTGGATTGGGCGGTGCTCACGGGCACCTTGGCATTTATTATCGGCTATGGTACCTGGCGTACCCGCAAGGCTGGCAGCTCGCTCGATGGCTACCTGCTGGGCGGGCGCCAGACGCGGTGGTGGGGCGTAGGCCTGAGCATCATTGCCACCCAGGCTTCGGCCATCACATTTCTCAGTACCCCCGGCCAAGCCTTTGCCGATGGGATGCGCTTTATTCAGTTCTACTTTGGCTTGCCGGTAGCCATGGTGCTCATTGCCATCGTGGCGGTGCCCATCTACCAGCGGCTGCGGGTATACACCGCTTACGAGTACCTGCAGAGTCGCTTCGATCGGCGCACGCGCACGTTGGCGGCCAGTTTGTTTCTGCTGCAGCGAGGACTGAGCAACGGATTGTCGCTGTACGCGCCGGCGCTGGTGCTATCAGCCATTTTGGGCTGGAATACCACCGTCACGGTGTGTCTGCTCGGGGCGGCTATCATCGGCTACACCGTGAGCGGCGGTACACGGGCCGTTACGGTTACGCAGCAGGGCCAGGTGGCCGTGATATTCAGCGGCATGGCCATAGCGGGCTATTTACTGGTACATTACCTGCCTCCGCAAGTTGGTTTCGGCGATGCCATGCACGTAGCTGGCCACCTCGGCAAGCTCAATCTCGTCGATTTCAACTTCAACTGGCAAGACCGCTACAACTTCTGGACCGGCATGACCGGTGGCTTGTTCCTGGCCCTCTCGTACTTCGGCACTGATCAGAGCCAGGTGCAGCGCTACCTCTCGGGGCAGAGCGTAACCGAAAGCCGCCTGGGCCTGCTCATGAATGGCCTGATTAAGGTGCCCATGCAATTCGGCATTCTGCTGATCGGTGTGCTGCTGTTCGTATTCTACCTGTTTCAGCCCGCTCCGCTCACATTTAACCGGCCCATTTACGAGCAGGTGATGAACAACCCCGTGGTGGCCGCCGAAGCCCGAAAGCTGGAGCAACAGCACGCCAATGTGCAGCTCGCCCAGCAGCAGGCCACTACTGACTTGGTGGCGGCCCGCCGCAGCGGTAGTCCCGAGGCTCAGACCGCAGCCCGGCTGCGCCTCCAAACCACCCAGGCTGCCGCTGAGGGCGTACGAGCCTCCTGGAAAAAGCTGGCACAGCAAGCCGCGCCCACCGCCGATGCCAAGGATACCGATTACGTGTTCATCTCCTTCGTACTGCGCTACTTACCGCGCGGGCTGGTGGGCCTGCTGGTGGCAGTGGTGCTGAGTGCGGCCATGAGCTCGGCGGCTGGCGGGCTAAACTCGCTTGGCTCTACCACGCTCGTGGACTTGTATCGGCCGTTTACCAAGCGCGTTATCTGCACCGAAGAGCATTTGGTGCGGGTGTCGCGTTGGGCCACCATCGGCTGGGGCGTTTTGGGTATCGGCTTCGCGCTGTTTGCCGCTCGAATGGAGAATTTGATTCAGGCTGTGAACATCCTCGGCTCCCTCTTTTACGGTACCATTCTGGGCATTTTTGCCGTGGCGTTTTTCCAAAAGCACGTGCATGGCCGGGCCGTATTCTGGGCAGCGGTGATTACGCAGCTACTGACATTCGCCCTGTTTATCGGCACCGACATTGCTTACCTGTGGTACAACATCCTGGGTTGCGCGATGGTGATGCTGCTAGCAGAGGTCTTGCAGCGTTTCAGGCCGGTCAAGGCTCACCCGGCGGCTCCTTTGCTGGCTACTCCTGCTGGTGGGGCCTCACCGCCCAGCCTCGGCTCCTAATAGGGGGAAGCCAGAAGTCAACAACGATTCCGTTTAACGTTGCACCGTCAAGCGCCGTCGTTCAAACCTGCCTTTCAGTAATGGGAGAAAAGCCAAGCGGGGCCGCCGAACTAAGTTCGGCGGCCCCGCTGTCGTTGCTGCTATCAAACTTTCCTCTCCATGGAAAAGGAGAACTTGATAAGGCACTTTAGCTCTTCTTTGCGTCGGCTTTCTTGGTTTCTTCAGCCTTTTTCGGCTCCGAGCCACCTTTCTTAGCCTCAGCAATCAGGTCTTCGTTCATCTTCACGTAGTCAGCATTCTTAGCGTCGAGGGCCAGTTTGCGCGACTGTTCAGCCGTGGTAGTGGCACCAGCGTAGTCCTTAAGCTTCATCTGGATTTTGGCCTGCGTGTGCAAGTTCCAGAACTTCGGCTCGTTGGCGTTGGCCTTCTGAATCCACTCCAGGGCCTGCTTGGGGTCCTTGTTGGTGTCGAAGTAATACACAGCGGCGGCAGCCAGGTCGTTGGCGCTGGGGCTGGCGTTCTTGATTACTTTCTCTTCGATCTGGGCCATCACCTTGGGCTCCACGTCCGAGGTGATTTTGAACTTAGCACCGGTCATTTCCCACTGCATGTCTACGTTGGCCGTAGCGGGGGTCAGGTCGGTGAAGTTGATGGTAAAGGCTTCGGCCTTGGTAGCCAGTTTGTAGGGCTTGATGGAGAAGCGGGCTACATCCTCATCGTCCTTGAAACCGTCGACGTTGGCACCCTGCTTGGTGTTTTTATTTAGTACCACCATCCATTCGGCCTTGTTCGGGATGGTGTAGATGCCGTACTCACCGGCGGGCACTTTCTTGCCCTCCACCGTTACGTCGTCCGAAAACTTGATGGTCGTGGTCTGGTTGGCACCAGTGCGCCACCGCTTGCCATAGGGCACCAGCGTACCGAATACGGCACGGCCTTTGGCGCTCGGGCGCGAATAAGTGACGGTGACGTCGGTCAGGCCCACGCGCTGCTGCACAGTGCTTTTGGGGCTGGCGGCCGGCGTATTGAGCTGGGCTTGGGCGGCCGGAGCCGAGAAAAGGATTGCGCCTGCCAATGCAGTGCCGGCAAGCAGCGAAGTCCGGTTCTTTAGCAACATGGAAATGGGTAAAAAGGGTTGATTAGCTGGAGTAAAAGTACGCTTTTTGAGCAAAGCGCGCGGGAAAAGAATGCTAAAAAAATTGGCCTGATTGCTAGTTCGTTTAGACCCTGTACAACTGGCCGTCTACCAGCAGCCGGGCAAAAGGGTCGTGCTGGTGCAGGAGCCGGTAGAAGCGCAGCAGCGAAAGCTCGGTGCACAAGCCGTAGATGACGAATGACACGCATGTGGGCGAATTGCCCCAGCCGCGCCCGATGCGCACTCGGGCATCCATGCACTCGTAAAACATGGCCCGCACTGTGGGAGCATCCAGGTAGTTTTCGCTGAAATGGGCGCTTACGCGGGTTTGCATAAGGCAGCAGAGGCCGTGTTATTTAAGCTCAAAGCCTTTGGCCCGAACCAGTTCCAGCAGCACGGCTTCGGTAGCCGGCGCCTGCACCCGCCGCAAGTCTACGATGTGCGTGGCCGGCACCTGCGTGATCAGCAGCAGCCAGTGCCCGTGGCGCTGCGCTTCCGTCACTGCGCCCCAGGGTACATCCAAAGCAGGCGCCGAGGGGCTGCTCACCGTGAAACGGCGCTGGTCGAATTGGTAATCCATCGATTCCGAAGCCAGCGGCGACGCCTGATAGCCGCTTTGGATGCGGTTCAGGTAATACACGAAGCCGGCCGCCACCGAAGCCAATACCAACAACAGCGGCGGACCGTAAAACCAAGGCGTAGCCAGAAGCTCGACAGTACTTAGCGCGTAGATCAGCCCCACAATGATTGCCACCGGCAACACGAGCCAGACCAGGGAGCGGGAGGTCAGCCGGAAGTAAAGCTGGCGGTAGTCAGCAAGGGAAACGCGGACCTGGGAAACAAGAATCGGCTGCATGCGGCGAAGGTAGCCACAGGCAGCCGATTTGAACTTCTCAGTGAACGGGTGAGGTGCTGACTACTGACTGCTGCTCTCTACCTGTACGCCTTTGGCGCGCAGCAATTGGAGCAGATCGGGCACCTGATGAGGCGGCATCAGTCGGTTCATATCCAGATACAATGCGTTATTGTTAGGAAGAAACACCAGTATCCAATTTTTGAAGGGCCATACCCGTTGCACCGCCGGCCATTCAAATTCAGTGCGAGCGGCCTCGTTTACGCCAATAATTCCAGCGTTTGATAACTGATAAGTTGTAGGGAATTGCAAAGTAGGGAGAACGGCGTGCTGCTTACGCAGTGTGCCTCGCAGCCTACGAAGTATCAGCCAAGGCATGGCTATCATTCCTAGCAATAGCACCGTTAAAAAAATTGGTGGATCCGCCTCACCTATGGTGTACTTCTGCCACGTTATTACTAGCTGAATAATGAGTAACACGATAAGCACAAGGAATATGGCAATCTGCCCGCGAGACTTGGACAACTGCTGTCGAAGCAGGGCAGTATTGATTTGAACGTAGTCGTCAATAGAAATTCGAATGTCTTTTACCTCTACCATGACTGCAAAGTAACGTACTCTGCAAAAACGAAAACGGGGCCGCAAGCCCCGTTTTAGTCTTACGTCAGCTCAAATTGCAGCTTTAGCAGGTTGGCGTACAGGCCGTTTTCGTTGTCGCTGAGCTCCTCGTGAGAGCCTTGTTCCACGATGCGGCCGCCGTCGATGACGAGGATCTTGTCGACTTTGCGGATGGTGCTCAGGCGGTGCGCGATGATGATGCTGGTGCGGTTCTGCATAAGCTCGTCCATGGCCTGCTGCACCAGCTTCTCGCTTTCGGAGTCGAGGGCTGAAGTGGCTTCGTCGAGCAGCAGGATGGCCGGGTTTTTCAGGATGGCGCGGGCAATGGCAATGCGTTGGCGCTGTCCGCCGGAGAGCTTGATGCCCCGCTCGCCCACCACCGTATCCAGGCCCTCGGGGAAGCTCTGGACGAACTGCCAGGCATTGGCCCGGCGGGCCGCGTCGATGACATCAGCTTCCGGCGCACCGGGGCGGCCGTACAGAATGTTCTCGCGGATGGTGCCGCCAAACAGCAGTGTTTCTTGCGGCACGATGCCGATGTGTTGGCGCAGTTCCGTCAGGTCCAGGTTGTTGATGTCGTGCCCGTCGATGCTGATGCGGCCGCCGCTGAGCTCGTAGACGTGCATGAGTAGCTGCACAATGGTGCTTTTGCCGGAGCCCGAGGGACCTACCAAGGCCACCTTCTCACCCGCCTCAATGCTGAAGTTGATATCCTTGAGCACCGTAAGGTCGGGGCGGGTGGGGTAGTGAAACTCCACGTGCTGGTACTCGATGTCGCCGCGCAGCCGCAGCGGAAGGGTGCCAGCGGGCCGGGCCCGGTGTACTGGCTCCGATTCCTCATTGAGGATTTCCAGGATGCGTTCCGAAGCGCCCAAGGTGCTCTGGACTTTGCCGTATAGCTCGCCTAAACCGCCCACCGAAGCACCGATGAAAATGGTGTAGAGCGCAAAAGACGTAAGGTCACCAATGGTCATCTGGCCAGCGGCCACCAAGGTTGCGGCTCGCCACAGCACCAGAATAATACCCCCGAACAAGCCGATGATAACAAAAGAGACAAAGCCGCCGCGGTACATATTGCTGCGCAGCGCGGCCTGTACCGTCCGGGTCAGTGAGCCAGTGTAGCGCTGGGTTTCGTACAGCTCATTGGTGTAGGCCTTCACGGAGTGGATGCCCTGCAGGGTTTCCTCCACGATGACGTTTGTTTTGGCCAGCTCATCCTGGGTGGCTTTGGCCAGTACCCGAATCTTGCGGCCAAATAGCATGGCTACCAGTACGATGGGCGGAAAGGTGAGCAGCATAAACAACGACAACTTCACCGACACCATCATGATGAAGAACACGCCTACCACCAGCGTCATTACCTGCCGGAATAGCTCGGCCAGGGTCAGGGAAAACGAGTCCTGAATCTGGGCCACATCAGAGGTGATGCGCGAAGTGATGGCCCCAACGCGGTTTTTTTCGAAAAACGGAATCGGCAACGATACGAACTTGGCGTAAAGCGCCTGCCGGATGTCGCGCACGGTAAATTCGCTGACCTGGGTAAAAAACCAGATGCGCCCAAATGAAAACAAGCCTTGCAACACAATCACCCCAAACAAGCCCACGGCAATGTCGTTGATGCTCAGTTGCTGGCCGGTGGCCAGTGTAAAGGGCTTGCCAGTGGCCGTATCTGCCAGTTTACCGATAACCCACGGAAAGCACATGACCGTAGCGCTGGATAAGGCCAGCAGCACCATGCCGATAATAAAACGCCCGCGGTAAGGCAATACGAAGCGGAAGATCCGCAGCGCGTGCCGAAATGTTTCTTTGGTAAGCTTGACTTTGGCCGCGTCGCCATCGACGCTGCCGCTGGTATTCAATCCGCTTCTGGCTGCCATTTATATCTGATGCGAAGAATATGCTGTCACATGGCGTCGGCCCGAGGCCACTGAAAGGTGGTGAAATCGGGCTAACGGTAATTGTAGCGCTTATCTCTTCAGTCGTCGTTACTCGAATTTTACTTTACTCTTTTCCACCTTCAGATTCGAAGAACTGCCGAAAGGTATCGGTACCTGTACCTGCACGGGTACCGGCTGGCCCTTGCGCGTGGCCGGTTTCCAAGCGGGCATAGCGGCCAGCACGCGCAGAGCTTCCGCGTCGCACTCCGGGGAGAGGCCCTGAGTCACTTTGGGCTCGGTCACACGGCCGTCGGCAGCCACAGTGAATGTGGTAAGCACCGAACCGCTGATTTGTTTGCTTTTGGCAGCCTCGGGATACTGGGCGTTTGTCTGAATAAACTCACTCAACGCCTGCGGACCGCCCGGAAACTGCGGGGCCACGTCGGGCCGGTTTGCGGCAGGCTTGGCCTGCGGCTGCATGCGGCCAGGACGGAGCACCATGGGCTCTTTGGAAGAAGCCGCCGGGGCCGTTTGGGCCGGGGCGGCGAAAGCCAAGAGCAGCAGGGCGAAAAGTAAATGGTATTTCACGGGCTAGGGCAATAGGCGACGAGGGGTAGCCATGTGTGGCGCAGACTTCAGCCCGCATCCGCAGACAGCGCTTTAACCGTTGAATGCCTTCACGATTAAAGAGTACTATCCAAGGACACGGGCCGAAGTCCGCGCTACAGCGGGCGCAAAGGTACGCCCTAGCTAACCATTTCGCGGGCGGCGGGGTTCATCTCGGTGCTTACTTCCGCCGAGCGCGAAATAGTCAGCAAACCAATGAAGGTAATCAGCCCGTTGAGGATAAGTTTTTCGAAGCCGATTTCGTAGCCGCCGAACCACTCTTTGGAGTTCATCACCAGCACATAGGTAAGGATGGGTGCTAGTACGCACACCAGCGGTACCCACCGATCGGCGGGGCGGCGGCTGGTGTACAGGCCGAAGGCGTAAAGGCCCAGCAGCGGCCCGTAGGTGTACCCGGCGGCATCAAACACCGCGGCCACCACGCTTTGGCTATTGATGGCTCGGAACAGCAGAATAATCACAATCAGCACGACCGTAAAGGCCAGGTGCGTGTTGCGGCGCATGGTGTTCTGCTGCGCTTCGGGGTAGCGGCTGATGCCGATGAAATCCACGCAGAAGGAGGTGGTCAGGGCCGTAAGGGCCGAGTCGGCGGAGGCGTAGGTGACGGCAATAATGCCGAGAATGAATACGATGCCGGCAAACAGGCTAAACTGGGTGGTAGCCAGATAAGGGAACACGCGGTCGGTGACCAGCTTGCCGTTGTTGAGCAGCTCGGGTAGTTCGGTGAGCTGTACGCCGCGGGCAGCAGCGAACTGATAGAGCAACACGCCCAGGGCCAGGAACAGCAGGTTTACAAACACCAGCACGATGGAAAACCAGAACATGTTTTTCTGGGCGTCGCGCAGGTTGCGGCAGCTCAGGTTTTTCTGCATAAGGTCCTGATCGAGGCCAGTCATGGTGATGGTGATGAACATGCCCGCCGCGAACAGCTTCCAGAAGTACTTCTTGTCGTTGGGGTCGTCGAAGAACAGCAACTCCGACATCGGGCTGGTACGCACCGTGTCGATCAGCCCGCCCATGCTCAGCTTTAGCTCTTGGCCGATCAGCAGTATGCTCACCACCACGCACAGCAGCATGGCCATGGTCTGGAAAGTGTCGGTCCAGATAATAGTTTTCAGGCCGCCCTTAAAGGTGTAGAGGTAGATCAGCAAAATGCTGACAATCACTGTGACAGAAAACGGTACGCCCAAAGCGTTGAACACGGCTAGCTGCATCACCTCGGCTACGAGGTACAAGCGGAAGCCGGCCCCGATAGCGCGGGACAGCAGGAAGAAAAAGGCGCCGGTTTTGTAACTCCAGTACCCGAAACGCTGCTCCAGGTACGTGTAAATGGAAACCAGATTGAGCCGGTAATACAGCGGCATCAGCACCGTAGCAATGACCACATAGCCGGCCAGATAGCCCGCTACCATGCCCATGTAGCTCCATTGGGCCGTGAGCACCTGCCCCGGAATGGAAATGAACGTGACCCCCGACAGCGAGGTGCCGATCATGCCAAACGCCACCAGATACCATGGCGCGTTGCGGTTGGCAATAAAGAAACTCTCGCTGGTGGCTTTGCGCGAGGTGAGTACCGAAATGATGATCAGAACGGTAAAGTAGCCGGCAATCAGGCTCAGGACGAGCGTGGGGGACATAGGCAGGAAATAAGACGGTAAAGATAATGGTTATGTGAAGCGCAAGAGCCCAAACTTCAGTCCTCAGCATGCCGCTTCCATTCTTATTCCATGCCTGCCAAATCCAGTGGTTGACCCACGGCAGGCACGTGGAGCTGAGCGCTCAGCCAGCCCTCGGCGGCAACCTGCTCCAGCGTGCGAATGGGTTCCGAGGCTGGCTCGTCGGACAGGTCGAAAGTGCCGTAGTGCATTGGGATGAAGTGCCCCGCCCGAAGCTGGTTGCTGACTTTGGCTGCCTCGTTGGGGTTCATGTGGCTGCGGTACATCATGAAGCTAGGCTTGTACGCCCCGATGGGCAGCAGCACGATGTCGAGCGGGCCAAACTGCTCTTCGATCTGGTAGAAGTGCGGCCCCTCGGCCGAATCGCCGCCGAAGTATAGGGTGCGGCCCGTGGCTACTTCGCGCAACAGGAAAGAGCCCCAGAGCACAGTGTTCAGATCACCTACGCCGCGGCGGTGCCAGTGCGCGGCGGGCAGGTAGAAGATTTCCAGCGCGGCATCGGGGCCGAGGTGGAACTGCTGCCACCAGCCGGCTTCCTGGGTGGGCGGCAGCAGGCCGGCCGTGCGCTTAAGCAGGCCGGCCACGCGCAGCGGGCCGAGTACCTGCATCTTGGGGTTTTGCTGAGCCAGTAGTCGGATGGAATCGTCGTCGAGATGGTCGCGGTGACCGTGAGAGAGCAGCAGGTAGTCAATGCCGGTGAGGTCTTGGGGGGCACAGGGGAGGGGGTGACGGCGCTTGATCAGCGGCAAGCTGAACAGGACGGGGTCGAACAAGATGGTGTGGCCGGCCCAGCGCAGCCAGAACGTGGCGTGGCCTAGCCAAATCAGCGTATCGGGGCGGCGCTGAGCCATTACGTCGGTGCAGGGCTGCACGGCGGGCGCCCAGGTGTCCTGCTTTTTTTCCTGCGCCTGCGGGTTCTTTGTCAGCAACTTCCAGCGCAGCACGTCCGAGAACTGGGGCGTGTACAGTTCCTCATTGACGTTGGCAAACTGATTGCCGATCATCAGGTTGCCGGGGTAGTTTTTGCGGATGGTACGGAGCTTATCGTTGCGGACGTGGCGCGAAGCGGGCATAAGAAAGTAGTCAGAAACAGCAGCGGTAAGCCATTACCCAAGCGGGACTTACCTTGTCGGCACAAATAACAACTATCCCCGGCCAATGGCTAAAGCCGAATTTCAAACCTACCAGCAATTTCCCTCCAACGAGGCCGCCCTACCGCTGCTGGCGCTGCTGAACGAGCACGGCATTCCGTACGAAACCAAGTCCGACCGTCCGGCCATCGACCCCAGCTTCGCCTTCAATGCCGTGCACAGTGCTTTTTTGGTGAAGATTCGGCCCGAAGACAAAGTCCGCGTCGACGCTTTGCAGGAAGCCGAAGACCAGCGCCTCGTGGCTGAAATCGATTCGGATCATTACCTCTTCTCCTTCACCGATGCCGAACTGATGGATGTGCTGGTGAAGCGGCAGGAATGGAGCCGCCTGGATGTGCTGCTGGCCGAAAAGCTGCTGCAGGAGCGTGGCCACGCCACCGATGCCGCGGCCATGGCCCAACTGCAGGATTACCAGGAAGCCCAACCGCCCGCGCCGGAAAAAAGTCATACCGGCTGGATTATCGCCGGCTATATCATGGCCTTACTGGGCGGCATAGCCGGCATCCTGATCGGGCTGCACCTGTACGCGCACCGTCGCACCCTGCCCGACGGCCGCCGCGCCCCCGCCTTCTCCGCCTCCGACCGCGTGCACGGCCTCTGGATAGTAGGCCTGGGTACGCTAGCTCTGCTGGGTTGGACGGCCGTGCGCGTGTGGCAGTAGGCAGACATAAGGGAAGAATTATAGCGGATTCACGAACAGTGTAGCCTGTAGCGCGGGCTTCAGCCCGCGTCCACCCGCGCCACTTGGGCATCGTTCAATGCAATCGTCCTGACAAACGCGGGCTGAAGCCCGCGCTACACCGTTCGCGAAACTGCTATAGTATGCCAGCCTATTGTTCGGTAAGCCAACTAATAATTTGTTTATTTGTGAGTTCTAGTTGCTTGTGGTGCATTGCAAATGCAACCTCTGTTTTTTATAGAATCTAATGCAAAGTGATTTAAATGAAAATAATGTTTGATATTTTAGTATGGATTAATTTTTATATCTATGCAGTTTATAAGTTTAGAGATGATTACCCTGAAGTATATTCATTGATGGGTAGTGCAGCGTTGCTGACTTTTAATTTGCTTATGAGCTTAATATTTCTGGAGTATTTCAGTGAGGCTACTATACCAGTATCTTTTATTTCACTTCTCTTCTTTGTGTGTATAGTGGTAGTAATGTATTTATCGATCTATAGAAATCAGAGATATTTGACATTGTTTCAAGCTTGTGAAGCTAGACACAAAACAAATTATATTTATATTTTTGTATCGTATTTTGTTCTTAGCTTGTTGTATATAATATTAGGTATAATTTGGATTAGGTTCAAAAAATTTGGTTGGGGAAATATTTGATATAATTGTTTGTGGTATTATTAAGCGTGGTATATAAAGTGTTTATCGATTTTTGACCTTGGCCCTATACCTGCGCACCAGCCATGCCACGCCCGCAAGGCACAGTGTAAACCACGCCCACGGCAGCCGCAAATCCAGTACTGATAACGCCCCGAAAATGATAGTCGAAGTAAAGCTGGCCAAGCCTTGCACGGCTTGGTTTAGGCCGAATATCTCGCCGCGGTCTTCATCGGTGGTGCGCTGGGCGAGCAGGCCTTCCAGCAAGCCCGGAATTAGGGAAAGCGTGAGGCAGTCGAATACTACGATAATGAACAGCGCCGTGCGGGAACTGCCCACCAAACCGTAAGCGGCCAGCACCGGCAAACCTAGCAGCGAGAGCCAGAAGATGGCGCGGCGCTGGTTGATGCGGTCGGCTAGGAATGTGAAAAACAAGTAGTTGATGCCGATGCTCAGCGTGCCGAAAAACATAAAGAAATAGGCAATGCCACGCGCGTCCATCTGCAGCTCGCTTAGGCTGGCATAGGGCACAAAATAGAAGTAGTAGCCGGTGCTGAGCGTGAGCAGGGCCTGCGTCCGAACGAGCTGAAGCAGGCCGGGATGAGTCTGGTTTTTGGCTTGGAGCCGACGCCAGATGGTGGGCAGATTTAGCGCTTCGCGCACGGAACTGCGTAGCTCCATAGGCGTTACGCCGGTGCGCTGCCCATGCGTTTCGCGCAGCAGCAGGCTCAGGCCGATGTTGGCTGCTGCCAGCGCTACGCCCATGCCCACCACGTAGCGTACCTGCAAGTGCGGCGGCACATTGGCGAAGGTGAGCAGCAAGCCGGCCGCCATCGGCCCGATGACAAAGCCCAACGACACGATGGCCCCCTCCAAGCCCAGGTTGCGAAACAGCCGTTCGGGCGGGGAAAGGTCGGTAATGGCCGAGCGGATGGTAGAGTACATGCCGTTGGTCAGACCATCAGAAGTCCGGTTGGCGAAGTACAACCCGGCCCGCACCGGCAGCAGCAGGCAGTTGGCCAGCAAAGTGCCCACGGCCGACAGGATGAGGATGGGCCGCCGGCCGTAGCCATCGGAAAGCTTGCCAAGCAGCGGCGCCGAAAACAGCTGCACCCCCAGAAACAGCCCCGTACCCACCGATAGCCACAACTGCGGCTGCCGCAGCCCGCGCACAAACTCCGGCATGACCGGCCCGATGGCCGAGCCCGCAATGACATCAATCAGAATGATGGCATATACCAGCAGCAGGCGACGATCGAGCGGGGGCATGGGTGCTAAAGGACAAATAAATAAGAGGATTATCAGCAAGTACGGCTCGCGGTAGGCCGTGCGGGTGTTCAAGGTGCAGGGTAACGATACTAACTCCTTAAAAAGGACCGTCTTGTGCAGCGGCAGCTGGCAGTAGTACTACGCTGACCTTGGCGTGTTAAAGGTATTCGCCGATTTGACTTGCTTTACACGTTAACACCACGACGGGCGCCTACTACTGCAGTAGGCGCCCGTCGTGGTGTTGAATGCTATTCAAACAACTGCTTTGCCAGGTACATGGTGACGGTACGGTACAGCAGCCAAGCCAAAACCCCCATGAGCCACGGCCACCGAACCAGAAGCTTACCCAATGCATAAAACCCCTGAATTGGCCAAAGAAAGAGAGCTTCTATTATCCGTTGTTTGATGTTCGGTTTAATGTGCGGCCATGCGCGGCCCAACGTCAATAACTCCTGGCGCGTAGCTTCATCCGCAGAGTACAGCAAGATCTTCTCATGAATTTGCTTGGCTGTGTCAGGCGGTACTTGGTCTCGCACTACCAGTGAAACGTCCTGCACAAGACTATCTATCAGCTGCCAGTCAGCCCCGTCGATGGCGTCGGTCTGACGAGGGTAGTTATAGCGCACCCATAAGTCAGAGTCGCCCGAGTAAAACCGGTAAACCTTGAGCTTATCTAGCGTAATCATAAGCAAAAGAGGTCGACAAAATTATGTTTCGGTTCACCTGTGGCCACACTGGTGGGTTGACGGCAGCAAGTCAACACTACTTGACCTTCGAACCCAGCCAAGCTGCCCGAAACGCGAGCTGTTCGGGTGCGGGCTGCTGGCCGGCCTGCTCAGCGGGTACTACCTCCAGCGTGGGCGCAGCCGAGAGGGCTACCTGTACGGTACGCACCTGGCCGCGCGAACGGAATTCCAGCGGCACCGTGTCGCCGGGCTTGTGCTTTTTGAGGATGCCGGCCAGGGTTTTCTCGTTCTTCAGCTCCTTGCCGTCCAGCTTCAGAATCTGGTCGTCGCGGTCGAGGCCGGCTTGGTAAAGCGGCGTGCCGATGAGCGTGTTGTAGCTTACCACGAAGCGCCCATCCACAAAAGCCACCTGACCTGGCATGCCTAGCGTGGGTGCGTTGGGGCGGGCCGGTCGTACCACGAAGCCGGCCGGGGCTAGTAGGGCGGCGTAATCGTGGGGTGTCGCATTGTAGATGTGCTGGCGGAAAAATTGCCCGGCAAAGGCCGTGTCGCCGCTTACCTGGCCCAGCACGCGCTGCAGCTCCGCTACCGTGTAAGGGCGCTCCGGGGCGAAGTTGGCCTGAGCCTTGCCGTGCTGTGCCCACACGGCGCGCATGTACGCATCGAGGTCGGTGCGGAACCGGTGGCGCAGCATCAGGTCCAGCGCCAGGGCATTGGCGCCGCCCACGTAGTAGTAGGACTGGTAAGTATTGGGCCGGTTGGAGGGGTCGATGGACTTGGCCGCATCCACGAACGGCGCCTGCTGGCTCATGTACACCGCGCCGTAGCGCTGGGCACCCGGCGCCTGCATGGAGTTGACGAGCCCGTTCAAAGCCTCCTGGCAGTACTGCGCATCGGTGGCGTAAGCACCGGAGCGGCGCAGCAGCAGCTCGCCGTAATACTGGGTGAAGCCCTCGGCAAACCACAGTCCTTCGCTCATATTGGCCCGCTCGAAGTCAAACGGCTCCAAATCCCGCGGGCGGATGCGCTCCACGTTCCAGGCGTGGAAAAACTCGTGTGAAACGGTGCCCAAGTTGTCCAGCATGCCCGGGCCGCTCAACGAACGGGGAGCGGTGAGGGAGGTGGAGTTGCGGTGCTCCATACCGTCGCCACTGGCCTGGGGTAGGTAGTTGGCAATGAAGGTATAGCGGCCGAAGTCGTACTGCGGTAAGCCGCCAAACACGGCGGCGGCTTCCTTCACCACTTTTTTTGTCAGGTCGGTGTAGCGGTCCAGGTCGGCCACCGAGCCGTTGTGGAGCACCTGCAGCTCAATGGTGCGGTCGGCTTCCTGCCAGCGACGTACCTGGTGCGCGCCGAGCGAGGTGGGGCTGTCCATGAAGTACTGCAAGTGCGGCGCCCGCCACACTCCGCGCACCGAATCCTGCTGCAGCTGCGAGGCCACGCGCCAACCCGGCCGCAGCTCGAAGCGCACTTCCACCGGCCGCTGATCGAGGCCGCGGGCGAAGGCAAACGTGGCCGGAATGTTCAGGTGCGCATGCTGCTCATCGATGCCCGCGTAGGTGCCGTCGGTTCGGTCGCCGTAAAGCGTATAGCTGAAGCGCACCGTGCCATCGGGACCGGGCGTCACGTCCCAGCCGTAAGGATCGGGGCGAGTGATGGGCAGTGGCTTGCCCTGGCCGTTGGTAGCGCGCACGTCGTACACGTTCTTGGCAAATTCGTGCAGGGCATAGCGGCCCGGTGAGGAGCGAGCCATGCGCACGCGCAGCGGCTGGTCCGTTGGCACCTGGCTGAAAATAGCCACCACCTGGGCCTCGTGGTGCACGGCATTGGGGAAGCTGATGGAGTAGCGCACGGGCTCCTGAGCCTGGGCGGCCAGCGGAGCCGACAGCAGCACAAGGCCCAGCGCCGACTGGGCAATAAATGAACGCAGCATAAAGTAGAGTAGGGGAAGGCTCGAAAGTACGCAGCCGCCGCCCAATGTGCGGCAAAGCCGAGACACAGCTTTTGAGCTAGAGCTATATCTAGTTTCCCACCTCAAATGAGGAGGGCATGAGGGGTTGACTACCCCTCATGCCCTCCGCTCAACAAAAATCTAACTGCCATCCTTGCGAGACAAAGCACCCTTTGGTGCTACCTCGGGCGGACGGCAATACACGGCTGCTTCCACTAGCCCGCTGGCCCATTGCTGCTGCCATTCGGGCTGCTTGCCCACCTTCGCCAAGGCCGCCGGAATATTGGGTAGGCGCCGGCCAGTCACGCCGGAGGTCAGCCGGAAGAAGAAGTACATCAGCCAGTGCAGCAGGCGCTGCCACTGGCGGCGCGGCGGAGCAAAGTCTGCCACCAGCCAGCGGGTGTCGGGCGAAGTGTTACGGTTGAGCTTGTTGACCAGGTCCGCCAGTTCGCCGTCCGTAAAAAGGTCGAACAGAAAAAATGCCACCACCGCGTCGAACTGCTCGTTGGCCCGCAACGAGCTTTCGGTGCCGTGCCGGAACGTGATGCGCCGCCCCGAGCCGGGCAGTTGCTCCCGCACTAGCTCCTGCGCGTGCTCCAGCATATGGGCCGATGCTTCCAGGTACAACACCTCAGCCGTGGGCCGCAGCCGCAGCAGTTCGGGCAGCACCTGCCCCGTGCCGCCGCCGATAAACAGCACCCGCGGGGAGCCCGGCGGCAGGCCCGCCGCCAGCGTCGCATGCTGAGCCCGCAGCAGCCGTCGGCCAAACACCAACCGGGCCAACGAATCGTAAAATCCAGCTACGTTATCAAAATTGGGGGCTGACACGGCGGCATCGGGCTAAATCTTCGCAACATACGCAACCGGTTGCGCTTGGGGCCATATCCTTAGCCCGGCCGTTTGCGTTTTGTCAGCAGCCACCATCCCTGCGCCTTGCATGACCAGTCAATTGCGCCGCCTCATTGCCGGGGCCGCTCTCTTCATCACCGAATTTGCCCTGATTCTGCTCATCGGCACCGTCGGGGTGGTGGTGTTCCTGCTCTTGGGGCGGCAAGTACTGGGCGATGGGCAGCTTGATTTTGATGAATCGGCTTTCGCTTGGTCGCACGATTTTCTGGGCAAAGACAACATCGACTTCGTCAACGTGATGACGTTTATGGCCTCGCGTAACTTCATCGTGGTGGCGGCCCTTGGCCTGATTGGCTACTTTCTGCTGGTGCGGCAGCACCGCTGGTACTCACTCAAGGTGCCAGTAGTAGCCTTGGGCAGCATCAGCCTGAATCTACTGCTGAAAGCGTTCTACAACCGGCCCCGCCCGGTGCTGCCGCTTACCTCGGCTTCGGGCCTGAGCTTTCCCAGCGGGCACGCCATGATTTCGGCCTCCTTCTACGGCCTGCTGATTTATCTGGTGTGGCGGCACGTGCCCAGCCGCGGGGGGCGCTGGCTACTCACAGCCCTGCTTTCAATGCTTATCTTGCTCATCGGACTGACGCGGGTATATCTGCGCGTGCACTATGCTTCCGATGTATTGGCAGGCTTCGCGGCCGGGTTTCTATGGCTGCTCCTAGCCATTCCGCTGCTGAATAGGCTCGAGGAACTCATCAAAGTCCGCGTGCGCAGCACCCCGTCCAGCCAAACCATCTTGCCGGAGTGAAATTTTTACGGCTGATACTCAGTGGTGAATTACCGCTGGGTTAACTTTTTTTAGCCCTGGACTTGACAACTTCCCCCGGCTTGCCCTACTTTTGTACCACGTTTCGCTTCTGACCTACCAGCGGAGGCAAATTAGAAACGACAAGTTGCGCTTGTGGCGAAATTGGTAGACGCGCTGTCTTCAGGCGGCAGTTCCGAAAGGTGTGAGAGTTCGAGTCTCTCCGAGCGCACCACTAGAAAGCCGGTTCCGAAAGGGCCGGCTTTCTTATTTCCAGCCCGTACAGTAAAACCAATCGGAAGCCCAAGCCGCAATCATTTTGAGCATTGACTTTTGATAGTGATGCGTTTCGGCTAGGCAGCAACCGTATCGGAAACGGTAGCTTACTAGCCCCTTAGCTGCTTTGCATGAATCGACTTGCGCGCTTTTTTGTCCGCCTTATCGGACAGCTGTCGGCTGAGTTACTGCTGCTTGGCGGCGCCTTTGCCCTGTCGTTTCTGACGTTTCTGTACCTGACCAAACTGGTCTTTCTCGACGGCCCGGAACGCTTCGATGAAGCAGCTTTTGCGGCCTGCGACGCCCTGCGGGCCGCCGTGCCGGGCCTCACCGCTTGGGTGCTGCGCATTACATTGTTTGGCTCGGCGCTGTGGTTTGTCATTGCCGGGCTGTCGTTGCCGGGGTTGCTGTGGTGGCGTGGGGGGCGGCGCGAAGCAGTGGAAGTGTTTGCCACGGTGGGTGGAGCTGCGCTTCTGAATCAGGCCTTGAAAGGGGCGTTTGGGCGGGTAAGGCCGCTTACCTCGCTTATTTATCAGCCCGGATTGAGCTTTCCCAGCGGCCACGCCATGATCGGGCTGGCGCTGTACGGCATGCTGGCATGGCAGCTGTGGCGCCACGGGCGGCATCAGTTCTGGGCGGCGGCGCTGCTGCTCTGGGCATTGCTGATCGGTGCTACGCGCGTGTATCTGCACGTACACTACGCCACCGATGTGCTGGCCGGCTTTGCTGCGGCCATTGTGTGGGTGGTGCTGGTACACCTGACGGTGCGGCACCGGCTCAAGCGGGATTAAAAGCGCCGGGGTTAGAATAGAATTCCAGCCCCGGCGCTTAATAGGTTGAGAGTTTGCTTGCTAATTCAGTTTCACCTTCACCCGCAGGGCTAGCAGGCCTTTTACACCTTGTAGCTCCTCTAGTTCCAACTCTTCCACTTCCTGCTCCAGCAGGCCGCGGTCTTGCAAGTAATCTACGTACTCGTGGTATTCGGTGGCTTCGCGGGTTTGGGCGTACACCAAGGCAATGTGCCCAGGCTGCGTCAGCCGTTCACCCGTGCCCAGTACTGTGGCTTTATCAATGCGCTTCTTGATGATTTCGTAGCGGATATTGTAGGCTCCGTCCACGTCGAACTGGCGCTCATCGGTGCGGAAACGAATGCTCAGCGGCTGGCTGTGAATCAGCACGAGCTGGGTGGTTTCCAGGGGTACAGGGAGGGTAGGCTTGAGCCGGTGCGTGAGGCGGGCCACTTCGCAGCTTACCAGCAACTGCCACAGCCGCAGGTTTTTCAGGAAAATGAGGTCGAATGGCTTTTCGTGTACCAGCGAAGCGCCAATGTAGATGTTGTACTCCACGCCATCGGTTTTGAAGCGCTGGAAGTAGTGCGGAAACATCTGCTGCGCCCGCCGATTTTCCTCATCCAGGTAGTCGCCCACAGCGTCGTTTAGCAGGGTGAGGCTCTGCTCGAAGTTGCGGCGGCGTTTGTACAGAATGCCCAACTCGGGGTCGATATTCGACCAGTACTCACTGATGACGGCCCGCAGCTCCGGCGTGTGCTGCGCCAGGTACTCAAACAGCGGCTCCACCTCGGTTTTGAGCGACTCCAAAATGCTTACCTCGTCACCAGACAAAATCCCCTGGCGCAAGCGGCGCAGGTTTTTGCTGACGTAGAACTTCAGCTCGTCCAGAATGGGCAGCGCCTGGTACTCGGTAGCTTTTTTGAGCACGCGGTTGGCCAGCGTCAGGTGCTCCACTAGGTCGCCCTGGATAGCTTGGTTACGAGCCGTACTGGAGCCGCGCACATCGGAAGAGCCGTAGAGCGGGTACACATCGTGAAACACGATGGGCTCCATTTCCGCGTTTTTATTGCCCTCATCGATTTTCTCCAGCAGGTTCAGGGCGGCGTCGGTAAAGCGCCACTCCAGGCTAGGATGGATGGCCGTGAATTTCTCCTTGACGATGGCCTGCACACGGGTCTGAATTTCCTCGGCGTTGCGCTTTACGGCCACCGCAAACAGTGGCAAAAACGCGTTGACGTTGTCGAGGGCAAACTCATCTAGGTCGCCGGGATTGGGCGAGCCAAGCTCCAAGAGGCCCACGGCATCATCGCCATAGGGAAGTAGGGCCAGAATGGCTGAGCGAATACCGATGCTGGTTAGCTGCTCGCGTAGGTCCTCGGGAATATCGGCCGTGGTGACGTCTTCCAGCACCAGCGGGCGGCGCTGCTGCGTCACTTGCGCGTACACGCGGCGGAACCCCGAGCTGGCATCCTGGCGCTGCAACTGCTTCATCAGAAAGCTGTGGTTGATCTTCCGCCCGAAGTCCACAAAAGCTTTTTTCTTGTCGTCGTAGGCCGCGATGCCGAGCTGCAGAAACGGCCGCTCGAAAAGCACGCGCAGTTTCTCCTGAATCTGCTCCAAGCGGTCGGAGGCTTGTAGCACGTCGCGCTCCAGCAGGTCGTACTTCAGCTCCGACAGGATTTCCTGGCGCGTCACGTCGGTGAGCTGCAGCAGGTGAAAGCCTTCGAGTACAAAGTTTTCGGGCGGCAGCAGCTCCCGCCACAGCTCGATCTGGGAGGGGCGCCGGCGCAGGTCGGCCAGTTGTTCGGCCGTGAGGTCGGGCCGCTCGCCTACCACCCGGATGTTTAAGAATTCTGAGTTAAACACCACATTGTAGTGCCGGTACAGCCCGATGCGGTAGTCAGGTACGGTAAAGACGATGGTACCGGCATCGGGCAATTCCACGCCGTAGAGCTTCTCCAGAATCTGGGCGTACACCATTTGCACCATGTAGAGCTCCATGGTAACCGAGCTGATGTTCAGCGGCTGCTTGATGCGCTGATCGGAAGTCAGCAGCACCCCGGCAAAGCCTGGGGTATGGTAGAAGCTCTGGCGCTGAAATGGAGGAATGGCACCGATAATGTCTGTTTCGAAAGACGCGGGCGGAAACACGGCCACCATAAGGGCCTGCACCAGTTTCTGGTGAGCCTCCAGCACGGTGGGGTCGGCTAAAGGCTCGCGCAGTTCGGGCACGCGCTCCACTTCGCGCATGATGCCACGGGCCAACAGGGCCAAGCCGGGATTGGCGTCGTCGATACGCTGCTGCCACCACGCAATGATGGGAGCGAGGCTAAGAGTGGTTTGAAAAAAGAAGACGGGCGCAGGCGCCGTAGAAACGTCGGAAGGAGTAGGCATAGAAACGAGGCCGTGGCAGCAGGACTGCTTGGTGCTGCATTTGCCTAAATACGCAGTTTAGGCTCGTGCGGACGTATCTGATGCCGCCGGCCCGTTACCGCCGCAACGTCGTCACTTTCAGCGAATCGGCACCGGACGCGTCCCTGGCATCGATGCGGGTATTGTCGAGGTAAAAAATCTTGCTGAGGTTCTGGTAGCACACGCAGCAAGCGTCGCTTTCCAAGGTGCCCCGAACATCAATGGCGCCGATGTAGTAGCGCCGCAGCGGCGGCTGGCCACGCCGGTTGCCGGGCACGATGATGGCGTAGCGGTAACCGCCGAGCTTGCGGCCGCCGCGCGCAGCAAAAGGTTCGGTGTTGTCGATGACGACGGGCGTCGTAAACAAAACGTCGCGCGGCCGCGTGGGGCGCGCTACGCGCACGGTGTCGGGCCGGCGGCCCGCCGAATTGACTGCGGCCGCAATAGAGTCTTCGCGGTTGGGGTAACGAACGAGGATGATTGTATCGATCTGTGATGCCCGAAAGCCTGTACCACCAGTGGAATCAGAGCTAAAGCGGAAAGCCAGCGCATCGGCCCGGTAATCCCGGCAGTCGCAGATATTGGAGCCGCAGCAGCCTGTTAGGAGTACAGCCGACAGCAGCGGCACCAGAAGCATTAGTAGCGGACGTAGCATAGTGCGAAGGTAACGCCTGAGGCGTGGCTGCTAGTACCCGCCACGTATATCTGGCCACAAAGCAAAAAGGCCGGCCACAGGGGCCGGCCTTTAAGGCAGCAGTGCCTACTGTCTTATTCCTTCACAAAGCGGCGGGTTTCGGTGTTGCCCTTGCTGGTGATTTTGTAGAAGTAAGTACCACGGTTAAGGTCCGACAAGTTTACCTCGAGTGCCTGGCCACCTTTGTCCTGCTTGGCTTCAAAGATGGTACGCAGGGTTTTGCCGCGTTCGTCGAGCAGCTCCACTTTCACGTTGCCTTCCTTTTTTACCTCGTATTCGAGGCGCTGTGTGCTGCTGGCGGGGTTGGGGTACATGGCGGCGCGGCTGCCACGGTCGGCGCGGTCAGCTTGTGCGGGGGCGTCAGGGTCCATCAGTAGGAAACGTGCCGGGGCGAAGTACTTGTGCCGCTTGGCACCGGCAAAAGCAGATTTGCCCTGCTGGCCGCGCTTCTGCTGCCACTGTTGCATGCGCTGCTTTTGCTCGGGGGAGTCGTTTTTCTCGGCCAACGCCTGCAGGTCAGCCGCCCATTGTTCGCGCTGAGGCTTCACTTCGTCGGCCAGGCTAGTGATTTGAGCATCGTACTTCTGAGCCAACTGCTTTACGTTTTGCATGATGGCCTGGCGCTCGGTGCGCAGTTGCTGCATCTGCTGCTTTTGGGCATCCGTCAGCTCGGGGCGCTGGCCTTGCGGGGTGCCCTCGGGGTGGAAGCTTTGGCGCATGGTCTTGCCCTTTTCACGCAAGGCTTTAAGCTGAGCACGGTAGGTGTTGAGTTGGGCCTTGTCAGCGGTGCTGAGCTGGGCTTCCAGCTTCTGGCGCTGCTGGCGCACCACGGGCAACACATTTTGCTGCAGGTAGGCACGTACTTCGGGGTTGCCTTTGTGGCCGCGGCCGCGGTGGCCACCGTGCTGGTCAGCCGCGAAGGCATCCGGGCCTTGAAGCAGCGCCGAAGCAAAGCTCGGGGCAAGCGGCATCAAAGCAAACGAAAATGCCATGGCTTTGAGGATGGGGCTGGTTTTCATCTTGTTTATGTGAGCAGGTTGGAAGTTTACTTTCTGCTCTCATAGATGAGGGCTGCGGGTAGTGGTTTAATCTAGCTCTTTGGTTTTTTAATAGCTGCTGCTAGCTAAGATAGATGCACTCGTAGCTCCAGTGCCGCAGTTTGGATGCGCCTCTACTTTTGCGCTACATGGCAAGTATGTTGCTCGGCCTTCCCTTTTTCTATACTGAGGCCTGTATAGCTAGCGCCGACTGCTGCACGGAGTAGCTCGTAGCCTTTTCTATTTAGGCCGGAGGGTCATCAAGCGCCAGTATCCTTGCGACACCATGGAAGCCATGCTGTTTGTCATCGCGCCGAGATTCTCTAAAGCGGAATTAAGCATCGTGGATTTATCGGGGTGTTTGTTAACTACACATTCACAGGTAATTGATTTTGCGAAAGGCCGTTGTGTCTGTTGATATGGGTATGTAGAATAAAGCCGCCCCCACTGCATGATGCAGTGGGGGCGGTTACTAAAAGCTACCTAGTAATTTGATAAGGCGGCTTATCTGAATGTGTCCTTCGTGTCGACAATCTTCACCTCGGTCACGTTCACCTTGAACTTGGCCACTTCATCGTCCTCAGCCAGCACTTCCTTGGGCAGGCCTTCGCGCACCACTTTGGCGTAGCTCATGGGCGAGGGCGTGTTGTTCTTGAGTACGTCGGCTAGGGGCTGGGCTTCGCTGTCGTCGGTAACAATGGTGACGTACATGTTTTGCGTCTGCCAATGCTTTTTAATGGCCTTGTTCACGTCAGCGAGGGTGAGCTTGGCGAGTTGGGCGTCCACTTCCTGCAGCCAGTCTTTGCGGCCGTAGAACTTGGAGTCGAGCAGGAAGCCGAGCTGCTTGGCGGGCGTCATGCCGTAGAGCTTGGTGTAGGAGCGCAGGAAGGTGCGCGTTAGTTCGAAGTCTTCCTTGCTCATGCCCTTGTTCACCAGCTGATCCATCTCGCGCAGGGCCAGGCGGAAGGCGAAGGGTGCGTGGCCCACTTTCAGGTCGCCCAGCTCGGTAGGGTACTGCTTGCGCAGGCCTTCGGCAATCTGTACCGGCCGAATCCAAAGGCTGGCATAGTTGGCCTGGCGCGGCACGCCGGGTACGGGCAGCATATTGGAGCCACCGGCCTCGTACCACTCGATGTAGCTGTAGTCGCCGTAGTTCATCGAGCGTGTAGTGCGGATCTTATCGTAGAGCTTACCGTAGCTCTTGCGGTGCTCCCCGAGGTAGGAATTGGCTACCATCAGGGCTGCGAAGTCGTCTTTGGCGCGGGTGGTTTGGATGGGAAAACCGGCATACACGGCCGAACCAAGCGCATCTGACTTGGTCACGATTTCAACCTGGACGCCTTTGGGCTTGGTCACTTTAGGCACAGCAGGCTTCACAGTTGCTTGCGGCAGCGTATTCATGTCCTTCTGCAACTGTTGCACAAAGGCGGCGGGGTAGTTGCCGGCCAGCCCGATGGTCAAGTTGTTGTTGCCGTACGCCCGGGCATAGTGCTGCTTCACATCATCGAGTGTGATGCTCTTCACACCAGCCGCCGTGCCGCGCGTCATGTGCTGGTAGCGGGTGCTGCGGAACAGCTGGTCTTCCAGCGCAAACTTACTGTAGTCTTCATCGGAAGAAGCCCGGATAACCTGCTCCACGTAGTTGAGCTGGTTGGACTTGAGGCGGTTGAAGTCGGCTTCAGTAAACGAGGGCGTCTGGATCAGGCCTTTCAAGACAGGGTAAAACTTGTCCAGATGGTCGCGGTGCACCTCAAAGGAGAAGGTGGTTACTTCTTTATCGGTGCTGGCACCGTAGCGTGCGGCCATGGGGTAGATCAGATCCTTGATCTGGGCCGAAGTGAGGGCTTTGGTGCCGCCTTCGGTCATGAGTTGGGCCGTAAGGTAGCTTAGGCCTTCCTTGCCTTTGGGGTCGGAGGCCGAGCCGTTGTTGAAGCGCAACATCACCACCACTTTGGCAGAGTTGGGCTGGCGCAGCTCGACCACATCGAGGGCGGAGGCGGGCAGGATTGGAAGCGTAGCCGCGCCAAGCAGCAGAAAGGAGGCGCGGAGAAGTATATGTTTCATTAGAGAAGTCGAAGGATGAAGCGCGCAGTAGCGCGGCCTTTGTAGGCCGCGTCCCCGGAACGGGAACGTGCGGACGAATGAGTTACTATTGGAGGACGCGGACTTGCAGAGTCGGCGCTACAGTTGGGCTGCTACTGAACGCCGCCGTTTTCTTTCGGGCCGATGGTGCCCACCGTCAGCTTTTCAGGCACGAAGTATTTTTTGGCCACGGCCTGAATGTCGGCGGGTGTTACCTGGTCATAGAGGGCCATGTAGCGGTTGATGGACTGCACGTCGCCGGTCAGCCAGATAAACTGCGACAGGGTGTTGGCGATGTTGTCGGGCGAGTCGAGACTCATCAGGTTGCCGTACTTCAGTGCCGATTTGGTGTCAGCCAAGCGTTTCGCATCGGCGGGCTTGGTTTTCATTTCCTCTAGGGCCTGCGTGATGCGCTGCTTCACGTACGGAATGTCGTCGGCCTTCACCACCGAGGCACGCACGCCTATGAGCTGCGGGTCGCGGGTGTAATTGGGCGAGCCGCCCACGAAACGCACTTTCTGTTCCTTTACCACCAGTTGCTGGTAGAGGTCGGAATTTTCGGCGAAGAGCATGGTCAGCAGCACGTCCAGGGCGGGCAGGTCCTTGCTTTGGTCCGAAAAGGCAGGGCCTTTGTAGCTTAGGCTGAGGTAGGGCGGGAAATTCGGGTTCTGGATGTGCACGAAGCGAGGGGCCGTCTGCTCGGGCTCGGGCGTCATGTTGGGCACATAAGAGCCGCGCTTCCAGTTGGCGAAATACTTCTGCGCCAGCTGATTTACCTCGGCGGCTTTTACGTCGCCTACTACCAGCAGAGTGGTATACTCGGGGCGGTAGAACCGGTCGAAAAACACTTTCGAGTAGTCATACTGGTTGGGCATGTCCACCACGTCTTTGAAGAAGCCCATGGTGGTGTGCTCGTAAGTGTGCTTGTCGAAGGCGGCGTCCAGGGTCTTCTCGTACAGCTGGGTGTAGAGCGAGGCCGAGTTCTTGGTGTACTCGCCTTTCACGGCACCGGCTTCGGTTTTGAAGTCGTGCTCGGAGTACTTCAAGTTTTGAAAGCGGTCGGCTTCCACCTCAAACATCTTTTCCAGCATGCGGGCGTTGCCGGTCATGTGGTAGATGGTGCGGTCTAGGGAAGTGTTGGCGTTGGCAGCGGCGCCGAGGCTTTTCAGCACCTCGTCGTACTTCTCCTTGGAGTACTTCTCGGTGCCACGGAACATTACGTGCTCGAAGAAGTGCGCGAAGCCGGTTTTGCCGGCCTCTACCTCATCGCGCGAGCCGGCTCGAACTACTAGAAAGAACGAAGCCAAACCAGGCGAATCATAAGGCACGGTCACCACTTTGAGGCCGTTGGGCAGCTGGCTTTGCTCGATGGGGTAGGGGAAAGCAGTGGCCGAGGAAGTTGCCGCCGCGGCTTGCTGCGCTACGGCAGTCGGCGCGGCGGCTCCGAGCAGCATGGCTGCCATGAGCAGCGCCCGAAACGTGTGTTTCATGTGGAAAACAAAGGGTAAGAAAATGAAGAACGCGCCGCCTCGTTGCCGGGGCGGCGCGCCTAAAGAAACGGCAGCGCAATGAAAGTTGCAGTGTACTTTAACCGGCCAGCACAGTTGGCTTAGGCTACGCAAGCAGACTGCTGCGCCAATAATGATGTGTGTTTGCCACTGAGCGGGATGGTATGATGGTGGACAAGTCCAGCGGAATTATGCGGGCAGACTTTTTCTTGAGCGAAGTAAAGGCTGCAGATGTCACATGAAGCCGTAGGCATTCCCTTAGGTCTCTGAATGCAAGGGCCACAGCTAAAGTTACCGAGGGCTAAGTTGCGCCGTTCGCAGGCTGTGCTTCGGTATCAGGCGGGAATAATCCTTAACGGCACCCGTCCTTAGCAACTCTTCCCGTAGGCGCACCGCATCGGCATCCAATTGCGGCTTTATGTGTGCCAGGGCTTGGCGGAGCGCCGCTACATCGGCCAGGCGTGGCGCTTCGGCCTGCGAATAGCCGTGATACAGCGCCACCCGGATACGCGAAGAGCCTTTGCCCATGTAAGTAGCCAGTTGCTGGCCGTTTGCATCCAGAATGCGCACCTGAGCGGTGAGCTCCGTTTCGTACCATTCCAACGGCACCCCGAGCAACGAGGGCGTCATCATCGTAACCAACTGCAGTAACTGCAGGCCACGACCAGTGCGTTTGGTATTGCTTTCCTGAATCCGCAGCGTGGCAAAGCCGTAACGGGCGGTGTCTTCAGGATCGGAGAGGTTCATGCGTACTTCGCGCTCGAATAGCTTTTCTACGTCGTCGGGTAGCGCATCATCTTCCGAGTTGAGCGCACCCGGGTCTACCACTAGCTCCATCGAGGGCAGTCGATTGGCTAGGGAAGCGCGCGTGGGTTGCGCCAGGATTTTGTCCATTGACTGACAGCTGCTCAGCCCCGCTGCAGAACCCAAGCAAATCAAAAAAATGCAGAGTAAGTGTCGCATTGGGGTGAACTGATACAGGTACTATCTGGCAGGGCCGGGCAGGGAGCAGTTGATTTGAGTAAATGTAGGATAAATATTAAATATTATAGTAATGGTCATATGTTTTCGAATGAAAAATAAAATTTGCTCGATTTTACTGTACGTAGACAAGTTTTGGAGGCTGGGCATACCGCGGCAGGTGAATAGGTAAGCTCAATAGCTTTGTCTAAATCATAACTAGTGATAACCTGTAAAAAGAAGCCGCCCGGACTTTGCTAAAAGTCCGGGCGGCACAGGGCAGAGGTAACAGCACTGGGCTACGGCAACTGACCGTGGGTGGCAGCTACGGCGGCGGAGTCCTCTTCGAACAAATCATCGATGGGCTCACCGTGGTAATCGTCGATGAACTCACCTTCCCAGCGGGCAATAACCGCCGATGCCAGGCAGTTGCCGATTACGTTCACAGCCGTGCGGGCCATGTCCATCAGCGCATCAATGCCCAGGATGATGAACACTGGCCAGGAAGGCAGGTTGAACGAAGCCACCGTGGCCAGCAAAATGACCAAAGAAGCGCGGGGTACGCCAGCTACTCCTTTGGAAGTCAGCATCAGCGTAAACACCATCACCAATTGCTGGCCCAGCGTCAGCTCGATGCCAGCGGCCTGCGCAACAAACACCGCCGCCAACGACAGGTACAGCGTGGTACCATCGAGGTTAAACGAATAGCCCGTAGGCATCACGAAGGCTACCACACGGCGCGGCACCCCAATGCTTTCCATGGCCTCCATGGCCCGGGGCAGCGCTGCTTCCGAAGAAGTGGTAGCGAAGGCAATGCTTACCGGTTCGGCAATGGCCTTCACAAACCGCTTCAGCGGGATGCGCGCCAGCAGGGCCACGGGCAGCAGAATGACAATCAGGAAGGCAATCAGCGCCGCGTACAGCGTCAGCAGCAGCTGGGCTGCGTTGATCAGCGGGGCAAAGCCCATCTTGCCCACGGTGTAGGCAATGGCGCCGCCCACGCCCAGCGGCGCGAAAAACATCACCACGTTGGTGAACTTGAACATAACCTCCGACAGGCTCTCCGACCACTCCACCATGGGCTTGCGGTGCTTCTCCGATACCATGGCCAGGCCGATGGCGAAGATGATGGCAAACACCACCACCTGTAGTACCTGTCCCTCAGCGATGGATTTGGCGATGTTGTCGGGGAAGATGTGCAGAATGATATCCGCCACGCTTTGCTTGGGCGCTGCCGCAATGGTTTCGTTCACGTTATTGCCGGCCCGCGCAGCGGCCAGCACGTCGGGGTCGAGGCGACCGGCCTTCGTGAGGTTGATAGCCGCCAGGCCGATAAACAGGGCAAACGTGGTAACTATCTCAAAGTAGATGAGGGCCTTTACGCCCATGCGGCCTACTTTCTTTAGGTCGGCGTGGCCGGCAATGCCCACCACCAGCGTGGCAAATACCAGCGGCGCAATAATAGTCTTGACGAGGCGCAGGAAGACGTCGGAAAGTACCTTCAGGTTTTGGGCAGGACCCGGAAAGTCAGCCCCCGCCTCGGCCCCTACGAGCATGCTCACCACTATCCAGAAAGTAAGGGAGCGGCGGGCGGCGGCCCAGGTAACAAGAGCCAGCAGGGCAATCCAGCGGGCAGCCAGAGGAACTGCCGATGGCAGGGCTACCAGTCCGTAGTGGGACAGAGCAGTTAGCAAAGCAGCTAGCAGCAGCAGGGCCAGCGCCGGCACGGCAAAGCGCGTCAACTTCATAAGAGCAGGAATGGCAGAAAAAGCTTCGGATGGGATGGACGAAGCTCAGCAAAGATAGCCGATTGAGCCGCAGTGGCCCCGCCAGCCCGCCGCCAATTATGAATTACTGATTAGGACGTGTTAATTTCCCCCGATGCTATCCTGGTCTATTCAACCGCTTGAGCTTCCACTACGCTATACGTGGAAGATTTCCCGCAGTGCTTCTACCCTTAAAACCAACCTATTGGTACGCGTTGCCAAGGGCGCACTGGTAGGGTGGGGGGAAGCGGCACCCAATCTGCGCTACGGCGAAACGCCGGAGCTGCTGCTCACGCAGTTTTACGCCCTGGAGCAAGCCGGGCTGGGCAAGGTAAAAGACCTGGACGACCTCACCGCCGTGCTCGATGCCGCCCAGCCAGCACACGCGCTGCGGTTTGCGCTAGAATCAGCATACGTGCATTTGCAAGCCCTGAGCGAAGGGAAAACGGTACCGCAACTGCTGCAGCTGCCGCCGCCTGCCCCGGTGGTGCCCACGGCATTTTCGTTGCCCATCATGGAGGTCGGCGCCGTAGCGTGTTTTGTGCGGGAGCAAGGCATGGTTCGTTTCCCACTGCTGAAAGTGAAGGTCGACCGCGAAAGCGGCGTGGAGCTGCTGCGTGAGATGACGCGCCTGCTGCCCGGCCACCCGCTCCTAGTAGATGGTAACGAAGCCTGGTCCGATGCCGATAGCCTGCTGCGCTTCACCGAAGCGGTGCAGCAGCTACCGGGCAGCAACGTGAAGCTACTGGAGCAGCCGCTGCCCGCGGCCTGCACCGACGACTACCGCTATCTGCACAACCGCAGCCCTTGGCCGCTTATCGCCGACGAATCGGTAACGGACTCCGCTGATTTTAACGACATCGCCCAGCAGTTCCATGTGCTCAACATGAAACTGATGAAGGCAGGGGGCTACCTGAATGGTCTCCGCTTGTTGCGCGAAGCACAAGCCCACGGCCTCGATACCATGATTGGCTGCATGGTGGAGACAACGTTGGGCATCTGGTCGGCAGTGCAGATCAGCTCACTAGCCAGCGTTTGCGACTTGGATGGGTTTCTCATCGTGCGCGACGAGGCATTTGGGCTGGTGCGGGAAGTGGAAGGCCACTTGGCGGCGCAATTGCAGTTGCCCCAGTTGCGTCTGAACTAGGTATACACCTGCGCTAAAAAAGACACCCGGCTTGAGTAGGGTTCAGGCCGGGTGTCTTTCTATCATTCAAAACGAACGTCTATTTTACTTGTCGGAGCTGCTCGTCCAAGGCCTTTATCTGGCCGTCGAGCTGGCTGGTATCGGTTGGTTTGGCGCTGCCTTGGCTCAGCAAGGATATTTTCTGGTTGAGCAACTGAATTTTTTGCGCCATCAGATCCACGCGGCGGTTGAGGTCGGCTAAGCGTTGGTCTACATCGGCGGTGCTCACGGTAGTGCCGCGGTCTACTACTTCGCCAAAACGGGCATCGGCTGGGGCCGTCTCGCCGCGAGCCGCGGCAGCACTCTGGGGCGTGGCGTACACGATGCTGCCGTCGGCCTTCACGTAGTCGCCTTCTTTGAGCGTGGTGATTTTGCCGCCGGGCAGCTCCACAATGCCGCTTTTCACGTTCACCTTAGTGCCGTTGGATAGGCGCACGTTCTGCGTGAGGCCGGAAGCTTGGGAGCCACGCCGGCGAACTACAGCTCCGTTTTGCATGACAAATTGGTCGTTGGGCTGCAGCTCTATCTGGGCATTTGCGGCATTATTCGTTTTGGCGGTGCCGGTGCGTGCCTGAGCTTGGGCATCAGGAGTCAGTAGCAATAAAGTACCAAACACAAAAAGGACGGATAGCTGTTTCATAGGGAAGATGGTCTGATTTATGCAGACAACGCTTCGCATACGGGAATGAGCAGAGGAAAGACTATCGAGGCATAATGAAAAAAAACACGGAACTGTGTTGCAACATATAATGTATGTACATATATTTGCATCATAATTGGTTCCCCGATGAAGATCGAAGAAGAAATTCAGCAGCGTGCCTTTAAGGATGCCTACCAGAAGGCCTATCTGAATATAGTCTTCACGGCAGGCTGGCTTCAGCAGCGCATGGCTGCCAAGCTCAAGCCTTATGGCCTTACGCTTCCTCAGTATAACGTTTTGCGCATTCTGCGTGGGCAGCATCCCAAGCCTGCCACCGTTAACCTGCTGATTGAGCGCATGCTGGACAAAACCAGCAACGCCTCGCGCATCGTGGATAAACTCGAAGCCAAAAGCTTGGTGACGCGCCAGATATGCCCCAGCAACCGCCGCGCCGTGGACATTCGCATCACCGAATCCGGCCTCGATTTGCTGTACCGTACCGATGATATAGTAAACGAGCAGGACATGAACGGCCTGCGCAAGCTTACCGCCGAAGAAGCCGCTCTGCTGAGCGACTTGCTCGATAAAATCCGCGACTGACGGCCGCATCAGTCAAACTCTCTCAGAACCCATTTTACTCTCATCATGAAAAAGTTAGTTCTTTCCCTGTTCGTAGCTGGTGCTCTGTTTGCTGCTCCGGCCCACGCTCAGAAATTCGGTGCCAAGAGCACCAACCCCGGCACCGCTAAGGCTGCCAGCAACGCCTACCAGGTACAGCCGCAGCTGAGCACTCTCGGCTGGGTAGGCAAGAAAGTAGGTGGTCAGCACAACGGCAGCGTAGCCTTGAAAGACGGCCAAATACAGGTGCGCGGCAATCAGGTAGTAGGTGGTACGTTCACCTTCGACATGAACGCCATCAAGGTTGACGACATCAAGGATGCCGATTACAACGGCAAACTGGTAGGTCACCTCAAGAACGATGACTTCTTCGGCTCGGAGAAGTACCCCACGGCTACCTTTGTCATCACCAACCTGAAGTCCATCAAGGCCGACGCCAATGGCAATAACGCCGAAGTGACGGGCAACCTGACCATCAAGGGCAAAACCCACAGCATCACCTTCCCGGCCAAAGTGGGCGTGAAAGACGGTGTGGCTGCTGCCTCAGGCACGGCTACGGTCGACCGCACCAAGTATGACGTGAAGTACGGCTCGACGCTGTTCGGCGCCGCGGCTGACAAAGCCATCGACGACAACTTCACGCTGAGCTTCAACGTGATTGCCAAGCAGCAGGCACAGTAATCGAGCTCGTCTCAGTCCGAACAAAAGCGAAACGGCCCTTCCCGCACAGTGCGGGAAGGGCCGTTTCGCTTTTGATTCAGCAGGGCAATTATAACCCCGATTGGCTACTGGTTTGAGGAAGCTAAACCTACTGGCCGCCGTTGCTGGTTGGGGCTGGCGCCGGCTGCGTTGGCACAGTCGAGGGCATGGGCGTAGCCGGCACGGTCTGAACGGCAGTGCCGTTACGCAACGTTAGGCGCAACGGAGCCACGTTCATTTCGCGCAAGCTGATGATGCCGTACACCGTTTCACCGGGGCGCAATACCTTGTTGGTCATTTCAAACGAAGCAAACTCATTGCGCATGTTGGTGTTGGCGGTGCCAGCGCCAATCATGTTGCCAGCAGCGATAAACGGGCCCGTGGGTATAAATGTACCTCCTGAGGTTTGGCCTGTCATAGGATTGTAAGTGCCACCCACACGGAAATTTAACAGCACATACAGAAGGTAAATGGCCACACCTTGCTTCATGTCGTTGGTGGCTTGCACCGCTGGCACGGGCATAACGGGTCGGTCGCCGAAATACAACTCCAGGTCGCGGGAGAAGTTGAGCTCAGTGGCCGTGTTGTTTTTGATGCGGACGGCAACGGTCTGGTAGCCGCGTTTACGCTCTTTTTTTGAATATTTCTTGTTAGCTCCGTTGGTAAGCAGGGCGCCGTAAGTGTAGCTGAATTCTACCGGAGCATTGGCAGCAGTGACCGACTGATAAGTAGCTATGCGAGCCGGACGGATGGGCGAGTAGCTGCCGGCACAGCTGCTAAGAGCTAGGGTCGAAGCAATTGTCAGAAAGCGGGTAGCGTTCAAGGACATAGATAGTGGAATGGTAGACAAGGAAATGGGAAAACCAACCTTCAAATTTATCCTGTCCGTTACCACACTACCATGTTATGTTTACAACATGTTGAATAATTTATAAAGAATATTAGTAGCCTTACCTAGTGTGGCAACTCCAGCTCCTGTGGCAGTGCGTAGCGCAGTTGCCGGTGCTTGTCGTGCGCCCGCAGCGTGGCTAGGGCCTCATCGATTTCAGGCTTGTATTCCAGCCATAGATCCTCGTGTAGCTTCGGAACAAGCTTAGCGGTGCGCAGCACGAGGCGCACTGTGGCTACATAGAACGTTTGGAAATAACCGTCGAAGAACTGGCGGTAGTCATCCAGCACCAAGCGTAGCGTGTATAGGTTCAACTCTACTTCCAGGCGCTTGTCTTTGGTGATGCGCTTGGCGCGAGCTATTTCCTTAGCGGCTTTGCCGAGGGCACGAGACAGGGCTCGGTTCATCACACGGCCATTGGCGTTTTGGAGCAAAGCTGTAATGCGCTCAGCATGCTCGTCCTGCACCGTACGCAGGTCCACTTCCGGCAGTATTTCATAGCGCAGCAAGTCGTAGAGCTCCGCGTCGCGGCGCACAGCCTTGAGCAGCAGGTCTTCTTTCTCTTTATCGGAAAGTTGCTTGAGGGCGCGCTTGAAATCAGTGGAAGGAGCGGGCATTTTCAATTATGAATTGATAATCAAAAAGTAAAAATAGGCAGGCGGATGTAGTTTCGTTTGTCATCCTGACGAAGGAAGGACCTTGCCACGCCAGAACAGAAGTTATTGTAACTACTCGTTCAGCGGTGATAAGGTCCTTCCTTCGTCAGGATGACAATTCCGAATTACTGCCCGCTGGCCCCGGCACCAGCGGCTGGCGCTTCCGGCTTCAGGTACATGTCCAGGTAGTTGGTAATTTTAGTGTAGAGGTGCACCCGGTCCTTGCCGCCTACGTTGTGCGGATGGCCGGGGTACATGAAGTAATCGAGCTGTACACCTTTGTCCACAGCGTTCTTCACGTAGTTGAGGCTGTGCTGCCACACCACCACATCGTCCACGGTGCCGTGAATCATTAGCAGCGGGGCCTTCAGGTTCTCGACGTAGTTCAGCAGGTTGGCCTTCTGGTAGCCCTCGGGGTTTTCTTGGGGCGTATCCATGTAGCGCTCGGTATACATCACTTCGTACAGGCGCCAGTCGATAACGGGGCCGCCGGCCACGCCTACTTTAAAGGTGCCTTGCGGCGCGCGGGTAAGCATGGTGGTGGTCATGAAGCCCCCGTAGCTCCAGCCGTGTACGCCAATGCGCGCCTGATCCACGTAGGGCAAGGACTTGAGGTAATCCACTCCTTTGAGCTGGTCGGCCATTTCCTGGGTGCCCAGCTGTCGGAAAGTGGCCTGCTCAAACGGCAAGCCGCGGTTGCCGGAGCCGCGTGAATCGACGGTAAACACTACGTAGCCTTTTTCGGCCATCATCTGCATCCAGAGGTTGCCGCCGCCCAGCCACGAGTCAGTCACGAGCTGCACGTGCGGGCCACCGTACACATAAATCACTGCCGGGTACTTCTTGGTGGGGTCGAAGTTAGGAGGAGTGATGAGGCGGGCATAGAGGTCCGTTTGTCCATCGGCCGCTTTGATTGGGAAGAGCTTGGTCTGCCCCAGGCTATAAGCTGTGAGCGGATTGGGTGCATTGAGCAGTTGCTGCTGGCTCTTGCCATCCTTAGTGCTGATGATGCTCACCACCCGCGGGGTAGTTTGGCTCGAGTACGAATCGAGCAACAGCTCGCCCGAGGGGCTTAGCGTGCCGGTGTGCGTGCCCGCGCCGGTCGTAAGCTTACGCGGCTTGCCGCCGTTGAGGCTCACGGAGTACAGCTGGCGCTGCAATGGACTGTCAGCATTGCTGGAGAAGTAAGCGGTTTTGCCTTTCGGATCGAAGCCCAGCAAATCAGCCACGAGCCAGGAGCCGCTGGTAAGCTGACGCAGCAGCTTGCCGCTGGTATTGTAGAGGTAAAGGTGGTTGTAGCCGTCGCGCTGGCTTTGCCAGATGAACTGATCGGGGCGGCCGGGCACGAAAGCCAGCGGGTGCTGCGGCTCCACGTACTCGTTGTCGGTTTCCTCAAACAGCGTCTTAACCAATGCGCCGGTACCGGCATCGTACTGACGCAGCCACATGTGGTTCTGCTCGCGGTTGAGCACAGCCACGTAGATGGATTTTTCGTCGGGGCTCCAGGAAACGTTGGTCAGGTACTGCTCTTTTGGCTCGCCGGTTTGTAGAAATACCGTTTTACCAGTGGCCACATCGTACACGCCCACAGTCACCTCGTGGCTTTTGTCGCCGGCCATGGGGTACCGGATAGGATCGGGCTTGGCGGGCACCGCGGCCACCGTCACCAGTGGGTATTCGGTCACCATGGACTGATCCATGCGGTAATAGGCCAGCTTGTTGCCCTTGGGGCTCCAGAAGGTGCCTTTGGTGATGCCAAACTCGGAGCGATGCGCCGCCTGCCCATTCACGATGGCCGGGTTGCTCTCGTTGGTTATGGCTACGTTTTCCTTGCCGGCGAGGCTGATAAACAGGTTTTGATCCTGCGTGAAGGCCACCCGCGACTTGGTGGGGTCGAAATCGACGTTGTCGGCGCCCGCGGCGTAAGCAAATAGCTTGGCAGCCTTGCCATCGGCAGTAGAATAGCGAAATACCTCGCGGCTGGGCATGGTCACCAGGAAGGCATCGGGACCGGTCCACTGCACAGCGGGGAAAGCCGATGCCTTAACGGCCGGAGCCCCTGCGGCTTGCAGCGCTTGGCTGAGCGACGCAAGCGACACCACCGGTTGCTGCTGACCGGTTGCACGGCCACGCACCAACTCGTCTTGCCCGTTTTGGGTGCGCACATAACTGAACTCATCTTTCGAGCCCGGAATCCAAGTGAGTTGCTTGAGCGAAGCGGGGTTGAGCGCCGGGTTGCGGAAGGCGTCTTCCACGGTGAGCATTTTCTGCTGGGCCTGCAGGGCCGTAGGGGCGCCGGCCAGCGTCAGTATCACCAGGGGCAGCGAGAGCCGCCGGAACGTCAGAGACATACGATAGAAAGAAGGAGTGGGGCAGTGCAACAAGGCCCGTAAATTACAGCGGAAACAACAGACGAGCGGCATCACAAATTCCGCTGCATCAGCAACTATCCCCCTTTGGGGCGTGTTATGCAGTATCCTTACCCCACTTCACAACCTACCACCTGAATCTGTACTTTTACGTCATGAATACAAAACCGCAGATTGCACACGACGAAGAGGTTCTGCTGCTGGAGGAGACCACCGACCTGCGCGACCTGATAGTCTACAACGACGACGTCAATACGTTCGACCACGTCATCAAAACGCTCATCGATGTATGCGGCCACGAGCCCATGCAAGCCGAGCAGTGCACGCTGCTGATTCATTATAAAGGTCAGTGCACCGTGCGCATCGGTGCCTACGAGGAGTTGGAGCCCATGTGCACCGCTATCCACGACCGCGGCATTTCGGCCGACGTTGTTTGAGCTTGTGCTGATGTGATTGAATGTGGCAAATGTGCTGATGCTTGGAACGCTCCAGCGGTGCATTTCCTCCGTCGGCACGTTAGCACGTCTGATCTTATTTGCACATTAGTTCTGAATGGAATTTCCCTCGAAACTCATCGAAAACGCCGTTGGCGAGTTGTCGAAGCTGCCCGGAATCGGGCGCAAGACGGCGCTGCGCCTGGCGTTGCACTTGCTGAAAGCCGAAACCGAAACGACCAGTTCTCTGGCCGAGGCGCTGGCCAAAATGCGCTTCGACATCCGTTACTGCAACACCTGCTTTAATATCTCCGATACGGAGCAGTGCTCCATCTGTGCCAACCCTCTGCGCGACCACAGCACGCTGTGCGTGGTATCGGACATCCGCGACGTTATTGCTATTGAAAACACGGGCCAGTACCAGGGCGTGTACCACGTGCTGGGCGGCGTCATCTCGCCCATCGAAGGCATCGGCCCAGCCGATCTGCACATTGAGCCGCTCGTGGACCGCATGAAAGGGGATGAGAGCGAGGTAAAAGAAGTTATCCTAGCCATCAGCCCTACAATGGAAGGCGACACCACAGCCTTTTACCTTACACGCCGCCTGCGCGAGTTTCCGGAGGTGCACATCAGCAGTATTGCCCGCGGTATTCCGGTGGGCGGTGAACTGGAGTATGCCGACGAAATCACGCTGGGACGCTCGATTGTGGAGCGGCAGCGGCAGGCGCGGTAAAGAGCCTCTTTCTGGGGCTATAGCCTCGAAAAGAGCGAAAGCCAGTAACTACAGCGGGGCCGCCGAACTTAGGTTCGGCGGCCCCGCTTGATTTAAGGCGGGGTAATTTGCTTCCATCGCGGATGGGCAGCGTTGCAGGTGCCGGTTTCCTTTTGCCTGGGCTTCTGAGGTACTTGTTATTCCTTTGTGAAGGGGCGAGGTAATAAGGTGGCGTGATACTCCAATTCCGTAACTTTCGCGGCCCACACCCGCCCCGCCGTGCCCGCGCCCGTCAAGCTTTCCGTCGTCATCGTTAACTACAACGTCTGCTACTTTCTAGAGCAGACGCTGCTATCGGTGCGGCGGGCAGCTCGGAAAATGGCTCAGCCGGTGGAGGTGTTTGTGGTCGACAACAATTCCGTGGACCGCTCGGTGTTCATGGTGCGGCAGCGCTTCCCGGAAGTAATCCTGATCGAGAACAAGGATAACCCGGGCTTCTCGAAGGCCAACAACCAAGCCCTTCGGCGCGCGACCGGCGAGTACGTGCTTCTGCTCAATCCCGATACGGTGGTGGAAGAAGACACCTTCCACTTGTGCTGCGAGTTCATGGACACGCACCCGGAGGGCGGCGGCTTGGGCGTGAAAATGCTGGATGGCCAGGGGAAGTTTCTGCCCGAGAGCAAACGGGGTTTGCCCACACCGTGGGTGGCGTTTTACAAGATATTCGGCTTGGCCGCGCTGTTTCCGAAGTCGCGTACTTTTGGTCGTTACCACCTTGGGTTTCTCGATAAGGACCAGACGCACGAAGTGGAAGTGCTGAGTGGCGCCTTTATGCTGATGCGCCGCAAGGCCCTGGAGCACGTGGGCCTGCTCGACGAAGACTATTTCATGTACGGTGAGGACATCGACCTTTCGTACCGGCTGATGCAGGGCGGTTGGAAGAATTACTACTTCGCCGATACTCAAATCATTCACTACAAAGGCGAAAGCACCAAGCGCACATCGGTGAACTACGTGTTCGTGTTCTACCGTGCCATGGTCATATTTGCCCGCAAGCATTTTGCGCCGGAGCGGGCGGGTACGTTTTCGCTGCTGATCAATTTCGCCATCTGGTTTCGGGCCGGCGTGGCGGTGGCGCGGCGCTTTTGGGACCAAGCCTGGCCCATCCTGCTCGATGCCCTGATCATCTTCGTGGGCATGTACTTCCTCAAGACGTACTGGGAGCGAAACCACAAGTTTGTGCCCACGCCATACCCCGTGCAATACATGCTGGTGGCCGTGCCGGCGTACATCATTATCTGGCTGAGCTCGGCTTACCTCAGCGGTGCTTACGACGAACCAGCCAAAACCTCGCGCATTGCGCGCGGCGTGTTTTTCGGGACCATCATCATTTCGGCCGTGTCCAATTATTTGGATGCCTGGCGTTTCTCCAAGGCCCTCATCGTGTTGGGGGGCGTATGGGCCGTGGCGGCCATGGTCGGGCGGCGCATCGCGCAGCACTTGGTTCAGTACCGTGACCTGCGCTTGTCGGAGCGGCGACAGAAGAACATCGCCATCGTGGGTTCGGAGGTGGAAAGTCGCCGGGTGCGCCAGCTGCTCGAGGCTGCGGGCGTTCAGGCGCGCATCATCGGCTTCGTCAGTTCCGCCGACGACAGCTCCGCCCCAGATGCCCCCGACGACCTGCTAGGGTCTCTGCGCCAGCTCGATGAGGTACTGCGCATTTACGCCATCGATGAGCTGATCTTCTGCGGCAAAGACCTTTCAGCCCGCCAGATAATGGGCCGCATGGTACAGCTGCAGCACACGCACAAGGATGTGGCATTCAAGATTTTGCCCGAAGACAGCGAGTACATTATCGGCTCTTCGTCCAAGGACTCGCCCGGTGACTATTACGCCCTTGATATCGAGCTGAATCTTTACAAACCCCAGCAGCGCCGTGCCAAACGGCTGGTAGATATTCTGCTGAGTCTTGGCTTACTGATTGTGGCCCCCATCTTATTCTGGCTACAGCGCCAAGCCGGCGGCTTTCTGCGCAATTCCGTACGTGTGCTACTCGGCCGGCGTACCTGGGTGGGGCTGCGGTACATGGCCCCTCGTCGCGGCACGCCCAGTGCCGTGCTTTCGCCCGCCGATGGCGCTGCCGACGCTTCCTTGCCGCTTAGTGACGCCACGAGGCGCCGCTTAGAGTTGCTTTATGCCCGTGATTACTCGCCCGCCGACGACGTGCGGCTGGTGCTGCGCAACCTGCGCGGGCTGGGGCAGGAATAGCCCAACGACGCTGAATTAGCCTTACCTTTTAGAAACCGAACGCTCGTTCGCCACGAGGCTGCCGATCTGCGTACCTTTGTAGTCTTTCCCCATCTCCCATTCTCCTACCCCAGCTTCCCACATTCCCCTATGTCTACCGCTGACGTTATGCTTGCTCCCTCGTACCTGTCCGACCGCATCAACGCGCTACAGGAGTCTCAGACCATCGGCATGGCCAAAAAAGCCCGGGAGCTGGCAGCCCAGGGGGTAGATGTCATCAGCCTGAGTTTTGGCGAGCCGGACTTCCAGACGCCGCAATACATTAAGGATGCGGCCAAGCAGGCCATTCAGGACGGTTATACCTTCTACACCCCTGTCCCTGGCTACCCCGAGTTGCGTCAGGCCATCGTGGAGAAGTTTAAGCGCGACAACCAGCTCGACTACAAGCCCGAAAACATTGTGGTAAGCACCGGCGCCAAGCAGAGCATTGCCAATGCGGTACTGAGCCTGGTAAACCCCGGCGACGAGGTAATCATCTTCTCGCCTTACTGGGTAAGCTATGAGGAGATAGTGAAGCTGTCGGAAGGCACACCAGTCAATCTCGTGGGCACGCTCGAGAACGATTACAAAGTGACGGCCGCGCAACTGGCCGAGGCCATCACGCCGCGCACCAAGCTCATCATGTACTCCTCGCCCTGCAACCCCACCGGGTCGGTGTTTTCGCGTGAAGAGTTGGCGGCCATTGCCGAGGTAGTGGCCCGCCACCCGCAGGTGTTCGTTATTGCCGATGAGATTTACGAGTATATCAACTTCGTAGGGGAGCACGTGAGCCTGGCGCAGTTTGACGAGGTAAAAGACCAGGTAATCACCATCAATGGCTTCTCGAAGGGCTACGCCATGACAGGCTGGCGCATTGGTTACCTAGCGGCTCGTAAGGAAGTGGCTGCTGCCTGCGAGAAGATGCAGAGCCAGATTACTTCCGGAACCTGCTCCATTGCCCAGCGCGCCGCCTTGGCCGCTCTGCAAGGAGGTCGCAGCTCTGCCGATGAGATGGTGGATGCCTACCGCCGCCGCCGCGACCTGGTGCTCGATATTGTGAAAGACATTCCGGGCATGAAGACGCCCACGCCCAGCGGAGCATTTTACGTTTTCCCGGAGGTGTCGTCGTTTTTTGGCAAGACCACGCCCGATGGCCAGGTTATCGAAAACGCCTGCGACCTAGCCATCTACCTGCTCAACGACGGCCACGTGGCCACGGTAGACGGTGGCGCCTTCGGGGCGCCGCAGTGCCTCCGGATGAGTACCGCTGCCGCCGATGAAAAGCTGCAGGAAGCGTTCCGCCGCATCAAGGTCAGTCTGGCTAAGCTTCAGTAAACGGCCTTACGCCGTTTCTGGCAGCCGCTTTCCCACCCGGAAAGCGGCTTTTTTTGTTAAACTGCCTGCTCATCTGTTCTCGATAGCCGCTATGAGCCAACCTACCGCAGCACCGCTACTCGATGAGCACCTACGCTATCCGGTTGGGCGCGTGGTGCTGCCCGAAACCCCGCTCACTTCCGCCGAGCGCCTTACATACATCCAGCAGATTGCCGATCTGTCGCCCCAGTTGACGGCTGCGGGCAAAGCGGCCGGTGGCGTGCGGCTGGAGCAACCCTACCGGCCCGGTGGCTGGAATGGGCGGCAAGTCATTCACCACTTGGCGGATGCCCACCTGCACAACTATCTGCGCTTCCACCTAGCCTTAACCGAAGACCATCCTACCATTCCGGCGTGGAACCCTAATAGCTGGATAGAGCTGCCTGATGTGGCTGCCACGCCCGTAACCGTGTCGCTGGGCATTCTGGAGCACGTGCACGCCCGTTGGGTAGTACTTCTTCACCACCTAACCGAAGCTGATTGGCAGCGCACTTTTTACCATCCGGTGTTCGACCGCGTGTACACGCTGGAGCAGGCACTGGTGCAATACGCCTGGCACGGCCGGCACCACCTGGGACATCTGCAACTGCTCGGGGAGCAGCAAATGGGAAGCGCGAGGTAGTAATGCCTTGAGCGAAATAGGCACCGAAGTGCGTTTTGAACAGCGCGGCTTGACTGCGGCTTTAACTGCCCACGAAGCGACATACCGCGTCCATATGCAGTCCTTTGAAAGTATGGGGGCGGCCTGTTCTGCGCCGTAGCCGGTTCACAAGTTATCTTTGCCGCTTCATTTGCTTCTCCGCTTGCCAATGCCTGCTGCCGCGCCGTCGTCACCTGCCACGCTTACTGATCTTTTTACTGCCTTCAGCGACCTGACCGTACTCATCGTGGGCGATGTGATGGTGGACGCCTACGTGTGGGGCAAAGCTGGCCGCCTCTCGCCCGAAGCCCCAGTGCCCATTGTGAATGTGACGCGTACCGAGCAGCGCCTCGGCGGCGCCGCCAACGTGGCCCTGAACGTGCAAGCCATGGGCGCTACGCCGTTGCTCTGCGCCGTAATCGGCGATGATGCGGGCGGCGACCAGATGCTGCGCCTGATGCACGAGCGTCAGCTACCGGCTGATGGCCTCGTGCGCAGCGCCGAGCGCCCCACTACGGTTAAGCAGCGCATTCTGGCCCAAGGGCAGCATCTGCTTCGTATCGACTCCGAAGTAGAAACTGACCTTTCCACTACGGAAGACGCTGGCCTTTCGGAAGCCTACGAGCAACTACTTGACCGCGCCGATGTGGTCATCTTCGAGGATTACGACAAGGGAGTGCTCAATGCTGAGCGCATTGCTCGTTTCATTGCCCTGGCCCGCACAAAAGGTGTTCCAACGGTAGTTGACCCGAAGAAGCGCAACTTCTTGGCCTATCAAGGTTGCACGCTTTTTAAGCCCAACTTGAAAGAACTACGTGAAGGCCTCAAGCTGGAGTTTGCCGACGGTGACAACGCCGGACTGGAAAACGCCGTGAATGTGCTGCGTCAACACCTCGCACCCGAAATGGTGCTGGTGACTCTGTCCGAGCGCGGCGTCTTCTGCGACGCACCCAGCGGCCCGGTGTACCTGCCAGCCCACGTGCGCGCCATTTCGGACGTATCTGGCGCCGGTGACACGGTTATCAGCATAGCGGCGCTGTGCGTGGCACTGGGCACTAGCCCGACCACGATGGCAGCACTCGCCAACTTGGGTGGGGGTTTGGTGTGCGAGCAGGTAGGAGTGGTGCCGGTGGAGAAAGCAAGGCTATTGGAAGAGGCTGAAGCAGCAGAGGTGCTGTAGAGGCCTGACCTCTCTGGCTTTTTACCTTCTCAACGAGCTACGTCAAGGAGATAGAAAGCCAGCCATCAGCAACGACAGCGGGGCCGCCGAACTCACGTTCGGCGGCCCCGCTAGCTTTTAAAGTCAAAGCATGCGTAGGGCTGAAGCAGGGGCGCAGGTGCAGCAATCGTTGCACGGAAAAATGCTGACGCCTCGCTGCCCTTTGCAAGGGAAGGGGCCTTACGCCAGATCTTGGCGCATACGCAGGCTATGCTCCTTCACCGTCTCCACGAACACGCGCACGCGGTCGGGGTTGGTGTCGGGGTACACGCCGTGGCCGAGATTGGCAATGTGGCGCTGCGGGCCAAACTGCTCCAGCATGGCGATGGTGGCGGCGCGCACCTGCTCCGGCGAGCCATAAAGGGCACAGGGGTCTAGGTTACCTTGCAGCGTTTTGTCGCCGACGAGCTGGCGGACAACCTGCGGGTTCTCATTCCAGTCCAGTCCGATGGTGCGGCAGGGCATCTGGGCAAAGTCCTGGTGGGCAAAGAAGGCACCCTTGGCAAACACCGTCACGGGCACGTTGGCGGGCATGGCGGCGCAGATTTCGCCAATGTAGCTGGCCGAAAACTCGTGGTAGTGTTGCGGATTCAAGATGCCGGCCCACGAGTCAAACACCTGCAGCATGTTGGCGCCGGCTTCTACCTGAGCCTGCAAGTAAGCAATGGTGGTATCGGTGATTTTGCGCAGCAGGCGGTGCGCTAGTTCCGGGTCTTGGAACAGCATGCGGCGGGCCTTGCTGAAGGTTTTAGAGCCGTGGCCTTCCACCATGTAGGCTAGGATAGTCCACGGAGCACCGGCAAAACCGATGAGCGGTACCCGTCCGTTCAGGGCCTTTTTGGTGACGCGCAGCGCATCGAGCACGTAGCCCAGGTGTTCGTGCGGATCGGCCACACGCAACCGGTCTACATCAGCCGCTGATTTTACTGTTTCGGGAAACAACGGGCCGCGGGCTTCTACCATTTCGTAGGTCAGGCCCATGGCTTCGGGCACCACCAGAATATCGGAAAAGATGATGGCCGCGTCGACATCCAGCGCGTCGATGGGCTGAATAGTGACTTCGGCGGCTAGATCCGGCGTCTCAACCAATTCCTTGAACCCGCTCAGGCGGCCGCGCAGCGCGCGGTATTCGGGCAAGATGCGGCCGGCTTGGCGCATCAGCCAGACGGGCGTACGTTCGGTTTGTTCGCCGCGGGCGGCGCGCAGGATCAGGTCGTTCTTCAGCATGAGCAGCAGTGTGGGCCGCAAAGGTACAGCCCGAAGTGCTTTCAAGCAGAATGACACTTGTCATTCTGTACAATTCGGAGTCAGGAGCCAGCTTGCAAGCACTACACTTCCTTGGCAGATTGCGCCACTACTCTTGGCAGCAGGCAGCTACCCCTGAAACAGCGCCTTGATGGCCGACATGATGAAATTTACGCCCAGGGCTAGGGTGATAAAACCCATGATGCGCGCCAGCGCGGCCATGCCCGGCCGGCCCAGGAAGCGCGTCAGTCGCAGCGAGAAGAGCAGGATGAGGTAACTGGCGGCCGCTACCAGCACAAAGCCCAGGAAAATCAGGGCCATGTCGGGGTAGCTTAGCTTTTCAGTGAACAGGCCGATACATACGGCAATGGAGCCCGGGCCCGAAAGCATGGGCATGGCCAGGGGCGTAAACGAAATGTCGTCCTTATGCATGCTTTCTTCCAGCGCGGCTTGGCCGACTCGGTCGCGGTTGCCGCCTGGCGTGAGCAAGTCAAAGGCTGAGCGCATCAGCAGAATGCCCCCCGCAATGCGCAAGTGGTGAATGTTGATGCCGAAAAAATTGAGCACGTACTGCCCCGCAAAGAATGACACCGACAGCACCCCCACCATGTAAATGCACGCCCGAAGGGCCGTAGCGGTGCGCTGATGGCCAGTTTCTGCTTCGGTTAGTGTCAGGAATACCGGCATGGCTCCGAAGGGATTCACGACGGAGAAAAGAGTAGTGAAGGTGGCAATCAGTATTTCCATACCAGCGGAGCAAAAGCGCACTAAAGGTAGGCGAGAAGCGCATACAGAACCGGGCAAAGTCTGAGGGTGGCGCCCGTGGAGTGCTATGCGGCTGCAAATACGGAGCTCCGACATATCAGCGTCGTCGTCTTACTAGCTGCCGTGTTGTTGCACGCAAGCCATTAGCTGATAGGTGGTTATATTGATACTTGCAAACGATTGAATAGCCCGGTTAACGCCGGGCTTCTGCAATTTTTGTGGGCCTCGCAACTTAGTTTTCGAGGTGTAGTACAAAGCTCAACCGCTCCCCTCTGCCTTTCCCGTGCTAACCTTAGTTGCAACCGTATTTATGCGCCTGCTCGACGTCCTGGTGGCGCTGCTAGGCGTGGCCGCCCTTGGGGCGACGCTCCTGCCGTTGTTTCGGCGGGAAACGTGGTGGATTCGCATGTTTGATTTTCCGCGGCTTCAAGTGGTCGGACTGGCGGCCGTGGCGCTAACGGGTGGCCTCCTGCTCGACTTTTGGCACGTCAACTGGGAAGGTAAAGCGCTACTGCTCGCATTGGCAGCGGCCATCATTTACCAGCTGGCGCGCATTCTGCCCTACACGCAGTTTATGCCCAAAAAAGCACTCAACAGTACCCGGCCCGCCGCCGATAACGACCACCACCTGAGCCTGCTGGTGACCAATGTGCTAATGACCAACCGCGACGCCTCGCGTTGCCTCGGTGTCATCCGCAACTGCAATCCCGACATCATCCTGGCCGTCGAGACCGACGAGTGGTGGCTGGAACAGCTGCGGAGCCTGGAAAAAGATTATCCCCACACGGCCTATGCGCCGCTGCCCAATACCTACGGCATGCTAGTGTTTTCGCGCCTGCCGCTGCTCAATCCCGAAATCAAGTTCTTGATCGACGACGACATTCCCTCGTTTCACAGCTTGATTGAAATGCCTAATGGGTTGAGGGTGCGTATGTACGGACTGCACCCCAAGCCACCGGCGCCGCAGGAATCCAAAACCAGCACCAAGCGCGACGCCGAGCTGTTGCTGGTAGGCCACGAAATCGAAGACCACGACGGGCCTACCATAGTGGCCGGCGACATGAACGACGTGGCCTGGTCGCACACGTCCGAGCTATTCCGCCGCATCAGCCGTCTGCTTGATCCGCGTATGGGCCGCGGCCTGCTGCCCACGTTCCACGCCGACCACCGACTGCTGCGTTGGCCTTTGGACCACGTGTTTCATTCCGGGCATTTTAAAGTAGCCGCCATTGAGCGCCTGCCGCACATCGGCTCCGACCATTTCCCAATTTTCATTCGCCTCAGCTACGAGCCCCACGCCAAGATGGAGCACCTAGCTAATATGGAGCGCCCCGACGAAAGCGACTTTGAAGAGGCAGCCGAGAAAATTAAAAAGGGTTTTGAGGAGGAAAACGAGCAGGAAAACGCCGAGGCCAAAGGCCAGTCCAAGCCAATCCCCATAGAGCTACAACGGCCAATAAAACCGGATTAGCGCAGATTCATAACAAGGAAGTGGCCTCACTCTCGGCTTTCCCATCAGGGGAAGAGCCGAAAGTGAGGCCACTAATGTGAAGGTGAAATGCACCTTCACTCAGCACCAGTAAGTTAGTCCACCACTACGCGCTGCGCGGCGGGAGCCTGATTGGGAGTTTCCACGATGAGTAGATAAGTACCCTTGGCCAAGCCCGAGGTAAGTACCGTAGTGCCAGCGCCGCTGAAACGGCGGGTGCTTACGGTGCGGCCCAGCATGTCGCGAAGCGTTACGGTGCCCGCGGCCACAGCCTTGCTAAGCAACACATTCAGCTGAGCCTGCTGCGTAGCAGGGTTAGGCCATACGGTGAATTGCAGCGCTGAGGCAGTGGGGGTAGTAGCCGTAACGGAGCCAGCCCGGCCCAATACCAGTGCGAATCGGCTTGGAACGGTACCTGCCTGTGCCAAAACAAAGGCATAAGTCGGTTGCTGCCGCAAATCGGTGTAGGTGTTCAGGTCAGCATCGTGCAGCAATACTTCCTGCATCGGAGCAAAGCCCGCCAATGTGGCCGCGCTCAGGCGGAAGCTTCCACTGGCCGCCGCGTGCAGCACAAGTGGGATACGCGTGGCTGCGTTCGAGGCTGCTATCAGGGGCAGGCCGTTGATGGTCAGCGGTTCGGCGCCTGGCATTTGCGTGGCCAGACTTACCGCTGCGCCGGGATTCGGAAGCTTGGCGGCATCGAAGTGCACATCGGTGCCGGTAGTGGTGGCACCGGCTTGCAGGTATACCACGGCTTCATCGGTAGCGCCACCGTTGGAGGCCGTTAGGCGTAGGTGCAGCTGCGGCCGCGTATCCGTGGTCGTGCCACGCAGGAAAGCCGGGTCTTGGTAGCTGCTGAGGCGGAAAGCGTTCTGGAAGGTGAAGCCATCGGGCACTGGCTGCATAGCCCGAATAAAGAAGCCCTGCATAGCCGGCAGTACGCCCGAGAAACCACCAACGCCAATACCATTGACGAACGCCCGGTAGGTGCCTCCGTACTGGCCAGTGGGCTCATAAACGTAAATGGCATTGGCCAGGCCGGTTGGCAAGGCGCCCGGCGTGTTGGTCACGCGGGCCCAGTCCAGCGGGGCGGGGTAGGGGTTGCCCAGCAAATGCCAGCCCGATTCGGTGGTAGCCCCGCGGCTGAGTGAACCAGTGTTGAGCGCGCCCGAATTGAGCTGACCGCGCATGTCTACTACCGCGCTGGCGGCTATGTTTATGGTATAGCCACGGGTGGGCGTCAGCGCATCAGCCGTAGTACCGGGGCTGCGCCAGCCAGTATCGAAGCCGGAGAAGCCGGTCGTGAGGCGTCCCTCTTCATAGTCGAACACCGTGGGGAACTGAGCAACGGGCAGTTGCGGCGTGGGCAAGGCGTTATAAGCAGCATTGACCAGCGGCGAATATTGCCCGGCCACAGCCAGATCAGCTACGGTAGTATTGCCTACTGGGGCGGCGTAGTGGTGGTAGCCCGGGCCGGCGTAATTGGTAGCGCTGATATAGCGTTGTACCACGGCCATACCACTGCCGGTATTGAGCACCCTGCCTGCTCCCGCATTGACTACCAAGGCTGTACCGGCGGCTGATGATGGCAGCGTCAAATCGAAGGAGCCCAGTGTAAGGTCTCCGACATTCAGGGTGAGCACCTGGCGCACTGTCAGGGGCTGCGACAGGCCCACGGCAGCAGTATTTGTGCTGCTCAGATTCAGTACCGAAGTTGGTAGGCCCGAGCCGGTGACCTGCGCGGTGGTGCCATCGTACACGTAGCTCGCATCGGGGCTGAACGAACGGGCCCCGCTTACCTGGATGCTACCCGTGGTGCCGGTTGTGCTGATACCTTGTGCATTACAGATATGGAGCGTAGCCCCGGCAGCCAGGCTGAAGGAGCCGGCGCCCGAAAGCACCTGGCAGCCGTCATCGAAAGTACCGCCAGTTTGCACAGTGAAGGTGCCGGCCACTGACGTAGCGCCGGTAAGCGCAGCCGAGCCGGTACCAGTCACGGTAATGTTGTTGTAAGCACCAGCAGGAATAGTGGCAGTAGTTGAAACCACCAGATCCTGCAGGGGCGCAGGCGAGACGGTGAAGGCCAACCCGTTGGTGGTGCCGTTTGGCGTAGTCACTGTCACGTTGCCGGTAGTGGCACCGGTGGGCACCGTGGCTGTGATAGTCGAGGACGAGTTTACTGTAAAGCTGGTGGCAGCAGTGCCATTGAAGCTCACTGCTGTTGCTCCCGTCAGATTGCTGCCCGTGAGGGTTACGGTAGCACCTACCAAGCCACTGCCCGGACTGATGGAGGTTAGTGCGGGAATAACCTGCGTGGTAAAGGACTGGGTGGCGGCGGTGGAAGTAGCGCCGCCGGCGCAGTTGCCCACGATGTTTACCGTGTAGTTGGTACCCGGCGTGAGCCCCGTCAGCGTGGCTGGGGAGGCGGTGACGGTTTGCGTGCTGCTGGCCGGCGTGGTCGTCACGGTGTAGCCCGTGGCCGTGGCGCTGGGCGTGAAGCCCACCGTGGCCGAGGTCTGCGTGATGCTGCCCACACTCAGGTTGGAAGGGGCATTGCAGGCGGCAGGGGCCGTGATGGTGAAGTTGGTGTTCGAAATGTCGAAGAAGTAGTTATCGGCTGCCTCCACCATGATGCGGGCCGAAGAGGTGGTCACGCTGGGCACCGTAATGCTTTGGGAGCCGTCGTTGGGCGTGCCGCTCACCAAAGTGGTGGGGTAAGTCAGCCCGCCATCGGTGGAAAGCAAGATATTGACCGTGGCGCAGTTCACGCCATTGGCTGTGGTGCCGGCCACGTCCCAGGTCACGGATTGGGTGGAGCCACCCGTCCAGTTCACGGCGGTGTTAGGGGCCGTCACCACGAACGGTCCAGCCGCGCTGGTGACGTTCAGGTTCACATCCACGCTGTGATTCACCCCGCCAATGACGCCGGCCGGGCCGTTGTGCTGGTCGCGGGCCGTGCAGCGGAATTTCATGGTGCGCGTCACCGTAGGCAGCCGCTCGCTGCTGCTGGCCGTGTTGTTGATCAGGTTGCTCAGCCGCGGGAAATACCGCATTGGGGAGGTGCTCGGCGACAAAGAGCGGAACAGCGGTACGTTGGAGCCGGCCACCTGCGCAGTGGCAAGTGTGGCGAAAGGTCCCGGGTCCATTTGCTCCCAAGAGTACGTCAGGGCGTCATTTTCCCCATCGGTGGCATTGGCCGTCAGGCGGAAGGGAGTACTGATGGGCAGCGTTTTGGAGCCCGTCACGCTTACTACCGGAGCAGTATTGCCAGTGGCCGTGGTGGTAGCGCAGGTCGTGGTGGCAATAAAGGCCTGCATTTCCTGAAAGGAGCCAGCATGGAAGTAGGCGTCGGAAAAGCTCTGGGTGTTATCGGCGCCACAGATACCGGCATAGGCCATGATGCTAGTGCCCGAGCCCGGCTCGAAGGCGGTGGCTGTGTTGCCATTGCCGGAGCAGGAGCCCGTGGGGCTGTTGAAGGTGTGGTTACCGCCGAACTGGTGCCCGATTTCGTGAGCCACGTAGTCGATGTCGTACGCGTCACCAACGGGGCTGTTGGTACCGGTTTCGCCGCGGGCCTTGTTGCCAGCGCGGCACACCACGCCCAGGCCCGCCAATCCGCCGCCCGCTGTGCTGAACACGTGGCCGATGTCGTAGTTGGCACTGCCGATAACGGCGTCGATATTGGCCTGATTCTGTGAGAGCAGCGCCGATGAGCTGTTATTGGTGTAAGGGTCAGTAGTAGCGTTGGTGTAGATCAGCTGGTTGTTGTTGGCTACCAGCACCAAGCGCACGGCTAATTCCTTTTCGTACACACCTACCACGCGGTTGATGCTCGTCACCACGGCGGCCAGTCCACTGGCTACCGTGCCGCCGTGAAAAGTGGTGTATTCGCCTGTAGTGGCTACGGCCAATCGGTAAGTGCGTAGCGTAGAGCCAGCCGAAACCTGTGTCCGTTGCTGACCGTTGCTGGCCAGCCGTTGGCGGGCCTCCGTCAGTTCGGCTGGCGTGGGCTTGAATTCGCATATTGGCACCGCGCCAGCCGCCGTGCGATTCATGTCGCGGCGGTAAAAGCTTAGGTAATGGTGCGTGTCGGTGCGTGAGGCCGGGTCCACGTAAATCGTGCCCGTGGTGGGCGACAGAATCTGGGCGTGGAAGCCTTGCGGCGTCATATCCAAGCGTACGGTAGCCGTTGGGTCATCCACGCCCACACCCCGGTACGTTTTAATCTGCGGAAACTGCGCGGCCAGCGCCGGGGCCATTACGGCCGTTTCTACCAAGGCAAATCGCCCGGTGCTGCCGTCGGGCAGAGGCAGTGCCAGTACTAAGGGTGCGGCACCGGCACGGGCCTCCGGTGGAGCGGCTGCCAGCGCAGTCCGTAGCCCGTTGGCATCCAGCGTCAGCGAACGGCTGTGCAGTAGCGTTGCGCCCAACGGGGAGCGGACCGCTGTGGCATCATCGCGAAAATAAGGCGCGGCGGCGCGGTTTTGTGCCTGCACACCATGGCTGGGCCAGCTGCCAAGTGCCAGGCTGCACGCTGCAGCCAGCACTCGGTAGTAGAGGTTTCTCATATGATAAACTTGAGGGGGAGGATTCTTAAATAAAGGCTGAAAGATAAAGACTTATGAATATTCGTTTGGCTTTATATGTTTAAGCATTGGATTATTTATTTACCGGGCTTGGTGCCGAAGTTTACCCCAAATGCTTGGGGCACGTCGTAGTTGCATGCAAGCAGAATAAAACCAACCTACAGCAGCATGGGAATGCTTAGCTGGGTGGCTGGTGAATTGGAAGGTATTTACCAGCGGCAAAAGGTCCTTGGCAAAGCCGGCTTTACTCGGCATACAGAAAAGCCATTTGCCGGGTATTCACCCATTCGGGCACGCGCCGCATCACGGCGTTGCGCAGGCTTACCAGCAGCGGGCTCTGCCATTGTGCCACCTTGCCCAGCTGCCACGACTGATTGACAATGCGCGTGGTGCGCGGCCGGCGGCGCTGGTCGAAAAGCCGGAAGGCGGCCGTTACATCGGGTTGTTCTTGCAGGCAGCGCGCCAGCATGGCGGCATCTTCCACGGCCTGCCCGGCGCCCTGGCCCATGTTGGGAGTGGTGGCGTGGGCTGCATCACCTAGCAGCAGCACCCGGTCGTAGGCAAACTGCCGAATGGGTTTCAGGTCAATGATGTCTCCCCAGATGACCTGCTCGTTGGAGGTGAGGGCCAGCAGTTCGGGAATGGGTGAGTGAAAATCGGAAAAGTGGCGCTGCAAGTCAGCCAAGCTTAGGCTTCGAAGCTGCGGGTCCTGGGGCTTGTCGCTGTTCAGGCAAGCAAACCAGTACACCTGCCCATTGCCCAGCGGCACCATGCCAAAGCGACCAGCCGCTCCCCACGACTCGGTGCTACGCCCGGCCGGCAGGTTCAGCGACGAGCCATCGATGACGCCACGCCAGCAGGTATAGCCCGCAAAGCGCGGCTGCGACCCGGGCAGCAGTTGCTGGCGCACCCGCGAGCGAATGCCATCGGCCCCGATCAGGGCATCGGCCGTTGCTTGGCTGCCGTCAGCGAAGTACGCCGTAACCTGTTGCCCGCGCGGCTCGAATCGCTCCAGGACTTTGCCTAGGTGTAAGGTGCCTTCCGCCAGATGCTCCAGCAAAACCCGTTGCAGGCTAGCGCGGTGAATGGCCAGGTTATCGTAGCCGAGGCGGCTGGTAAAGGGACGTGTGTCTACTTCATTAAGTACGCGGCCGCGCTGGTCGAGCAAGTTGACGCTGGTAACCGCAAAACCCGCTGCGTGTACTGCTGCGTGCACGCCCACGCGGTCGAGGGCCCGCATGGCATTGGCACCCAGTACTACGCCTGCTCCTATTTCGCGCAGTTCCGCTGCTGCTTCAAACACCTGTACGGTGTGGCCTTGTTGCTGCAGTGCCAGCGCCGTGGCCAAGCCGCCGATACCGCCGCCAATAATTAAGAATGTCATGAGTAATTGGTTGAGCTGCGCGCTGCTGCCTGCTTATGCAGGGCTTGGCCAGCAATACTTCGGCAACTTAGCCGCTGCTGGCCGGATGCGTGCCACATAATGATGTGATGCCTATTGCTTAGGCTGGCTCTGCGGGCTAAATTGAGAATGTAGGGAGCGTGAAGCGGCTCAAATTGGGAAGGCAGAAATTGAACTTAAGCCTCAGAGTTGCCCGTTGGGGCCGATGAACAGGGCTTGTTTACGCTTCCGAATATGACTATTTTATTTACTGCTTGGGTTGTTGGATTAACCGGCCTGTGGGCAACTCCTCCCGACAATATCTCGGCCTTCAAACCCGAATTACTCCCCGTCAAAGCGGCCCGTACTGCCGCCTTTGTGCCTACCGGCTGGCTGTTGGAGCGCCAAGTAGCCGGTGACCTCAACGGCGACAATCGCCCCGACCCGGTGTTGATGCTGATTGAGCGCCCATCTCCCACGGCACCGGAAGCCCAGCGCGAGCGGGCCTTGGTAGTGTTACTAGCCGACAACACCGGCCAGTTGCGCCGCGTGGCAGCTTCCAGCGGGGTGCTGTACTGCACCGGCTGCTTCGAGTCGGCCCGGGATGCCAGCGGAGCGCCGCAGGTCACCATCTCCAAAGGTGTGCTGAGCATTCGTCATATCTCCGGCAATAACCAGACGCTGGAACTCACCCAGCGTTTTCGCTTCGAGCCGGCCGACAACCGCATGCGCTTCATCAGCGAAGACCAGTCGCGCAGTGAGCGGGGAACAATCAACACTACGCTCCGGCGCACCGATTACCTCTCCGGCCAGCAGCAAACCGAGCGCATTTACGCCGACCCCAACGATAAAAGCGGGACGCGCCAGCTTACCTCGCGGAATAGCGCCAAGGTGCCCACGGCGCCTCGCTACTTGGAGGATGTTCGCGTGAGCGAGGCCAGCAAGTAAGAAGCAAAAAGGTCAGGAGTGACCCTGGCCTTTTTGTAGCTATCAACCCATTTTAAGCGCAAAAGAGGCTGGGGCATGACTTGCAAAATTTATATTTGCAGTCCTTCTCATCTCGTCTCGTGCGTATCGCCCAAATTTTACTTCAATTTTTCCTGTTTGCGCTGATCCTGCCCGGGACGCTGCTTGCCCAGTCCGTCGGTAGCGGTATCGATGCCCAGCAATTACCCGCTACAGCCCGCCAGCCAGCCGCCTTCGTGCCCAAAGGCTGGAAGGTGGAGCAGGAGCTTTCGGCCGACCTCAACGCCGATAAGCTGCCAGATCGAACCATGGTGCTCATCGAGCAAAACGCTGCCGGCCAAGTGCCCGCTGATGCGCGCCGGAGCTTGCTGGTGCTACTAGCTGCCGCCGATGGGCAATGGCAGCGCGTGGCGGCCGCGCCGCAGGTGCTACTGTGCAAGAGCTGCTTCGGATTGCTGGATGGAGCGCCGAAGTTGAGCATCAAACAAGGTGTCCTGCTGGTACAACAGGATGCCGGCGCCCGCTACGCCATCTTCCGCACCCAGCGTTTCCGCTACGAGCCCGAAACCAAGCGCCTGCGCTTCATCGGAGAGGAACGCCGCGTGCTAGACCGCACCGACGGCGAGCGGCAAACGGTGTACAGCACCAATCTGCTCACCGCCCGCCAAACCATCAAAGTGCTCAACCCTGGCATGTCCGACGAGCAAGCCAAACTGCTCAACCGCCAGCGCATCCTAATGCTCGGGCCGCTGTACTTGGAAGACGTCAACAACCAGGAGGACGAAGCCGACAGCTTGCCGTGGCTGCCCAGCAGCTACGATGATTATCAGTAACCGCTGAATAGCAGGAAAATAAAAAAGGCCGGGAGCAGCCCCGGCCTTTTTCACCACAGTTCGTGGCTGGCAAGCATTACTTCTTGCCGTCCACCTCTTCGTAATCTACGTCGGTCACGTTGTCGTGGCTGGCGCCTTGCGGTTGCTGGCCGTTGCCGCCGGGCTGTCCGCCCTGGAAGCCGCTGCCGTCGCCTCCGGGGTAGCCCTGGGGCTGTCCTTCAGCGCCGCCCTGGGCGTACATCTCCTGCGAAGCCGTCTGCCAAGCAGCGTTGATAGCGGCCATGGCCGAATCCACGCGGGCTACGTCCTTGCTTTCGTGCGCGCTGCGCAGCTCGGTCAGGGCCGATTCGATGGCCGATTTATTGCCGGCGCTCAGCTTGTCGCCGTACTCTTTCAGCTGCTTCTCCGTCTGGAAGATCATCGAGTCAGCCTGATTCAGCTTGTCGATCCGCTCCCGCTCGGCCTTGTCGGCATCGGCGTTGGCCTGAGCTTCCTGGCGCATCCGCTCGATATCAGCGTCCGACAGACCTGACGAAGCTTCGATGCGAATCTTCTGCTCCTTGCCAGTGCCTTTGTCCTTGGCTGTCACGTGCAGGATACCGTTGGCGTCGATGTCGAAGGTTACTTCGATCTGCGGAACGCCGCGGGGTGCCGGCGGAATGTCGCTCAGGTGGAAGCGGCCGATGGTGCGGTTCTGCGAAGCCATCGGACGTTCGCCCTGCAGTACGTGAATCTCTACCGAAGGCTGGTTGTCCGAAGCCGTCGAGAAGGTTTCCGATTTCTTGGTCGGGATGGTCGTGTTCGACTCGATGAGCTTGGTCATCACGCCGCCCATCGTCTCGATGCCGAGGCTCAGCGGAGTCACGTCGAGCAGCAGCACGTCTTTCACCTCGCCGGTAAGTACACCGCCCTGGATGGCTGCGCCCACGGCTACTACCTCGTCGGGGTTCACACCCTTCGAAGGCTTCTTGCCAAAGAACTTCTCCACTTCTTCCTGGATGCGCGGAATGCGGGTGGAGCCACCTACCAGGATTACATCGTTGATGTCGGAAGCAGACAAGCCAGCATCTTGCAGGGCCTTGCGCACCGGCTCCATCGAGCGACGGATCAGCGAATCGGCCAGCTGCTCAAACTTGGCGCGGCTGATCTTTACCACCAAGTGCTTCGGGCCGGTGGCCGTGGCAGTGATGTAGGGCAGGTTTACTTCCGTTTCGGTCGACGAGGAAAGCTCAATCTTGGCTTTCTCAGCGGCTTCCTTCAAACGCTGCAAAGCCATGGCGTCTTTGCGCAGGTCCATGCCTTCGTTTTCCGAGGCAAACTGATCGGCCAGGAAGTTGATGATAACCTGATCGAAGTCGTCGCCGCCGAGGTGGGTGTCACCGTTGGTGCTCAGTACTTCGAACACGCCGTTGTCGAGCTCGAGGATGGAAATATCAAACGTACCACCGCCGAGGTCATACACGGCTACTTTGTGGTTCGAGTGGTCTTTGTCGAGGCCGTAGGCCAGGGCAGCAGCCGTGGGCTCGTTGATGATGCGCTTTACATCGAGGCCCGCAATGGCACCGGCTTCCTTGGTAGCCTGACGCTGGGCGTCGTTGAAGTAAGCCGGCACGGTGATAACCGCTTCGGTTACGGGCTGACCGAGGTAGTCTTCGGCGGTTTGCTTCATTTTCTGAAGCACCATTGCCGAAATCTCCTGCGGGGTGTATTGACGGTCGCCAATCTTAACGCCTACGGTGTTGTTGGAACCACGCTCGAGCGAGTAGGCTACGTGCTTGGTTTCTTCGGTCACCTCGTCGAAACGACGGCCCATGAAGCGCTTGATCGACGCAATCGTATTATGCGGGTTGGTAATAGCCTGGCGTTTGGCAGGGTCGCCTACCTTACGTTCGCCTTTGCCATTATCGAGAAAGGCCACAATCGACGGCGTCGTACGGCGGCCTTCGCTATTCGGAATTACAACGGGCTCGTTGCCTTCCATTACGGCCACGCACGAGTTGGTCGTGCCGAGGTCAATACCGATAATCTTTCCCATTGGTATGGATGAGTAGAGTGAAGGTGTCTTAGTCCTGAAAACCACTCGACTGAGTGGCTGCCGGCATGGTTACAAGCAGTGTACCAAGGCCTAAAACTGCCGTTTTGGCTGTCAGATTGTCACCGGCCGGTACTGTCAGCTAGCTGCTTGCTGACGGAAGTTGCGTTACGGGAAACCCAGTCGGACAGATGTTCCGGCTCTAAACCTTGCTGCTCAGTTAATGAAAAACGGATAAAATAGCTTTTAGAATTAGCTATGATTTCTTGGGACAAGGAGCCACTAATAGTTTCTTCAACATATTCACACGAGACTCTTCAATGAAGGGTTCAACTCTATCGCCGACTGTGTAGCTGACTTCTAGAGTAGGAAGCTCAGCGTTGTTTAGAGCTCCGTATTCTTCATCGTGCAATTCTTCGTAGGAGCTAATCTCGCGGCCGTCGTGAATGACCACAAGCTCTAGCACAGATTCGTTTATTACCCGACCCTCAGCTCGAAGCCAGAGCCGGTTCTCGTAGTTCTTTACTGGTAAGTAGACATCGTATAGTGTTTCCGAATCTGCTTGCTCGGGCAGCAGCACATCCAGAAAGTAAGCTAGAATCTCAGAAAGATTTTCGGGACCACCTGAAGCCACGAACTGCTGATTTTCGATGTGCCATGACACCCAATTAGTGGGTGACCGTTCAACAGTCGGCTGCTTGGGCAGCACAGCGTTGCGCAGACAGGTTTCCTGTAAATCAATGGTAACCCACCAACCAGGATTATCCACGTTCGTGATAGACAGACTGTAAGAATGCTCCCAATCACCATTGCAGTTGATGGTGTACCAGCGCTGAATTCTTTGCAGTAGATCCATAGGTCTAAATCGAAAAGTATTGAATTAGGAGTCGCCTCCGCATCAGCTGCTGCCAACTATCCGTGCGTTTACGTTAGCAGAGCTTGAGCCCATTGTAAGCAAAATCACCTCTATGCTTCTGAGCTGGCTGCTCCACAATAGTAGCATGCGTTTCTTACCGTGTCACGTTACATTGCGGAAGCGCTGAAGCAATTGGCGCTACTCGGCACGATAATATTTTGCCCGCATGCATCCGTTACGCACTTATTTGCTCCGGTTCGTGCCCGGCCTTGCAGAGAATGAATGGACACCGCTAGCTTCTGCGTTGCGAACCGTGCAGCTAGCGCGTGGCAGTCATTTCGTGCAGGCCGGGGAATACCGGCCGCAGGTGGCGCTGGTGCTCAACGGCGCGCTACGCCTCTACTACCCGCGGCCCGACGGCGAAGAGCGCACCACCTACTTTTTCTTCGAGAATCATTTATTGGCCGATTACCCGGGCTGCCTGACTGGCCATCCCAGCCAACTCAGCATTCAAGCCCTGACCGAGGTGGAACTGGTTGTATTCGATTACGCCGTGCTGCGCGGCCTCTACGAGCAATTTCCGGTGTACGAGCGGTTTGGCCGGCTCGTGGCCGAATACCACCTGCTTGGTACTGATGCTCGTTTGGTGGAGCAGCTATTGCTCTCGCCCGAAGAGCGGTACCGGGCTCTGCTGGCCTCGGGTAAAACGAAGATTCTGGAGCGCATCCCGCAGCATTTGGTCGCCAATTACCTGGGCATTACGCCGGTGTCGCTGAGCCGCATCCGGGCGCGGGTGGCGCGGGGCGGCTAGGCGCGGCGCTTTCTTATCTTTTGTTATCGTCGGCGAGTGGCTGTTGACGAGACCTTTGGAATGTTGATGCTGTCACATCCAAAACCTGTCGAACCCATGAAAACCCTGCTGAAAACCGAAGAATTGGCCGAGCTGCTATTGGCCGTAGTCGTGTTTGCCCAGTTGCCCTACGCCTGGTGGGTGCTTCCCGCCGTGTTTCTGCTGCCCGACCTGAGCGCCTTGGGCTACCTGGCCGGACCGCGCATCGGGGCCGCGAGCTATAACTTCTTTCATCACAAAGCTGTAGCCGTAGCCTGCGGAGCCGCCGGCCTGTTGATCGGGGAGCCGATGCTGATACTGGCCGGCACTGTGCTGCTCGGCCACGCTGCCTTCGACCGGTTGATGGGCTACGGCCTGAAGTACCCGACCGGCTTCCACGACACGCATCTGGGGCGCATAGGCCGGAGTGGGGTTCCAGTAGCTTAAGCCGTATCAAGAGCATAAGGCATCAGCCCCGGCTCCTCTTTGAAGAGGAGCCGGGGCTGATGCTGTAATGGGGCGCAACGAACTGCTAAGGCCTAACGTCTAAACCTATTTGGTGCGGCGGGGTGGGCGGCCACTGGGCGAAGCGGAGCGCCCCGTAGCACCAGCTGCCCCAGCGCCACCCGGCTTGCCGCCTGAGCGTGGCCCAGCTGCGCCACGCGGCGCGGCGCCGGCCGGACGGCTGCCCCGTGAGCCGGCCCCAGGCCCGTCAGCCGGACGGCTACTGCGGCCACTGGCTTTCTGGCTCTTTGGGCCGCGCGTCGGGCCGAACTTCCCGGCTGCCGCTTTATTGGCCTGAGCAGCTTTGCGAGCCGCTACCTTCTGCTCAAAGTTGGGGTCGTATTTCTCGGTAGGCTTCTTGCGCGCCGGTTCCGAGCCGCCTACTTGTCGCGCCGTGGCCGTGAGGCGCTTAAGCTCCTGCAGCTCGGCTTCCGTCAGTTCGCGCCACTGGCCGGGTTCCAGCTTATTAAGGGTAAGCGTGGCAATGCCGGCGCGGATGAGGCGCAGGGTGGGAAAGCCCACAGCGGCCGTCATTTTGCGCACCTGCCGGTTCATGCCTTCCGAAATGGTTAGCTCGATCCAGCTCGTCGGGATGTTAGCGCGGAAGCGCACAGGTTTGCTGCGTTCCCATACCTGGGCGGGCTGCTCGGGCAGCAGACGGGCTTCGGCAGGCGCAGTGAAACCGTCTTTGATTTGTACGCCGCGGCGCAACTGCTCTATGGCTTCTTCCGTTGGGATGCCTTCTACTTGCACCCAATAAGTCTTGGGCACTTTGTAGCGCGGCTCGGCGAGGCGGAACTGCATCTGCTTGTCGTCGGTGAGCAGCATGAGGCCCTCCGAGTCGAAATCGAGGCGGCCGACAGGGTACACGTCGGGAATCTGGACAAAATTTTTGAGGGTGTCGCGGCCGGCCTCGTCGGTAAACTGGGGCAGGACTTCGAAGGGCTTGTTGACGAGGAGGTAACGCATATCAAAGCAAAGGTACAGCCTTCCGGATGCCCGTACGCCATGTAGTGGAAGTTGAGTACGTCGGCTCTTAGTCTAGCCAAGTAGCTACTTCGCGCCGAATGTCGTCGAACTCACCAGCCAATACGAAGTTCCAGCCAAGTTCGATGGCCTGCACAGCACGTTGCATTTCATGCACATCGGCCGGGGCAAAACCGGATTCTAGCTGCATCCAAGTGGCGTACTTGCGGCCAGTTGTCAGAATACTATTCACGGCGTACACGAGCGTACGGTCAAGGCTTTGGGCCTTGGTTTCGTCGGGGGCTTCGGAGGGCTTTTCGCCGTTGAGGTGCCGGTTAATTAACTCGAAACAAGCAAGAACATCGTCGGCCAACGGCTGCATCGGGCGAAAGGCTTTCTTGTCGCTGATGACGTAAAGCGTGTATTGAAAGTCCTCGGCGTTCGGTTTCTGCTTGGAGAGGCCGGCGTGGCGAAGGAGCTTTTCTAGTGCTGCAGAGTATTCCATTGTCTGGGTCAGGCTGAAGAATGTTTCGCGCAGAGGTTCGCAGAGTAAGACGCATACATACGCCGGGCCGTTCGATGACCACTGCGTGCCGCAGCGTTGCATCTGCGAACCTCTGCGCGAAATGTGGTATTAGATTAAATACTTCCCGAGTACCTACGCACCGTCCACTCGGCTACTGCCAAAGCCAGCAGCAGCGCGAACAGCCACCATTCGTCAATCAGGTCTTTTAGCTCTTCCTGCGAGTAAATGACGGGCTTAAACTTGGCTTGCAGCAATTGTTGCTCCAGCTGCGCGAGCTGCGTGGGGTAGTAAAGGCGGCCGCCACTGCGCTGGGCAAGCTGGTAGAGCGTGTTGTGGTCGGCGCGAGCGGCGGTGGCTTCCAGCTGCTGCTCCTGCACCAGCACCTCGCCGCGTTCTTCCTGCGGTTGGCCGGCAACGGTGGCGCGCGCGGTAAAGCGGTAAAGACCGGCGGGCAATACACCGAGGCGCATGGGGCCGCCGTTTTCGCGGTTGGTGTGCGAGGAAGTGCGTGGCCGGTTCTGCTCGTCGGTAAGCGTGAGCGTGACCTGCTGGCCGTACACGCGCTCAAACACGGCGTTGTAGGTTTCGACGCCGAAGGTCACTTCCTCTGTCGTGTCAAAAGCGTCCTGCGTGGGATACACGTCCAGGCGCTTGCGGCGGCTGTCCTGGGTGAGTAGCTGCAAAAGGCGCGTCATCAGGCCGTCGTAAGCAGTGGCGCGGTCGTCGTGGGTAGCGGCTTCCTGAAGGCGCCACTGCCAGCTGCCGTCGGTGAGCAAGGTGGCTTGGCGCTGGCCGGCCTGGCCCGCAACCACCAGCAGCGGGCGCGTGGTACGCGTGCGACCCGCCTGCTGACGCAGAATTACCTCGGTCCCGCCGCCCAATTGGGCATTGCCGCCTACCACCGATACGGGCGGATAGTCGGCGATGCGCGCAGCCGCATCAGCATCGAGAGCAAAGCGGGTAAAGTTGGGGTTTATAAGGGGTGAGGCTTCATTGCCCGCGCCGCCGCTTATGCGCAGGCCGGTATTGCCGAGGCCGTTGTAGCCCGCCACATCGGTTTGGGCACCGATTACGTGCAGGGCCGGCAGACGGCGAGTGCGCACGTACTGCACAATGTCGCGGCCCTCGCCGGTGCGGCTGGGTAGCTGGTGCAGCACAGCCACGTCGTAGTCCTGATCGGCGCGGAAAGGCGTGATGCCGGGCAAGGCCAGCGTCACGTCGAAGTTGTCGTTTTGGATAAGCGCAGCGCGCAGGGCTTTGAGGTCGGGGTGGGGCACGGCGCCGGCCAACAGCACGCGCAGGCGGCCTTTTACCACTTCCACGTAAGCATTTCGGGTGTTGTTGAGCACGGTGAACTCGCCGGTTTGCTGCTCTACCACCACTTCGTAGCGGTGCTTGCCAGGGGCAGTCGCCGTGAGCAGGAACTGCGCACGCTGCAGGCGGCTGTTGGGATTGAGACGCACTTGCTGGCGGGCCAGCACGCGGCCGTTTTCGCGCAGCAGCACGTTGGCAGTGCCGCCCGTCGGGAAGCCGTCGTAGCCGATTTCAGCTTCCACGGGAAAGCGGTTGCCAGAGAAAGCCACGCGGTTGTAGCGCAGGTCGGTTACGCGCAGGTCACGGCGCGGCACGGTGTCGCCGAGGGCCAGCGGGTAGATGGGGTAGGTGATGTCGGCGTACACGGGCGGGCGGCCCTGGTTGGCAAGGCCATCGGAAGCCAGCACCACGGCGGCGAGGTTGCGCCCCTCGTAGTCTTCCTGCAGGCGCGTAAGCAGCTGGTCCAGATTGGTGGCCGACTGGCGGAAGCGCAATTGGGCAACCCGGGCTGGTGCGGCGGTGTCGAGGGTGCGCAGCTGCACCTCGTAGCCGGCGTCGCGCAGGCGCTGGGCGGTGGCATCGAGGCCGGAAAGCGTGCGGCGCAGGGAGCTGGAATCGGCGGTGTACAGCGGGACGGAACGCGAATCATCAACGGCCAGCACCACGGTGGGGGCTTCTTCGGTGGTGGTGTTGCGGCGCAGGATGGGCCCGAGCAACAGCCAGCACAGCAGGCTCACAAGGGCAAAGCGCAGAAATGCCAAACCGTAATTGATAGCTCGGCTCCACGGCGCACGTTTGGAATACAGCAGCGCCGCGTAGCCCGCCCCGACGGCCAGGCACAGCAGAATAAACCAGGGGGAATAAGCAGTCGTCAGCAAGGACAGGAGTCAGCAGATGGAGTACCAAGAACTCCGCCCGTAGCTAAACAGTTGCGTGGGGCAGAGCAGTACGAGGCGCAAATAACGCCCAATGCGCTAAGTTAGGTCGGATGAATTACGTCGGGCTAATGAATACTGAGTTACACCAAGCCATAGAAAAGCTGTATCAAGTGTTTGCGCGATACCCGCTAAACCCCGCAATGGATGGTAGTCCACTGTATGCTGAGTTGGATGAATGGAATCAGCAGCTTACCGCTAAAGAGTTAAGGGAGTTATCGGAAGATGACTTGCATATCTTCCACTTCAAAGCCATGACAACCTGGGGGAGTGTAGCTGACTTCAAACACTTCCTGCCTAGAATTTTCGAGGTGCTAACCCAGTTCCCGCTGGATTTTGAGGTATGGGTAGCTCTTGACAAACTCAACTACGGTAAATGGAATACTTGGCCCGAGCAGGAACGAGTCGCTGTAGCAGAATACTTGCTGGCATTTTGGAGTGAAATATTGACGACTACCGACGAAAGGGCTGATGCATTCTGCAACGACTACTTCGGGGCTATTGCCAACGTGTACCCAGATTTAAATGAGTTGTTGCGCCGCTGGGAACAGGCACCATTAACTGGTCTGATTCGTCTGGGGCTGTTCGTAGACTTTGAATTTGACTTTCTGCGGAGAAAACGGCGATTATCCGAGTATGATCAGCGGCCTGATCTTGCGCCAGCTGTTTTGGAGTGGTTGGCAACAGACGCAACAGTAGCCCGGTTGGAAGAAGGTTTCTTTGCCACATCGAACCCGTATTTGGCAGAGCGTATATCAGTAGCAGTACAAATTCTGGAGAATTACCGCCGGGAGCAGGCTAAGAATCCCTAGTGCTGCACCACTGTCACCAGCTCCGGGCTGTCGAACATGCGCACTGGCGAAATCACTTGCTCGTCCAACGGAATGCGCCGGCCGTACCGCTCGCGCATCTTCTGTTGCACGGCCGGGTGGGAAAGGTCAAATTCGCGCAGGCGCTGCAGCTTCCCGATTTCCCGGCCGGTGGCCTGCTTGTACATCTTCCAAAGCAACTCCGAGCAGTAGATCCGGTCGTCGGACCATTCAAAATACAGGTCGTAGCCCTTGCCGCGGAACTGCTGGCCGGCTTGCTTGAGGCGTTGCAGCGCGGCAGGCGTCAGCACTTGGTCTGCATCGCGCAGACGCTTTACTACGAAGTGGCCGCCTGCACCGCGGGCAATCCAGCGAGTGAGCGGCGTGCTGCTGACGGGCTGCACGGCTTCGAATACTTGCCATTCATTGCCTTGCCGATACAGGATGCCGCAATGGCTGTATTTGGAATGCGTAGCCAGCTGAATGGCCTTGCTTTGGGCTGATAAAGAGGTGTGGAAGATCAGGTCGCCTTCGCGGAACTGGTCGGCTCCGGTCGTTTTGGCGGTTTCAGCGCGGCGTAAGCGTTGGTCGCGGAGTAGGCGGTGTGTGACGCTCGGGTAGGCGAGGACAGCAATCAGGGCTAGTAAGGGCAGCAGAAGGAGTACTCGACCTGACATAAGAAAGCGGATAGAAAAACAGTGCGGGCTTCAGTCCGCGTCTGCTGGAACGACACCGTTGTACATCCATTGTTCAACGACTATCGTCCCAGCAGACGCGGACTAAAGCCCGCGCTACATGGTAGTTCTAAAATGTTACGTCAGCATGCCGCCGTCCACCTGCAGCACCTGGCCGGTGATGTAGGCCGAGTCGTTGGAGGCGAGGAAGGCGGTGGCTTTGGCCACGTCGTCGGGGGTGCCGCCGCGCTTGAGCGGAATGGCCTTGCGCCACTCGTCCACCACTTTCTGGTCCAGCTCACCGGTCATTTCGGTTTCAATGAAGCCCGGCGCAATGGCGTTGCAGCGGATGTTGCGCGAGCCCAGCTCCAGGGCTACCGACTTGGTGAAGCCGATGATGCCCGACTTAGAAGCCGCATAGTTGGCCTGGCCGGCGTTGCCTTTGATGCCTACCACCGAAGTCATGTTGATGATGGAGCCGGCTTTGGCGCGCATCATGGGCTTGGTAGCGGCCTTGGTCAGGTTGAATACCGACTTCAGGTTCACGTTCAGCACTTGGTCCCATTGCTCTTCGCTCATGCGCATGAGCAGGCCATCTTTGGTGATGCCCGCGTTGTTCACGAGCACGTCGAGCTTGCCGAATTCGGCCACTACGTCGTCGATCAGCTTTTCGGCCTGCTGGTAGTCCGAGGCGTCGGAGCGGTAGCCTTTTACTTTGGTGCCGTGCTGGGCCAGCTCCTGTTCGAGCTGCTGGCCTTTCTCCACGCTGGAGAGGTAGGTGAAGGCCACCTGAGCGCCCAACTGGGCAAAATGCTGGGCAATAGCCCGGCCAATTCCTTTCGATGCGCCCGTAATCAGCGCTACTTTTCCGTCGAGCAGTTTGGTCATGAAGGCAAAGCTAAACGACGGATGCGACGGATTAGTCGGATTGCGCCGATTTTGTGGGCTGTAGTCGAATGTTCGTGATGGCTCGGCGCCTGGAAGAGGGGTTCACACAGCCGAGCCACCCTGGGGTGTACTGCCGTTGGGCCTCAGCGACACCATGCTTTGGCCTACGGGGCAGCGAAGCCGGAGTTATGTAAGTCCAGCCGTTGAATGTTATACGTCAGCGGCCTGCTTGGTTCTACACCTTTGCGGCGCTAGGTTGGCTGTACGTGTAGCCGACTGTGCAACCTACCACCGGAGAAACGACTTTCTCTGCAAACAATCTGACTTGCAGCGGCGTTAGCCTCAGGCTTGTTGCCGACCTTTGCGCCGGATTTTGTGCCGCCCATGCTTTATACTACCCCCATTCGAATAGTTCTTACCCTGCTATTGTTGCTAGCCGCGCCGGCGTCGCTTCTGGCCCAAGCCACCTACGTGCTGCGTGGCACCATTCGCGGCACTGACGGCAGCGGCCTGCCGGGTGCCAACGTGGCCGTGCCGCGCCTCGGTCTGGGTACCGCCGCCGCCGCCGATGGCAGCTACGAGCTGGCCCTGCCTGCGGGGCGTCATAGCTTGGTGGCGTCGTTTATCGGCTACCAAACGGTGACTGAGGAAATTACGCTGCGCGCCAATCAGCGCCTCGACCTAGTGTTGCCCGCCGCCGGGACCGAGCTGCAGGAAGTTGTAATCCAAGGCTCTGGTACGCTGGAGCAAAAGCTCCAAACCACCCAAATGGGCGTGGAGCGCCTCTCGGCCCGCGAAGCCAAGCTGCTGCCAGCCCTGTTCGGTGAAGTCGACATTTTAAAAACCCTGCAGCTAAAGCCCGGCGTGCAAAACGGCGGCGAGGGCACCAGCGGCCTGTTTGTGCGCGGCGGTTCGGCCGACCAGAACCTGTTTCTCGTCGACGATGCGGTGGTGTATAATCCCAACCACCTGTTCGGCCTGTTCAGCACCTTCAACTCCGACGTGGTGCAGTCCGTGGACTTGTACAAGTCGGGCTTTCCAGCCCAGTACGGCGGGCGTCTCTCGTCGGTGGTGGATGTGAAGCTGCGCGAGGGCAGCCGCGACTCGGCCGGTGTAGCCGGTGGCATCGGGCTGATTTCCTCGCGCCTGGCCGTAGAAGCCCCCATCAAGAAGGGGCGGGGCTCCATTCTGGTGGCGGGGCGGCGCACATACTTCGACATCTTCACCCGTCAGATCAACAAGCTGATGGAGGATGACCCGGACTACAACCCGATTCCGGACTACTACTTCTACGACCTCAACCTGAAGGCTAACTACCAGCTCACTGACAAAGACCAGGTATTCCTGAGCGGCTACTTCGGCAACGACGTGTTCGGTTTCAGTTCCACCCGCGGCTTCAACTTCGACTTTCGCTGGGGCAACCGCTCGGCCACGGCCCGCTGGAGCCACGTGTTTACGCCGCGCCTGTACACCAATACCACGGCCACGTGGTCGTACTATACCTACAACATCTCCAACCGGCTCGACCAGTTCAGCTTCAACCTCGGCAGCACCATCCGCGACTGGAACCTGCGCTCCGACTGGGAGTGGCGGCCTTTGGGCGACAAACACATCGTTCGATTTGGCGGCAGTGGCACCTTACACAAGTTCGGGGTGGGACGCCTGCAGGCTGGTGCCAACGACGGGACCTTCAACATCGGCCAGAACGTGGAGTACGACGGGCTGGAAGGCGGCCTGTACGCGGCCGACAACTTCACCATTACCGACAAGCTGGCCCTGGATTACGGCCTGCGCCTGACGGGCTTTCGCTCCGGCACCAACGACTTCGGTGGCCTCGAGCCGCGCGCGGCCGCTCGCTACATTCTTACACCCAAAACCACGCTGAAGGCCAGCTACGCCATGATGTACCAGTACGTGCACTTGGTCACGAACTCTGGCGCTTCGCTGCCGACTGACATCTGGTACCCGTCGCGCCTGTCGGTGAAGCCGCAACGCTCGCAGCAGGTATCGGCGGGGGCGAGCTTTCTGCTCTTCGGCGGTAAGCTGCTGCTCACCGATGAGGTGTACTACAAGTGGGCGCAGCGTCAGATCGACTTTCGCGACGGTGCCCAGCTGTTCGTGAATCCGGAGCTGGATCAGGAGTTCCTCTTCGGCCGCGGCTGGGCCTACGGCAACGAGATTTACCTCGAAAAGAAAGAAGGCAAAACCACCGGCTGGCTGGGCTACACGCTGGCCTGGACGCAGCGGCAGTTTGACCCTCAGCGTGGCACCAACGGCATCAACGGCGGCCGGACGTTTTTTCCTACCTATGACCGTCGGCACAACCTCACCCTGGTGCTACTGCACCAGCTCAACCGGCGCATCAACCTGACCAGCTCCTTTGTGTACACCTCTGGCAACCCCACCACGCTGCCCACCGGCCGCATTGCCATTCAGGACGTGTACGGCGGCGAGCTGCAGGTAGTGCCCATTTACCCCGACCGCAACTCCTTCCGCTTGCCCAGCTACCACCGCCTCGATCTGGGCGTGGTGTACAAACTCAAGCCCTGGCGGCGCCTCGGCGGCGAATCGGACCTGACCCTGAGCATCTACAACGCCTATAACCGTCGCAACCCCTACTTCATTTACATCGACGAGGTGCGGGACCCGGAAACCCGGCTGCCCACGCGCTACCGGGCGCGGCAGGTGTCGCTGTTCCCGGTGATTCCCTCGCTCACGTACAACTTCAAATTCTAATCCCGGATTTATGTTGATTCGACGGATTTTGGCTGATTACTTCCTGCGGTTGGCGCCGATTGGCGCGGCGGCCCGCGGCGTAGCGGCCTGCTTGGTGCTGCTGACGGGCGTGCTCACTGCCAGCTGCGACTTGCAGAAGGACGTGGACGTGGAGTTGCCCGTATTGCCGCCGCAGCTGGTAGTGGAGTGCTACCTCGAAAACGGCAAGGTGCCGGAAATGACCGTTTCCGAGACCGTGCCTTACCTGAGCGCGCCCACGCCCACCCTCCTCACCGATGTATCCGTGACGCTGACCAGCCCCACGGGCCGCGTCGAGACGCTGCGCTTCTTTCCCGGCCAAAACCGTACTACCGGCAAGCTCTACACGCACCGCGGCCTGCGCCCGCTCAGCATTCAGCCCGGCGACACCTGGCGCCTGACCGTGCGCGACACCAAAGGCCGCGAGGTAACCGGTACGGCCACCATGCCCGCCACGGTGCCCATCGACAGCATCGAGTGGCGCTTCAACGACCGGCCCGTGGATCAACGCCGTGCCCTGGTGCTGGTGAAGTTTCAGGACCCGCCCGGGGTGCCTAACTTCTACCGCTTTCAGATCCACAACGACAGCATTTCCGACGATGTGGATGTGGAGTACTTCCCCGAGGACCGCCTGCTCGATGGGCAGCAGTTTACCTTGGGCACCAGCTTCGAGTTCCGCGTCGACGATACGCTCATCGTGTCGCTGTTTCACCTGGATCGGCCCTACTACAACTTCCTGCGCTCCGTCGACGACGCCCAATCGGCCAACGGCAACCCCTTCGGCCAGCCAGCCGCCGTGCAGAGCACCGTGGAGGGCGGAATTGGGGTATTTACCATCCTGAATTACCAGCGCCGAACGATAATTATTCGGTAATGAGCGGGCGCTTGGCGTTGCACTTCCCGGAACAATGAATAGCAAGCGGGGCCGCCGAACCTAAGTTTGACGGCCCCGTTCCGTTGTCGTGGTTGCTGGTGCCCGACTATTCCCACCTAGGAGATAGAGGACCTTACTGCTGCTCCACCACGCGCTTGAGCAGAGCAGTCAGGCGCGGCTCGGCATCGGCGGCGGCAGCCAGAATGTGCTGGATATCTACCGGCTTCAGGTGCTGCGGGCTGCACAAATCGGTGATGACCGATACGGCCAGCACCGGCAGGCCCATGTGGCGGGCGGCAATAACCTCGGGCACCGTGCTCATGCCCACGGCATCGGACCCAATGGTGCGTAGGTAGCGGTACTCGGCCGGCGTTTCGAGCATGGGACCGGGCAAAGAGGCGTACACCCCGCGCCGCACGCGCTCGGCAAAGCCCAAGGCCTGCGCGGCGGCTTCGGCCTGAGTTATCAGCTCCGCATCGTAAGGCGCAAACATATCCGGGAAGCGCGGCCCTAGCTCGTCGAGGTTTGGGCCCACGAGCGGGTTGGTGGGCTGCAGGTTGATGTGGTCGTCGATGAGCATCAGGTCGCTGATGCGGAACTCGGGGTGCAGCCCACCAGCGGCGTTACTCACAAACAACTTCTGAATACCCAGCAGCTTCAGCACTCGCACCGAAAACACCACTTGCGGCATCGAATAGCCTTCGTAGTAGTGAAAGCGGCCCTGCAGCACGGCCACGCGGCGGCCGCCCAAGGTGCCCAGCAGCAGCCGGCCGGCGTGGCTTTCCACCGTCGAAACGGGGAAGTGCGGAATGTCGGCGTAGCTCAGGCTGAAAGCTACTTCTACTTCTTTCGCCAGGGCCCCGAGGCCGGTGCCTAGGATGATGCCGAATTCGGGCTGGAAGGTGGCGGTTTGCTGCTGAATGTAGGCGGCGGCTTCGCGGAGCTGCTGAAGCTGTTGGGTGGCAGGTAGGATCATAAAAAAAGCGCCGTCGACATGTGCCGACGGCGCGCAAAAGTAGGATGAAGTTTTGCGTAGCGAGGGGCGGAGTTGGCTGATTTTTGTCAACCGACTTTCCTACAACTGCGCAGCTACGAAGCAGGTTTTACTGAATTGTCAGCTCGTAGGGCAGGCGGGCCTGTACTCCCTGCATCTGCAGCACCGAGCGGTACTGCTGGTAGATGGGGAACAGCGGGCCCAGCTGGGCTTTCATTGCTTTGGCCTGGGCGTCCTCGGAGTCGTCGCTAAACATGGAGAGCAGCTTCTCAATCGACGATTTGCGGCCGGGTAGGCTCTGCACGCGGTAATCACCCTCTTTCAGGCCAGCGCGGCGGGCCGCAATAGCCAGGGCATCTTCGTAGCTGCCGAGCACGTCCACGAGGCCGCGCTGCTTGGCTTCGGTGCCCGACCACACCCGGCCCGAGGCCAGGCGGCGCAGGCGCTCCACCGGCATGCGGCGGCCAGCGGCGGCTTTGGTAGTGAAGTCGGTGTAGATGCGCTCCACCTCGCGCTGCATCATTTGCTGCTCAAAGGGGGAGAGGCGGCGCGTCACCGTCGGGATGTCCGAGAACTTGCCGGTGGTTACGCGGTCGACGGTGATGCCGAGCTTATCGGCGAGCAGCGGGCCCAGGTTGGGCAGCACGCCAAATACGCCAATGGAGCCGGTAATCGTGTTGGGGTGTGCCACGATGGTGTCGCAGCCCATGGCAATGTAGTAGCCGCCCGAAGCCGCCACGTCCGACATGGACGCAATAACCGGCTTCACTTTCTTGGCCAGCATCACCTCGCGGTACATTACATCGGAAGCCAGGGCCGAGCCGCCCGGTGAGTTGATGCGCAGCACGATGGCCTTCACCTTATCGTTCAGGCGCGCTTTGCGGATGGCCTCGGCGAACTTGGTGCCGCCGATGTTATCGTCGGAGCCTTTGCCGCCTACGATTTCGCCCTCGGCGTAAATCACCGCAATGCGGTTGCCGCTTACTTTTTCGTCGTCTTTTTCAACCTTGCTGTAAGTGCTCAGGCTCACGAGGCTGGGCTTCTTGTCTTTCTCAAGCTTCAGCTTGCCGCGCACGTAGTCCAGCACTTCGTCGTAGTAACCAAGGCGCGTCACGAGGCCGTAGCGCTTGGCGTCTTCGGCGTTGTGCACCAGCATAGAGTCCTGCACCGTCTTGACGCGCTGCACCGGCATCTTGCGGGCGGCGGCAATCTGGGCCACAGTGTGGTCGTTGATGGAATTCAGGAAGGAAACCGTCTGGTAACGGGCCGAATCCGAGAAACTCTCGCGCATGTAGGGCTCCACGGCGCTCTTGAACGAGCCCACGCGGAAGATGTACGGCTCCACGCCGAGCTTATCAAACAGGCGCTTGTAGAAAAACACCTCCGACGACAGCCCGTTGAACTCCAGCAGGCCCTGGGGGTGCAGGTACACCTCATCGGCCACGGAGGAGAGGTAGTAGCCTTTCTCCGAGCCGGTCTCGTGGTAAGCCACGATGAACTTGCCCGACTTCTTGAAGTCGATCAGCGTGTTGCGCACTTCTTCAAGCGAAGCCATGCCGCCCTGCACGATGTCCAGGTTCAGCAGAATGCCGCGAATGTCGTCGTCGGTTTTGGCCCGCCGAATGGCCTCCTTCAGGTTTACTAGGCCGATGGAAGAATTGCCGGAGCCGAAAGGCGTGAACGTAGCTTCCTCCTTGCGTTCGGTAATGGGCTTGTCGAGCTTGAGCTCTAGCACGGAGTCGCTGGCTACCGTCACCTCATCCGACGAGCTGCCGATGGCCGCCACGATGGCAGCAAACAGCAGGAATCCGACGAGGGAAAATAACACCAGCCCCACGACGGAGGCCAGTACATACTTCAAAAAACTTCTCATTGGTACAGGAAAAGAGGATCAGCGAAGAATGAACAAAGGAAGGAGGGTTTTGGTGGCAGGTAGTCCACCGGAGCAGCCGCAGCGGCTGCCCCGGCGGTGTTTCAACCTCACCACTGCCCCAAATAACGGAGGCGCTGATGTTCGGTCAGTCGCTAATCGACAACCGGGCATTTCGGCGGGGTGAAAGCCGATCGGGCGGGTGGAATACCGGGAGATAAGAGCGTCTAGGCGGCCCATTGAGCCAACGTTGAAGTACTCATCCGATAAGGCAGGCGAGCGGCACCCAGACCGTCATGTCGAGCTTGTCGAGACATCTCGCGTGCTGATGCCGGATACTAGCCTCTGCCTACAACGAAAAGATTACTATCGGGCGAGATTCCTCGGCAAGCTCGGAATGACGTTCTGTTTGGTCGTTCAGCCTTTAGTGCGCGAGATGTCTCGACAAGCTCGACATGACGGTCTGGGTACTCGGCCCGCTGGCTATCCAGCCGGGGTCAAATACAGTTAACCACGCCCTCGGCCGGCTTCACCTCCCGCAAGAGCACCTCAATACCCATACTTCTCGCCCCACCAGTAGCGCAGGCGCTCCTGAATCTTCTGCTCGGCGGCGTTGTCGCCGGGGGTGTACAAACGGTGGCCGCTTAGCGCCTCGGGCATGAATTCCTGGTAGGCGAAGTTGCCGGGCGAGTCGTGCGAGTACTGGTACTCATCGCCGTAGCCGAGCTGCTTCATCAGGCGGGTAGGGGCGTTGCGCAACGGAATGGGCACCGGCTGCACGCCTTGCTGCTTCACCAGCGCGCGGGCTTCGCGAATGGCTTTGTACGAGGCGTTGCTTTTGGGCGAAGTGGCCAGGTACACCACGCACTGACCCAAAATAATGTCGGACTCGGGCATGCCGATGACCGTCACGGCCTGAAAGGTGCTCTGCGCCAGCAACAGGGCGTTGGGGTTGGCATTGCCCACGTCTTCGGAGGCCAGGATGAGCAGGCGGCGGGCAATGAACTTGGGGTCTTCGCCGCCTTCCAGCATCACGGCCAGGTAGTAGAGCGCCGCGTTGGGGTCGGAGCCGCGGATGCTTTTGATAAAGGCCGAAATGACGTCGTAGTGCATTTCGCCGCCTTTGTCGTAGCGGGCGAGGTTTTGCTGGGCCAGCTGTTGCACTAAGTCATCGGTGATGGTAACCTGGCCGGTCGCGGGGTCAGCTTTGGCCGATTCCACTACGATTTCGAGCAGGTTGAGCAGCTTGCGCGCATCGCCACCCGAGATGCGCAGCAGCGCGTCGTAGCTCTGCACCTGCACAGGGCGGCGGCGCAGGGCGTCGTCGGTAGCCAAGGCGCGGTCGACGAGGCCGGTGAGGTCGTCTTTGCTCAAAGGTTCCAGCACGTACACCTGCGCCCGGCTCAGAATGGCCGGAATTACCTCAAACGACGGATTCTCGGTGGTAGCCCCGATGAGCGTGACGATGCCCTGCTCCACGGCGCCCAGCAGCGCATCCTGCTGCGATTTGCTAAAGCGGTGAATCTCGTCGATAAACAGCAGGGTGCCGCGCCGCGACTTAGCTTGCTGAATCACATCGCGCACGTCTTTCACGCCCGCATTGATGGCCGACAAAGCCACAAACGGCATTTTTAGCTGCGCCGACAGCAGGTGCGCCAGGGTGGTTTTGCCTACGCCAGGCGGCCCCCACAAAATCAGCGACGGCAGCCGACCGGCCTCCAGGTACCGGCGCAGCACGCCGCCCTCGCCGATGAGGTGCTGCTGGCCCACGTACTCGCTGAGGGTACGCGGGCGCAGGCGTTCGGCCAATGGAGCGCCGGGGCGGGGCTGGTCGGCGGGCGGATCGAAAAGGGAAGCCATGGAAGCGGGAAAGCGGGAAAGCGAAAAAACGGAAGGGAGGTGGGCAGCAGTCAGCTTACCCGAACGATTGCGGCGTGTCAGGGTTACCCAACCACCAGCGCGGTGCTGCGTACCCCAACGGCTCCCAAAGGTCGGCGGAGTCGCCGTTTGCGCAAGGCCGACGCTACCTTTGCCTGTGATGAAGAATTCCCTGCGTGTGCACGCGGCCTTGTTTCTGGTGTCGCTGATTTACGCTGCCAATTACAGCATCTCCAAAGACGTGATGCCGCACTACATCGGGCCCTACGGCATTGTGGTGCTGCGCATCGTGGGGGCCACGCTGGTGTTTGAGCTGCTGCGTCGCCGCTACGCCGGCGGGCAGGCCATCGTCGGCCGCGCCGACAACGTGCGGGCTGTATTATGCGGCATTACCGGCATCGGGGTGAATCAACTGCTGTTTTTCGGCGGCCTGAACCTGACCACGCCCATCAACGCCTCGCTTATCCAGACCATCGCGCCCGTGGTGGTGGTATTGGCCTCGGTGGCCCTGCTGGGCGACCGGGTGACGCTGCGCCGCGCCCTGGGCATCCTGCTGGCCGGGGCCGGGGCGGCGCTTATCATTCTGGGCCGAGGCAGCACGCCCGGCGTGGGCGGCGAAAACATCACACTGGGCAACATCATGATCCTGCTCAACGCCACGTTTTTCGGGGTGTACTTGGTGCTGGTGATGCCGCTGATGCGCAAATACCATCCATTCACGGTACTGGCGCGCATCTTCTTGGTCGGGACCGTCATTGCGGTGCCCTTCGGCTGGCGGCAGGTGCTGGCTGCCGACTACGCCAGCTTTCCGCCGCTGATCTGGGTGGCCATTGCCTACATGGTCATCATGCTGACCATCGTGGCGTACCTACTGAATAACTGGGCTTTAAAGTATGCTTCACCGGCCTTGCTGGGCGCCTACATCTACCTGCAGCCCGCGCTGGCCGTGCTCATTGCTGTAAGCCTGGGCAAGGATATGCTCACCTGGGGCAAGGCTTTGCAGGCGTGTTTGATTTTTAGCGGGGTGTTTTTGGTAAGCCGCAAGCCGAAAGCGGTGATAGCCGCGCCGGATGCGGTGCCGCTAAAGCCGGTAATAGATTGAATTTAAACAGCGCTTTATATCAACTTGTATCTGGTGAGTTAGCGAAATCAATAGCTTATTGGCCTATGTTTAGTTTTTACCAATCACGCATTACCGGCTGGTGCTTTATATGCCTGCTCCTTGTCACTCTTGCGTTTCCGGCAGTTGCTCAGGAAGAATGGGTGCGGTTTGAAGGTCGGAAAAGAGGGCTGTATGGTTACAAAGACGCCACTGGCAAAGTGCGAGTCAAACCGAGGTTTTTGGGCTTGCCAGCTTCTCCTGCCAAGCGTTTTATTGATATAGCTGCCGTGCGCGACGCAAACGGTTCTCACTATCATTTGCTCAAGGACGGGCGCCGCGTTGGGCACGACAGCGTCTTCGTATTCGATTATACATTTGATTGTGAAAGTGAAGGCAAAATCATATTTAAAAGCCCCAAGAACAAACGAGTCGGATACCTTGACCAGCACGGGAAAGCCATCATTCCGGCAGTATACAATAGCGCCCGCTCTTTCCACAACGGCATGGCGGTGGTATTACAAGGGGCACGGCGTGCCTGCCGGGACGGAGTCGATACGCTAAAATGTGAACACCCAAGCTGGAAGGGCGGTAAACTGATGCTGATCAATGAGCAAAATGAAGTGCTTATTGACAGTTTATCACGGCAGGAATTGTATACCATTAATTGGTATTCGGCCAAACTAAACGCGTCGGCTACTGATACTCTTGACCGGGTACGAATTTCAGGAGTAGGCGGTAATACTTACTCGTTCATTGATTACGAGAAGGAATTCAGGCGTTGGTTTTACGCTGATTTTCTGCAAGCCGTCAGCAGTAATAATCAGGAACGCGTAGGTGAAGCCTGTTTCTCTGTCATCCGAGTGGCACAAAGACCATTTAAGGGCTGGATACCGTACCAGCGGCAAGAATTCTTGGCAGCGTACCAGCGGCTGTTAGCCGAACACCTGACTGTAAGCAAGCCGGGACTACAAAATATGGGTATAGGTAGCGACCTTCTAAATGGGCTTATCCATGAGGAATCTATCTTCGATACCTTCTACACACTTTGCGGCGAACATGATTCTGCCCGGTATCCAATATTCAGCGTTGTCATAACTAACGAGCCCACTGGGCCAGGCGCCGATGAGTACCAAGAGCACTTTACTTTTATCCGGACGGCGGGTGGATACAAGCTCATATCGGTATCCTTATAAAGGCAGGTAGACGCTAACTGCCGCTAGCCTGAGGAGTAGGGAGCAACTGCCCAGTAGCTGGCTCGGGTCACTTCAAGCCCAGTTCGTGCGTAACTTCGTTCTTCCCCGTGCGTACCCCGCCCGAACCGCAACTGCATGAAACTACTCCTCGTCGAAGACGAACCCAAACTGGCCTCTTTCATCAAGAAAGGCTTCGAAAACGAGGCCTACGAGCTGGATGTGGCCTACGACGGCCAGATGGGCAAGTCGCTGGCGGAGCAAAGCCATTACGACGTCATCATTCTCGACGTCAACCTGCCCTATATCAATGGCTTTGAGCTTTGCCGCATGATTCGGGAGGAAAACAAGCAGGTGCCGGTGCTGATGCTTACGGCTCTGGATTCGCTGGATAATAAAGTAACTGGCTTTGAGGCTGGAGCCGATGATTACCTGGTGAAGCCCTTCGAATTCAAGGAACTGCTGCTACGCACCCGCGCCCTGCACAAGCGCAGCTCTGAAGCGGCCAACGTGAAGCGCATCTTGCGCATGGCCGACCTGGAGCTGAACCTCGACGCCAAAACCGTAGCCCGCGCCGGCAAGCGCATCGTGCTGACCACCCGCGAATATTCGTTGCTGGAGTACCTGATGCTAAACCGCGGCAAAACCGTGTCGCGCGTGGATATTGCCGAACGCGTGTGGGAGCTGAATTTCGATACCAACACCAACGTCATCGACGTGTACGTAAGCTACCTGCGTAAGAAAATCGACAAGGACTTCACGCCGAAGCTCATCCACACGGTGGTGGGCATGGGCTACGTAATGCGGGAGGGATGAAAGGTGAAATTGTGAGTTGGTGAACTTGTGAAATGACGTGCCGCCTGCACGGAAGGAACAACTGATTCACTACTTCACCACCCTGCCATTATGCTCATTCGGAACAAGCTCATCTTGCGCTTTACCCTGCTGGTGCTAGCCATTCAGCTGAGCTTGTCCCTGTTTGTCTACTATTTCCACGCTGCTACCAGGGAGCAGAAATTTCAGAACCGCTTGGCGGGTAAGGTGGAGTTAACCGGGCGTATTTTGCTGCAGCGCAACAACCTGCGCAGCGGCATTCTGCGCACTTTTCGTCGGCGAGACTTGCTGACCTTGCCGCAGGAGCAAATCAGCATATATAGCCCGAACGGCCGGCTGATTTACGCCAGCGACGACCTCATTGATCAAGCCGGCAACCTGGCCCACATGTCGCAGATCAAGGCTGGCGAACCAGTACGTTTTCGGTACGGGGCGCGCGAGGCGCTGGGCGTGCAATACGAGCACCAGGGGCAAGGCTACCGCATCTTTGCGGCGGGTTACGACGAAGTCGGCTTTCAGCAGCTGGATAAATTGAGGCTGATTCTGCTGATCGGTAACATAGGAGCCTTGTCGCTCATTGTGGTGGCCGGCTGGTACTTCGCGGAGGAGTCGTTGAAACCCATAGCCCGTATTGTGCAGCAGGTCCGGCGCATCACGGCCTCCAACCTAAGCCAACGCGTGCATGAGGGAAATCAGAAAGATGAAATTGCTCAGCTGGCCATTACGTTCAACCAGATGCTGGCGGGACTGGAGCAGGCATTTGAAAGCCACCGCAGCTTTGTGGCGCACGCCTCCCACGAGCTGCGTACGCCCCTGGCCAATGCGCTAGGCGTGCTGGAAACTTCCGTGTTGTACGATACCGACCTGGCAGAAGCTAAACTGAGCATGCAGTCGGCTATGGAAGAAATGCGCCGCCTGATTGGGCTGACCAACAGCTTACTGGACCTCGCCCGCGCCGACGAAACAGCCTTCAGCCGCGTGCCCGTGCGCCTGGATGAATGCCTGACTCAAGCCCTGGACTACTGCTGCGTCAAGTACCCCAGCCGAGCCGTGAAACTGTCTTTCGGCGACGTCCCCACAGCCCTGGACGAGCCTTTTATGGTCAGCGGCAACGCCCACCTACTTACCACGGCTATGTTCAATCTGCTCGATAACGCCTGTAAGTATTCTGATGCGCCCGTGGACGTGGAACTGGGCTACCTCAATGCTCGTACGCTGTGCGTAACCGTGCGCGACGCGGGAATCGGTATTGAGCCCGCAGCGCTGCAACGCATTTACGAGCCTTTGTTTCGGGCCGAGGGCGGGCGCCACAAAGGAGGGCACGGACTGGGGCTGCCCATCACGCTCCGCATTGTTACGCTGCACGGCGGCGAGCTGAGCGTAGACTCGGCTGTGAGCGTGGGCACCACCGCCACGGTGTGTCTACCAGCAGTTTTCTAATATTTTCTAATCCCGTTCTCACCCGGCTTTAATGAGTGATTCGCTGTTTTGCGGCTGAATCATGAATCATGCCCATGGATAAGGACGAACGCATGCCGCTGCCAGCACTGCTTTTGCTGCTGGCATTGCTGTTCTCGGCTGGGCTGAACTGTTACTTGCTGTTTGCGGCCGACGAAAAGCTGCCCGCTAGCCCCGATCCAACGGCTGACGCCCGAGTAACCGAATCGGAGCTGGAGCTACGCCTGGCGCAAACGCAACTGGCCCGCTGTCAAGCCGAGCAGCTCCGCAAAGACAGTGTGCTGGTACACCTGCTCAGCCAAGCACGGCCAGTGAAGCTCTAGTGCGATTTTAATGTTTTTTAATACCAGCCTAATGTGGCTCTAATGCTAGCAGGGAAGCTTTGCCTATCAAATTTCGCTGAACTGTACCCCTGAAGGGGCTGCGCTTATGTCAACTGAACTTCCCCGATTACTTTCCCGGCCGCTCACCGCGCTTGCCCTTGGTGGCTTGCTGGTAGGGTGTACTGCTAAAGGCGAAACTGAACAGTCGCCGGAAACGGCTCAGGTACAACCGACGCTTCCCGTCACCGAGCTCATGGTGCGCGACACGGTGCTGTACCGTAAATACGTAGCCGACATTCAGGCCGTACGAAACGTGGAGCTGCGTGGTCGAGTGACTGGTTTTCTGGATAAAATCCACGTCGACGAAGGCCAGGAAGTAAAGCAAGGTCAGCTGCTGTTCAGCATCAACGATGCTCCGTTCCGGGCCCAGATAACCAAGGCCAAAGCGGCCCTGGCCAGTGCCCAGGCCGAAACGCGTGTGGCCGAGCTGGAAGTAAAGCAGGTAAAGCTGCTGGTCGACAAAAACATTGTTTCGAAAACCGAGCTGGAAGTGGCCCAAGCCAAGCTGAAGGCTGCCCAATCCCAAGTGGCCCAAGCCCAGTCTGCCCTCACCGATACCCAGCTAAATCTGTCTTACACCCAGATGCGGGCACCCTTTGATGGCATCATCGACCGTATTCCGCTGAAGGTAGGAAGCCTGATTGACGATGGCACGCTGCTTACCACCGTCTCCGACATCCAGGCCGTGTACGCCTATTTCACCGTGTCGGAAGGGGAGTACCTGGAGTACATGAAGCGCCGGAAGCAGCAGCCCGCCAGCCCGGCCGAAGTACATCTGCTGCTGGCCGATGGCAGCAATTACCCGCATCCCGGTAAGATTGAAACGGTGGAAAGCGAAATCGACGCCAACACCGGCTCTATAGCCTTTCGGGCACGCTTCCGAAACCCCGATAAGCTGCTAAAGCACGGGGCCAGCGGCCGGGTGCGCCTGGCCAGCCAAGTAGACGATGCCTTGCTGCTGCCGCAAAAGGCCGTGTTTGAGCTGCAGGATAAGAACTACGTCTTCATCGTCGATAAGAACAACCGCCTACGGCAGCAAAACTTTGTTCCCAAGACGCGTTTGGCCCATTTCTACGTGGTAGAATCGGGCCTGAAACCCGGCGACCGGGTAGTATACGAAGGCGTGCAGGACGCCCGCGACGGCATGCGCATTCAGCCGCGCCTGATTGCCATGGATAGCTTGCTGGCGCCCATTCCTATGCAGAGCCGCGGAGGACGCAGCGGTATGGCCGCCGTGCACGCCCCCTAATTTCCAGCTCCGACGTTGCATCACTCCACCCATCGGGTGCAACGTCCGCTTGCCGAAGCCGTGCCGTATTTGTGCCGAGACCGTTTTTCCCAGGATGAATGGTTATTGGTGTGATTTCCGGCAACAGCGGCACGGCTTCCGGCAGGCGTTAGGTAGTGGCTTATTTCCATTTGTGTCGCTGAGAGCAGCCTGCTCTCAGTTGAGTACCACCCTATTGCCTCCATGCTCGCGCTATTCATCAAACGACCAGTTCTTTCGCTGGTCATTTCCCTGATTTTCGTGCTACTGGGCGGGCTGGCGTTTTTTTCGCTGCCCATCACGCAGTTTCCCGAAATCGTACCACCCTCGGTTATCGTGACGGCCAAGTACACCGGCGCCAATGCCGAAGTGTGCGCCAAGGCTGTGGCTACGCCGCTGGAGCGCGCCATCAACGGCGTACCGGGTATGACGTACATGTCGACGGTAACCTCCAACAATGGCATCACGGCCATTCAGGTGTTCTTCGAAGTCGGCACCGACCCCGACCTGGCAGCCGTGAACGTGCAGAACCGCGTCACGACCATCATCGACGAGATGCCGGAAGAGGTTATCAAGGCCGGGGTGACCACCGAAAAGGAGGTGAACAGCATGCTGCTCTACCTCAACGTGCTGAGCGACGACCCCGCGGCCGATGAGGAGTTCATTTACAACTTCGCCGACATCAATATCCTGCAGGAGCTCAAGCGCATCGAGGGTGTGGGCCGCGCCGAAATCATGGGCTCCCGCGAGTACTCCATGCGCGTGTGGCTGAAGCCCGACCGCCTGCTGGCCTACGACGTTTCGGCCGACGAAATCGTGGACGCCATTCGGGCCCAGAACGTGGAAGCGGCCCCCGGCCAGACCGGCGAAAGCTCTGGCCAAACCGCCCAAATGCTGCAGTACGTGCTGCGCTACACCGGTAAGTTTTTTGAGCCCGAGCAGTACAAAAACATAGTAGTGCGCGCTAACTCCGACGGCTCCATCCTGCGCCTGAAGGACGTGGCCGAAGTAGAGTTCGGCACCCTGAGCTACGGCATGGCCTCCAAAACCGATGGCCGCGCCTCGGCCGCTATCATGCTGAAGCAGCGCCCGGGCTCCAACGCCCGCGAGGTTATCGAAAACGTGAAAACGCGCATGGCCGAGCTGAAAGGCACGTCGTTTCCGCCCGGCATGACTTACAACATCAGCTACGACGTGTCGCGTTTCCTTGACGCCTCTATTCACGAGGTGATGCGGACGCTGTTTGAGGCCTTCCTGCTGGTGTTTGTGGTGGTGTACCTGTTTTTGCAGGACTGGCGTTCCACGCTTATCCCAGCCCTGGCCGTGCCCGTCGCCCTGATCGGTACGCTGGCCTTCATGCAGGTCTTCGGCTTCTCCATCAACCTGCTCACGCTCTTTGCCTTGGTGCTGGCCATCGGTATCGTGGTCGACAACGCCATTGTGGTGGTGGAAGCCGTGCACGTGAAGATGCACGAGGAGCATTTGTCGGCGCGAAAAGCGACGCTGGCGGCGATGAGCGAAATCGGCGGAGCCATCGTGGCCATCACGCTGGTCATGACGGCCGTGTTCGTGCCGGTAGCCTTTATGTCGGGCCCGGTAGGCGTATTCTACCGGCAGTTTTCGCTGACGCTGGCTATATCCATCGTCATTTCCGGCATCAACGCCCTCACGCTAACGCCGGCCCTGTGTGCCCTGATGCTGAAGCCCACGCACGCCATTGAGGGCGATACGCCGGATGCCCCCGACAGCAAGCGCCCCGGGCTGATGGCTCGGTTCTTCGCCGGCTTCAACCGCTACTACGATGCCCTGGCCCGCAAATACGAAGGCCTGCTGCGCCACATCGCGCCGCGCCGCGGCGTCACGCTGGGTTTGTTCGCGGTGTTCTGCCTCGCTACCTGGGGCCTGAGCCTCATCCTGCCTTCGGGCTTCATCCCGACGGAAGACCAGGGCATGATCTACGTGAACGTAACGGCCCCGCCCGGTGCCACCGTGGAGCGCACCGAAGAAGTACTGGATCAGATTCAGCAGCAAGCCGCCAAGCTAAAACCCGTGGAATCGGTAACGACGCTGGCCGGCTACAGTCTGCTGAACGAAGTGGCCGGTGCCTCTTACGGCATGGGCATGATCAACCTCAAAGCCTGGGATAAGCGCGAAGAGTCGGTCGACGAGCTGATTGCCGAGCTGCGCAAGCGCACGGCTGGCATCCGCGACGCCCGTATCGAGTATTTCTCGCCGCCCACCGTGCCTGGCTTCGGCAACAGCAGCGGTTTCGAGCTGCGCGTGCTTGACAAAACCGGCCGCGGCGACCTGCAGCAGACCGCTGCTGCCACCAACAAGTTCATCACCGCCCTGGCCCGCACGCCCGAAATCGGCTCGGCCTTCACCACCTTCGACGCCAGCTTTCCGCAGTACCTCATTCACGTGGATCAGGAAATGGCGGCCAAGCGCGGCGTGACCGTGGACCGCGCCATGAGCACGCTCCAAACGCTGCTGGGCTCGTTCTATGCCTCCAACTTCATCCGCTTCGGGCAGATGTACAAGGTGATGGTGCAGGCCGCCCCGAACTACCGCGCCACTCCCGAAGACGTGCTGAAGCTCTACGTCAAGAACGACCGCGGCGAGATGGTGCCGTACTCGACTTTCCTGACCATGGAGCGCGTGTACGGCCCCGAGCAGCTCACGCGCTACAACATGTACACCTCGGCCATGCTCAACGGCGACGCCGCGCCCGGTTTCTCGTCCGGCGAAGCCATTGCGGCCGCTGAGCGCGTGGCCACCAAAGAGCTACCGCGCGGCTACAGCTACGAATGGTCGGGCATGACGCGGGAACAAATTCTCTCCGGCAACCAGGCCGTGTACGTGTTCCTGATGGTAATCGTGTTTGTGTACCTGCTGCTGGCCGCCCAGTATGAAAGCTTCCTGCTGCCGCTGCCGGTGCTGCTTTCGCTGCCCACGGGCGTATTCGGGGCTTTCCTGTCGCTGAAGCTACTGGGACTGGAAAACAACATTTACGCCCAAGTGGCGCTGGTAATGCTGGTGGGGCTGCTCGGAAAGAATGCTATCCTCATCATCGAAGTGGCCAATCAACGCCGTCAAGAAGGTGCTTCGGTGCTGGAATCGGCTATCGAAGGAGCAGTGTCGCGTTTGCGGCCTATTCTGATGACTTCCTTCGCCTTCATTGCCGGTCTGATTCCGCTTTGCATTGCCTCGGGCGCGGGGGCGCTCGGCAACCGCTCCATCGGTACGGCGGCGGCAGGTGGCATGCTCATCGGTACGCTGTTTGGCGTGGTGGTGATTCCGGGCCTCTACGTGCTCTTTGCCTCCATGAGTAAGCCAGCTATTGACGAGGATGAAGCTGATGCCGAGCACGCGGAACACATGATGCGGCACCTCAAGCCCACGCAGGCATAGGCACGCCCAGAGTTTTATACTGCTGACGAACACACAAGTGCTTAACTGCCGCTTCGTCTTTATCGGACGGAGAGGCGCTCGAAAGGCGCGAATTACCACCATGGCTTACGCACGCTTCTATATTTTCCTGTTTCTGCTCACCGGGGCTTTGCTCAGTGGCTGCAAAGTAGTTGAGCCCACGCCGCCACGCGTCAGCGCCGCGCTGCCGGCCTCTTTTGGGCCCGTAGCTGCCACCGACTCCGTTAGCATCGCCGAGCGGCCCTGGCGGGCGTTCTTCAATGACCAGCAGCTAGTCGGGCTCATTGATACGGCTTTGCAGAACAGCCCCGATCTGCAGATAGCGGTGCAGCGCATAGAGCAGGCGCGGGCGTCGGTTATTGCGGCCCGCGGAGCCCTGCTGCCCAGCGTAAATGGGGTGGCCGCCGCGGGCGTGGACCGCTGGGGCGACTACACCCTAAACGGTGTCGGCAACTTCGACACCAACCTTTCGCCCAACATCGACCAACAGCGGCGCATTCCTACGCCCGTCACGCCCGATTATTTTCTGGGCCTGCGCAGCTCCTGGGAAATCGACCTGTGGGGCAAGCTGCGCCAACGCCGGCGGGCTGCTTCCGCCAGGCTGCTGGCCACGGAGCAAGCCCGTCACTTAGTCGTTACCTCGCTGGTGGCGCAAGTGGCTAGCCTGTATTACGATCTGCTGGCCCTCGACAACGAGCTGGATGTACTTCGGCGCAACGCTGAGTACCAGCAGCGCGCCCTGGAAATCATTCGGGTGCAAAAGCAAGCCGGCCGCGCTACCGAGCTAGCGGTACAGCAGTTCAGCGCTCAGTTGCTGCGCACCCAGGTTCTGGAGCTGCAAGCGCAGCAGCGCATTGTGCAAGCCGAAAACCAGCTCAATCAGCTGCTTGGTCGCTACCCGCGCCGGATAGCTCGCGGTAAACCTATTCGGCAGCAGCCGCTACCCGACACCGTTTCGGCGGGCATTCCAGCGCGGGCTCTGCTGCGCCGGCCCGACATCCGGCAGGCCGAGCTGGAGTTGGCCGCTACCCGGGCCGATGTATCGGCGGCGCGGGCTGCGTTTCTGCCCTCACTCACCATTACACCTTACGCGGGCCTAAATGCTTTTAGCGGCTCGCTGTTGTTCAAGCCGGAGTCGGTGGCCTTCGGTCTCCTGAGCGGTTTAACGGCTCCGGTGGTTAACCGAACCGGGCTGAAAGCCGATTACCGCCGCGCCACCGCCGCCGACCGGGAGGCCTTTTTCGCCTATCAGCGTGCCCTGCAAGCGGGTTTCCGCGAGGTGCACACCAATATTCGCGGCTTGGCTTATTACCGCCGTGCCTATGCGCTGAAACAGCAGGAGGTTGCCTCGCTTACCCGAGCCGTGGACGCAGCCAACGACCTGTACGTGGCTGGGCGGGCCAATTACTTGGAAGTCATCACCGCGCAGCGCAGCGTGCTCGATGCCGAGCTGGAAGCCACCAGCCTGCGCAAGGAACAATTCCAACTGCTTATTGATCTGTACCGTGCCTTGGGCGGAGGCTGGAATGAGGTGCCTAATCAGTGAGGTGCCTAATCAGTAAGGACGGCTCCAGGAGGCCAATAACTAACGAAACCCGTCCGGCTACACGCCAATGCCCATGCACGTAGCTGGACGGGTCGAGAGACGGGTGCGTCAAACGATTGGGCTTAGTTAATGTTTTTTAATGCGTGGCTAATACTGCTTTAACGTGGCAGGGACACCTTTATAAGTTGGACCTCGTCCAATACCCTGCATTCCGCGTAAGTATTCATAAGTCCTAATGTTACTGCGGGCCTTAGGCTGCTCATGCAAAAGCCTTCAGAACCTGGAACTCTGTTCCGGGCATGTTTCACCTAATCCTCAAGCATGTCACGAACTATAATCGTCTCCAACCGTCTTCCGACCAAAGTCCAGCGCACCGACGAGGGTCTTACTTTTCAGCCCAGCGAAGGCGGCCTGGCCACCGGTCTGGGCTCCATTTACCGCGCCGGCGACAACGTGTGGGTGGGCTGGCCGGGCTTGTTTGTGGAGGATGTGGCGGAGCAGGAGTTCGTGACCGATCAGCTGCGCGCCAACAGCATGGCGCCGGTATTCCTTACCGAAACCGAAATCCGGGATTACTACGAAGGCTTCAGCAACGAGCTGCTGTGGCCCACGTTCCACTACTTCGCCCAGTACGCCGTGTACGACGACGCGCTGTGGGAAGCCTACGTAGCCGTAAACGAGAAATTCTGCCGCGCCGTGCTGGAGCTGGCCGGTCCCGAAGACACCATTTGGGTGCACGATTACCAGCTATTGCTGCTGCCCCAGATGCTGCGCAAAGTGCGGCCGCAGGCCACTATCGGCTTCTTCCTGCACATTCCGTTTCCCTCGCAGGAGCTCATTCGGGTGCTGCCCTGGCGCACGCAGCTGCTGGAAGGTCTGCTCGGGGCTGATCTGATCGGTTTTCACACCTTCGGCTACATGCGGCACTTCCTCAGCTCGGTGTCGCAGCTGCTGGGCCTGCCCACCCAAAACGGCCAGATCGAGACGCCCACCCGCACCGTCACCGTCGATGCGTTTCCCATGGGCATTGACTACGGCCGTTATTCTAAGGCCGCCGATTCGGAAGCCGTCATCGAGTACGAACATACCTACCGCGAAGTATTACGCGACACGCGCGTCATTCTCTCCATCGACCGGCTCGATTACACCAAGGGCATTGCTCAGCGCCTGCGCGCCTTCGAGCTGCTGCTGCAGCGCTACCCCGAGTGGCGCGGGCAGGTATGTCTGCTGATGGTAGTGGTGCCCTCACGCGACCAGGTAGCGCAGTACAAGGAGTTGAAGGAGGAAATCGACGAGCTGGTAGGCCGCATCAACTCCCAATACCGCACCATCGGCTGGAATCCCATTCATTACTTCTACCGCTCCTTTCCCTTCGACGAGCTGGTGGCGCTTTATCGCCTGGCTGAAGTGGGCCTCGTTACGCCCATGCGCGACGGCATGAATCTGGTAGCCAAGGAGTTTGTTGCCTGCAAAACCAATGGCCGCGGCGTACTCATTCTAAGCGAGCGGGCCGGCGCCGCCCGCGAACTGTCCGATGCGCTCATCATCAACCCCACCGACACCGGCCAGCTAGCCGAAGCCATGCAGGAGGCGCTGATAATGCACGAAGAAGACCAGGAGCAGCGCTTAGCCGCCATGCAAGCCTTGGTGCGCCAGTACGATGTATTTGAGTGGACCAAGCTGTTTATGGCCCGTCTGGAGTACGCCAAGCAGCGGCAGCTCACCCTGGCTACCACTCTGCTCGACCCCGCCACCAGCCGCGGGGTGGTGGAGCATTACGACAAGACCAAGCAGCGCCTGTTGCTGCTCGATTACGACGGTACGCTGGCGCCGTTTCATCCCAATCCGCAGCGTGCCCAGCCCGACCAAGAACTGCGCCTGCTGCTGCGCGCCCTCACCGACGACGCGCGCAATCGGGTGGTAATTATCTCGGGCCGCGACCGGAACACCCTGGAAAGCTGGCTCGGCCACCTGCCGCTCAATTTTATTGCCGAGCACGGCGTGTGGCTGCGCGCAGTGGGGGAGGAGTGGACCCTTTTTCAGGAGCTACGCGCCGACTGGAAGCAGGAAATCCGGCCCGTGCTGGAGCTGTACGTGCGCCGCACCGCTGGCTCCTTTATCGAGGAGAAAGACTTTTCCCTGGTGTGGCATTTCCGCCGCGCAGACCCCGAACTGGGCCAGCAGCGCGCCCGGGAGCTGATGAGCCACCTCACCTTCCTCGCTTCCAATACCGAGTTGCAGGTACTTGAGGGCAATAAAGTGGTCGAAATCAAAAACTCAGGCATCAACAAGGGCGCCGCCGCCTCGCGCTGGATTGCGTCCCTGCAACCCGACTTTATCCTTACCATTGGCGACGACCGCACGGACGAGGATACTTTCCGGGCCATGCCAGCGGAGGCCTACACCGTGAAAGTAGGCGGGGCGCCCCGCTCCCTGGCCCGCTACCACGTAACCAGTGTGGCGGAGGTGCGCAATCTGCTGCGGCGGTTATTGTAGCCTAATCAAGGCTGATACCAGGAAAATTAGGGGCTAACGCCATCATAAAGGGCGTTTTAATCTTTTCTAATGTGGTTCTAATAAGGTTTTAACCCCTAGCGTACTTATTGGGGTTAGAAAGAGCTGATTTACAGCAAGCGTGAACAGGATGAATGTGCATGGAGGTACTACTTTATAGCAATAGGCTTCGCCACCGACTTCATGCGCATTCATTCCGTTCAGTTGCCGCACAGCAGTCTATTGATTTTGAGTGGCACCCCGCTCAAAGAAGATGCCGGTGCGCTACTTGCCAAGATCAAGCATGCTTCGGCCGATCGGTGCCCCAGCATCTGGATCGATGGCAGCAACTTGGTGGCACTGCCCGAGGCCATGGTGCGCTTGCTGTTGCGTTGTGGCCGTTTGCTGCACCAGCAAGGCCAACGGTTGGTGCTCTGCCATCTATCGCCCGAGGTGCGCCGCAGCTTTCCGCCTGAAAGACGCTCCTTGATGCCGAACAACTCTCTCTGCTGCCCCGCCAATAAGCTGCCCGCAAGCCACTGCCCCCATTGCTCCTGACCTTTTCCCCACCTGCTGCACCGACAGCGGGAACAAGCGTGATGCTTGCTATTGCCTGCAATGACCCGCGAACAACTTTCCCAGATTGGCTTCCTGCGTTCGGACTGGATTCCGAGCGGCACCCGTTATCAGCAAGGCGAATTGTACGTTCGCATGACCGAGCAGGGCAGTTTGCGCCTGTTTTTCCCAAAGGGTTTCGGCGGCGAGCTGGAAATATCGTCGGGCAACCTGTACGAGCCCATCATTCACTTTTCCGGCCGCCTGGCCGATACCACCGCTATCCTCGCCTTGCTGGAGCCGTTACTCTGATTTCGGCTCGGCGTTCTACAGCGGTTCCAGTTGCCGGTTGACGCGCCGTGCCCAACGCACAAACTGCAGTACCAGCAGCACCTTGGCCAGCAAAGTGCTGCCCAGTCCTACGAGCAGAGTGCCATCGGCGAGCCCCGGTGCTAGTTGCAGAAGCTTAAAGCAGACGCCTAAGCCCAGCAGTACCAGCCCACCCAGCAGCAGCAAGAGTAATTTCCAGAAAGTCATAGGCTGAGTTATGAAGCGTGGTAGTGACTGGGGTTAATGTGACATTTTATTACAACGAACGCAATAGCGAGGTAGTGTTTCTACTAAATATTAGGTGTAGTGAATAGACCTTAATCCTATACCGCATAGGCTTATGAAAGTAACTCGGCAATAACAAACTGTTTGTTAGTCAGGTATCAAAGTGAAATTTATCGAGATAAACCCATGAATACATTTCGTCAATTTCTAACTGGCAGTGTGCTCGTTGTGCTGGCCTCCGCTTGCTCTGTTTTTGACTCTGGCTCGAGTACCAGTGCTTCGTCGACTTCGGGCTCCATGATAGTTAATCAGAGCCAACAGCAGGTAGAAACGCTGCGCGCCGAAATTCGCGAGCAAGAACGCCTTACGGAAGAAGCTAAACTGCGCGCCAAAAGCGAAGAAGAAAGGCTGGCAGCCAAAAAGCACCAGCTCAAGGCGGCAGAGCGCGAGTTGAAAGCCGACCGCCTCCGGAGCGGCAACTAACAGACAGTTTAGGCAAAGGCTGGAGAAGGGAAGCTGAGCCCGCAGCGCGGGGGCTGTACCAGTGCCATCTTAGCGGATGGCCGGTATGGCCCCCGCGCTTGGTTTGGAGCCTTCGTGGTTACATCAGCTCGTTTCATGCTATGAATCTTCGAAAAGAGGGCTTATTGGGATGAGGATGTAGTTTCACAGGATGAAATACCACCAGCTGATTATAAACTTTGAGGATAGCGCCGCAACTCATGAAGCTGTAACCGAATTGCTCGGCGTCATGCCTGAGCCCAATGTTTACAGCACCTGGATGTACATGGTATCGGTGGATGAAGAGAAGCAATACTTCGATTTTGTCAACATCTTCTTAGACTTGCTGGAGGGTAAATACGAAGCGCTGGCCCGACTTGGCATTCAACGAGACGATATTCTCTTCTGGCTGGTATATGAGTACCATGAGCAATGTAGCCTGTCATTCTCGGCACAGGAAATGAAAAGGCTGGGCGAAAGTGGCATAGCCTTGAACATTGATTGCCATAAAAAACAGAGCACCGAGTAGCCAATTATTAAAACCAAACCGCCCCGCCGGAGATAAGCTCCAGCGGGGCGGTTTCGCTAATTAACGTCGACTCGAAAGCCTACAAGTGAATTACCTCACCGTAAGCTGCGGCGGCAGCTTCCATCACCGCTTCCGACATCGTGGGGTGGGGGTGAATGGCCTTGATGATTTCGTGGCCGGTGGTTTCGAGCTTGCGCGCCACTACGGCTTCGGCAATCATATCCGTTACGCCCGCGCCGATCATGTGGGCGCCCAGCCACTCGCCGTACTTCTTGTCGAAGATGACTTTTACGAAGCCGTCCTTAGCACCCGAGGCCGAAGCCTTACCGGAAGCCGAGAAGGGGAATTTGCCCACCAGCACGTCGTAGCCCTGCTTGCGAGCTTCCTCTTCGGTGAGGCCCACCGAGGCAATTTCGGGGTAGCAGTAGGTGCAGCCGGGAATGTTGCCGTAGTTGATGGGCTCGGGGTGATGTCCCGCAATGGCTTCTACGCAGGTAATACCCTCGGCCGAGGCCACGTGCGCCAGCGCCGGACCGGGCACGATGTCGCCGATGGCGTAGATGCCGGGCACGTTGGTGCGGTAGTACTCGTCCACCTTGATGCGGCCTTTCTCCACCGTGATGCCCAACTCTTCCAGGCCCAGGTTTTCGAGGTTCGGCTGAATGCCCACGGCGCTGAGCACCACGTCGGCTTCCATCTGCTGTTCGCCCTTGGCGGTTTTGATGGTCACTTTGCAGCCTGCGCCGCTGGTGTCCACCTTCTCCACCGAAGCGTTGGTCATGATGTCGATGCCCGACTTCTTAAACGAACGCTCCAGCTGCTTCGATACCTCTTCGTCTTCCACCGGCACGATGCGCGGCATGAACTCCACGATGGTCACCTTGGTACCCATGGTGGCATAGAAGTAAGCAAACTCGACGCCGATAGCGCCCGAGCCTACCACTACCATTGACTTGGGCTGCTCGGGCAAGACCATGGCTTGGCGGTAACCGATGATTTTTTTGCCATCGATGGGCAGGTTCGGCAGCTCCCGGGCGCGGGCGCCGGTGGCCAGAATGATGTGCTTAGCCTGTACCGTTTCGCTGCCGCCGTCGGCTTTGGTCACGGCCACTTCGCCGGACTTGGTCACCTTGGCCGTGCCGCTGATGACGTCTACCTTGTTCTTCTTCAGCAGGAAGGTCACGCCCTTGCTCATGCCATCGGCCACGCCGCGGCTGCGCTTTACCACGGCCGCGAAGTCGTAGCCCACGTTGTCGGCCGAGAGACCGTAATCCTGCGGGTGTTTCAGGTAATCAAATACTTGGGCCGACTTCAGCAGGGCTTTCGTCGGGATGCAGCCCCAGTTGAGGCAGATGCCGCCGAGCGATTCGCGCTCTATCACGCCTACTTTCAAGCCAAGCTGGGAAGCGCGAATGGCCGCTACGTAGCCGCCGGGGCCCGAGCCAATCACGACTACGTCGTATTGCAATGCCATAAAGATTGTCTGATGGGGAAAAGTGGCAAAAGAAGCCCGGCCCTGCCGAGCCGGACGGGCAAAGATAGCCACCCCGCTCATACGGCCCCAATAAGTGGTACCTATCGGCCGGGCAGCCGTATACAGAACAGGAAAGCCGCCAATTGAGCTTTCCCGTTTTTACTTTCTTTTTTCCTGACCTCCATGAACATCTCTATACATTCTTGGCGAATAATGAGCGGCGCGCTCTTTGTGCTGCTAACGGCACAATGTTCTGCCACCCGCGAAAACGAGTCGCCGACCATGGCGGCCCGTGCCCGCATGGACGAGGCCCAAGTGGCCGCCGCCGTCGATTCTAGCCGAATGGGCACTACGAGCCCGATGGCCGCACTCAGTAGCACCGGCCTTGCTGAGCCCGCGGCGCCCGCTACCGCGGCAGCCACTGCATACGTAGCCCCCGCTGCACCAGCCAAGCGCACCAACGCCGACTTTCGCGCCGACCTCCGTACCGCCGATGCGGCTCTGAAATCGAATCCGCGGAACGCCGATGCCTTGCTAGCCCGCGGCCGGGCCAAGGCTCAGTTCAAGGATTACCGCAATGCCCTGACGGATTTTAATGCGGCGCTGCGCATCAAAGCCGCTAACCCCGACGCTTTGTATAACCGGGGCCTGACGCGCATCCGGTTGCGCGAGTACAACCCCGCCATCAGCGACTTCACCAAGGTGCTACGCTACCGCCCCGACGATAAGGAAGCCTTGTTTGGGCGTGGAGTGGCCAAAATGGAATTAGGGAACTTCAAAGGAGCACTGCCTGATTTTACGAAAGCCATCGAGCAGGATGGCAGTTATGCCGACGCCTATGAGTACCGGGGTATTTGCTACTCGTCGCTCAACAAACCGGAGCAAGCCCGGCAAGACCTCGAACGCGCGGCACAGCTCAATCCGGATGCTACCAAGTCGCTGCGGCGCTACGTCGGTCGATAATCAATCGATATAAATCACCGGGCCGCCGGCCCTGCTGTTTAGCAGGAGCCGGCGGCCCGGTGATTTATTTGTCCACGTATGGGGCTAGTGCTTGAGTCAGTTGCGGGCCCGGCACCACACCGGACTGCCGCCACACGGGCTGACCTTTGTGAAACAATATCAGCGTGGGAATGCCCTGTACCCGGAACTGCTGCGCCGCGGCCGGATTGCGGTCCACATCTACTTTGATGACTTTGATCTTGCCTTGGTGCTGCTCCGCCACCTGCTGCAGAATGGGCGCCATGGCTTTGCATGGGCCGCACCAGTCGGCGTAAAAGTCGACCAGCACGGGCATGCCAGGACTGTTGATAAGCTCAGCAAAAGATTTCTTGGCCATAAGTCAGACAAATCGTTGATGGTCGCGAAAGTATACGGCGCAGCGTGGCTCAAGTCGACCCCAACGAAAAAGCCCGGTCCTCAGGACCGGGCTTTTTCGTTGGGTGGTTAAAGGGGGGGTTATTTGCGGTCTACTACCGTAACATCATTGGCTACGGTGGGCAGCACAAACCGGCCGCCACCTACTTTCTTGCCCGATACTTCGCAGTGCCACACGTAGTTGCCCGGCGAGCTGTTGGCCGCGATGCCGGCATCGGTCTGAAAGTAATCAGCTTCGGTGGCAGGCGAAGGGAATACTACATCTACCCCGTTCTGGCCTTTTTCTACGGATTTTACCAGCGAGTATTGCTTACCAGTAGTTTGGTTCAGAACCACAAACTTGGCCGAGTAAGAACCTAGCTGGCCAAACTTGTCAGATATGCCAATCTTCACGTAGGCATCGGTGGATACGAGCCAAGTCTGGGCTTGAGCGCGCGGCGCACAGAGCAAAAGCACGAGCAACAACCCAGCAAGGCTGCTCAAGCGCTTCCACATGGTGAAAGTAGATTTGTTCATAGGGCGGAAGTAAAGGAGGATGAAAAATTTCGGAGTGAAAAAGCGGGGAAACAAACAAAAGCCGGAAGCTATTGGCTGATATGGAAGTCAGGTGCACCACAAGAGAGCAACTGATTTGGTGGTTAAGAGCACAAAGCCACGATGCTGCAACACCGCACTTTATATCAAATATATAAATCTGGTAAGCGTCCTGTAAAGTACAAGGTCCTTTTTTTTAATCAAATATTTTTGGCAGGGGTGGGGGCATCCCAGGCTTAGGTCACTACGTAGCTTCATTTTGTGGCTCGACGTCGTATAATGAATTGGCAAAACGCCCAGCCCTCGTCGGAGCTGGTGTGCCAGCTTTGCGAGCGGCAGGTGGCGCACGTGTCGCGTCACCACTTGATACCACGCGAGGAAGGTGGCCGGTATGGGCCTACTATCGATCTGTGTCAGCCCTGCCATAGTTCGGTTCATTTGTTTTTGAGCAACAAAGAGCTGGCCAAGCAATACCATTCCGTGGAAGCCCTGCGCGAGGCCGAAGAGCTGCAGAAGTATCTGCACTGGATCAGACGCAGCCGCGTGGAGCGCATTTCCAACCGTCGGCGCCGGCGCTGAGTGACCTGGTTGCCGTTACTTTGCCGTTGCATGCCTGATTTCACTTTCTTGCCCTTTGCGCAAGCCCGCCGCGTGGCGGCCGAGACGGTAGTGGTCGATAGCCTGCTGCCGCGGGCAGCTCTTACGCTGGCGCACTGGCGTGGTGCCCCCACGCCCGACGCCTTTCGCGATGATACCAGCGCCGGCTCGGTGCTTCGGACCCTCCACTCACCGCCCGAGGCCCTGGCCAAGTGCCGGTTTGTTACCACGAATCATTTTGACGTCGATGGGTTCGTTGGCGTATGGTCATTATTGCATCCGGAGCAAGCCCGACAGTACCGGCAGCTGTTGCGCCTTATGGCAGTGCTGGGCGACTTCCGGGAACTGGACTGGCAGGATCCGCTGGCCGATCAAGCCTTGAAGCTCGTGTGTTGGCTAAATGCTAAGGAGAAGGAGCTGTTTTACCCGCCCTTTGGTGCCCCCGAACTTCGGCGCCGTGAAGACGAGGCTTCGGCGGAGAAATTTGCGTGGTTTCTGCCTGCGTTCGGCGAGGTGCTGCACGACCCCGATCGGGACCGTGCCGTCTGGGAGCCTGAGTACAATCGGATAACTGCTGCCACGACCATTATGCAGAGCCCGGCAACGCAGTTGCACCGCTACCCCGGCATTGGCCTGCTGGTGGTACACACGCCCGAACCGTTGCCGTACTATGCCTTATTTGGGCCCACCACTGGCTACGACATCGTACTCAGCTGCTACAGTGGGCAGCGTTACGAGCTGGAATACAAGTACACCACGTGGATTGATCTGGAATCGCGCCCGACGCGGCCGCGCCTGCCACTGCTACCGCTAGCCGAGCGCCTGAACTCCTTGGAAACCACCGCCCACCCATGGGCCTGCGACGCCATCACCGATACCGGCCCGCTGCTGCGCCTCTTGGGCCGCACCTTAAGCAAAGTACAGCGCTACGCCGACCCCGATCAGCGGCCCATCTACGCTTCATCGATTGAAGCCGCCACGCTAGAGCAGGAAGTAGTACAGTTTTTTCGGCTGCAGTACGCGGGCATCGAGCCGCGGCGCTATTGGACGTGGGAAGATGTCAGGACCGTCGGCGCGGCAGTTACTCCGTAGTGGCTAAGTCGCGAATAACAGGCACATCCCTGCTTACGCAGCGGTAAGAGCCACTGACATCAACGCCGTAACCAAAGCCGCAGCTAAACGGATCGGCAGCAACCAGCGGTAGTTGATGCACTATCAGTCGTCCGGGTTCAAAGGTGAATGTGAGGCGGCAGGTCGTAAAATCGGGGTGCGTATATACCGCGGTTCGTCCGTCGAAGGTAAGGGTGTCGACGAAGCTGCCAGAGTTGTGGCTGCCGGCTCCTACGTCGTAATACAAGCACAGCGCAAGCCGGTTGGCGCGCAACCGCTTTACCCGAATCTCACCCCTCGGCCCGTGCCGTTCGCCCCGGCGCTGATCGACAGGCGCGTTTAGCCGATATGTACCGGTAGGATCAACGGACGTCAGCCCTACCACTGTCGATAGCACTAAAGCGAGTACCGGAAGCAGCATTAGATCTAGACCTCCGTACCGAAGCCAACCACCCGCAGCGTGCTCATGCCGCCGGCGCCTTTGCGCACGTGAATCTGTGTGCTCACGCGCTCCTTCAGCGCTTCCACGTGCGAGATGATGCCAATCATCTTACCCGAGCCCTGCAGCATTTCCAAGGCCGATAGTGCTACCTCCAGCGTGTCCGGATCGAGGGTGCCGAAGCCTTCGTCGATGAAGAGCGTGTCGATCTGCGTTTTGTGCCCGGCCAGTTCCGACAGGCCCAATGCCAGAGCTAGGCTCACCAGGAAGCTTTCCCCACCCGAAAGGGAGTTCATGGAGCGAGTGCTGCCGGCTTGGTACTCATCCACGATCAGAAGATCCAAGTGCTCCTGCGGATTGCGCGTAATGCGGTACCGGTCGTTAAGGCGCAGCAGATGGCGGTTGGCCAGCTCTACGAGGCGTGCCAATGTGAGGCCCTGGGCAAATTCGCTGAACTTCTTGCCGTCGGCCGAGCCGATGAGCTCGGCAAGGCGGCGCCAGCGGCGAGCTTCCTGCTGCTGGCGCTCCAGTTCGGCAGCCAGTTGAGCGTGACGCTCCTGTCCGGCTTGGTGGTCGCGCAGGCGCTGCTGCCGCTGGCCAAGCTGCTGATTAAGCTGGGCGAGGTGGTCATTGGCGGCGGCGAGCTGCCGACTCACCGCGGCAGCCTCCTCAGTGGTGAGGGCACGGGCCTGCTCGGTCTGGTGCTGGTGCGTAAGCTCAGTAAGGCTGTGCTGGGCAGTGGCCACAGCACGCTCGTGCGTTTGCAATTGCTCGGCAAGGCGGTGCACCTCGTGTTCGGGAAGGAGGCGGGCGGCCAGGGCGCTGCCGTCGGTGGGCAGGCCAGCGGCCTGCAGGTCGGCCAGCAGGGCCGCGTGGTGCTGGTCGCGCTGCTGCTGCTGCCGGCTGATTTCTTCGCTCAGGTGCTTGGAGCGCTCGTCGTGGCGAGCCAAGGCCGCTTCCTGCTCGCAGAAAGCTTTGTCGTGCTGCTCGTAAGTGGCAGCAGCCAAGCGCACGGCTTCAGCTAGCTGTGCGCGGGCAGCCGCTACGTCGGTGCCGGCGTAAAATTCCTGGCGTTGTTTGCGCAACTGCTCAATAGCCGCAAACTGCTGCACGAGCACATCCTTGCGCGCCGACAGCCACTGCTGACTTTCGGTCCGCGTTTTCTCTAGCTCTTCTGCGCGGGCTTGCACAGCGCTGAGCTGCTTTTCGGTCTCGTTGCGCGTTTGCTTTTTCTGCTCAAAGTCGTTGCCCAGGCGCTTGAGCTGTTCCACCAGCGTAGCGCCATTTTCGCCGGTGAAGGCCATGCCAAACGTGCTCAGCAAGCTTGAAATGGTAGTGCGTACCAGCGGCACGCGCTCCTCGGCGTCCGTCAGGCGGGCACGCAGCGCGGTAAGGTCCTGAGTTAGCTGGCGCTGTTGCGTAGCGGCTTGCTGTTGCTGCCCTTGGGCTTTGGTGAAAGCTACTTCCAGTTCGTGCCGCTGCTGCTCCAGCTCGCGCAGCTGCTGGCCAATGGCCCGCACCAGCTTAGGGGCGGCATCTTCGTCCGTTTCGGAAAGCTGCAGGGCCAGGGTGGAAGGCGCCGCTGCGGCGGCTTGGCCACCGGCGTGCTCCAGCAGGCCGGTGAGGCTCTGCATGCGGTTCAGACGGGCGTTCAGCGTACGCACGTGCTGGCCGAGCTCTTCTTCGCGCTCCTTATCACGCTGCAACGATTCCTGGCTGATGCCCAACACACCAGCCGCATACGGATGCTCGGTGGCGCCGCACAGCGGGCAAGGCTCACCCGCAACGAGGTGCTGACGGGCTTCTTCGTGCGTCAGAATCAGCTGATGGGCCTGCGTCAAGCGGCGCAGGTCGTCCCAGCGCTGCTCTTGCTCGGCGTGCTCGCGCTGCAAAGCGGCCACGTGGTGGAGCAGGCGGCGCAGCCACTCGTCGCGCTCGGTGGCGGCGGCTTGCTGCTGTTGCTGCACAGCCGCGAGCCGCTGCTGCGAGGAAGTAGTTTCAGCTTGGCCACGCTGCAAAGCCGTTTCGGCCGCCCCGAGGCGAATTTTCAAGTCGGCTTCGGCCTTGCGCAGTTCGCCCAACTCGTCTTGCAGATTGGTCCACACGCGCAGCTCGCCCACCAGATCGGGCAGGGCTTCCGATAGCTCCGTGAGGCGTAGGTTTTGCTGCAGCCAAGCCTCCAGCTCACGCAGCTGCTCCCCAAAGGTGCGTGCCTGTCCGGCGGCCTGTTCCTGCTCGGTTACGATGTGCTTGTGCTGCTCGCGGCGTTGGTCATATTCCTGCCGCTCCTTGCGCAGCTGGGCTTCGGCCTGCCCAATGAGGCTATCCAGCTTATCGGCCTCGATGAGCTTCGGCTCCTGTTCCTGCTGCGTGTGCTGGGTTTGCGTATGCTGTTGCTTGGCAGCGGTGCGCTGCTGCCGGGCCGATTCCAGCGTGGTGTGCAGCAGCGGACGGCGCAATTGCAGTTGCTCCTGCTCGTGGCGCAGGCGCTGCAGCTGGTCGTCGGTTTGCTGCACTAGGGCCCAAGGCGTACGGAAGGGCAGAGCCTCTTGGTGGGCCGTCAGGCGCTGGCGCATGGGCGTAAGGCTGGCCGTTTGAGCCGATAGCTGCTCCAGCGTAGCTACGGCACGCTGGCGACGCAGGCCCAGGTCTTCGAGCTGCCGCAGCCATGAAAGCGCCTCGGTGAGCCGCTGGCGCGTGCTGGTGGCCGCGGCGGCTTGCTCTTGCAGGGCCGTGGTTTCGGAAGTTAAAGTCGCCAGCTCTTCCTCGGATAGGAACGTGACGCCTGCCAATCCTGCCCGCAGTGCCTCGCTGCGCTTGTCTTCCTCCTTGGCTTTCTCGAATGCGAAGCGCGAAATGTCGGAGTAGCGGCGCGTGTCGGTAATCTTTTCCAGCAGCTGCGCCCGTTCGCCGGGGTTCGACTTCAGAAAGCGCGTAAACTCGCCCTGCGCCAGCAGTACCGAGCGCAGAAACTGCCGGTACTCCAGCCCACTTAGCTCCGCCACCCGCGCTGGCACCCGCGACTTGTAGCTTTCCAGAATTACGCCTTCCTCGGAGTCCTGCTTCAGCTCGCTGAGGCTCATTGAAGCGTCCTGCAATTGGCCATCGGCCTTTTTGCGGGCGCGGTGCTGGCCCCAGCGCGAGCGGTACTGCTTGCCGTTGACGCTGAACTCCACTTCGGCCCAACTCTCGCCCGTGCCTTGGCTCATCACTTGGGCTACCTCGCCGTCGTGGCGGGGCACTTGCCCGTAGAGGGCCAGCGTAATGGCATCGAGAATGGTGGTCTTGCCCGCGCCGGTGGGGCCGGTAATGGCAAACAAGCCCGCGTCGGAAAGCGGGGCATTGCTGAAGTCAATCTCGTGCTGCCCACGCAGCGAATTGAGGTTGAAAAATCGGACGCGGAGAATTTTCATTACTCTTTTAGTGCTGAGGAGCTTGAGATATAAAGTAACCGGTTAATAACTCGAAGCATAAGGTATTAAATGACCTGAAGATTAGTAGCTAGTTCAGAGCAGCCCGTGGGCTTAACGTTGTTGCATCAACTCCATCAGCTCATCAAAGGTGCGCAGCAGCTCTGGGCGGCCTTCTTCCGCTTCGCCCTCCAAGCGCCGCTCAAACACTTCCCGTTCCGAGAAGTCGTGCAGGCTGCGGGTGAGCGGTTCGGCTTCGGCCTCACCTAAGGGACGTAGCGCAATGATGCGGAAGTGCCGCCGCGCCAGCACCTCAATCTGTTTCCGGTCCAGCGTCTCGATAACTTTCAGCAGCTGCTCGGCCACTTCCAACTGGCCCAGTTCCGAGCGCACTTCCACATCGGCCCAGGCGGGGAGGGGCAGGGCGGCGTTGTCGTAAGCAGTGAGCTGCGCTACCACTTCCTCCAGCGGGCCATGGAAGCGCACCAGCCGGCGGGCAGTAGGAACCTCAATGGTTTCGATGCTGGGGCAGCCGGCTCCCTTAAACTCCAGCAGTAGCACCTGCTTGGGGTCGTGGATTTCGGAAAACGACAGCGGAATGGGCGAGCCGCTGTAGCGGATATGCTCGCGGCCGCCCACGCGCTGCGGGCGGTGCAAGTGGCCCAAGGCAACGTAGTCGAAGCACTCGGGGAAGTGGTCGGCGGTGATTTGGCCGAGGTTGCCGACGTGAATGGTACGCTCCGAATCCGAAGCCGCGCCGCCGGCCGCGTACAGATGGCCGGTAGCCAATACGGGCAGGCCGCCCGCTTTGTATTGCCACACTTGGTCGCAAGCGGCCACACGGGCGTAATGGTCGGCTATGCCTTGCTTGATGCGGGCTTCGCGTGCCTCCACGGTTTCGCCGGGCAGGGACAGGCGCACATCCCGGTCACGCAGGAAGGGTACGGCGCACACCACCAGGGCCGGCTCGCCGTCAGCATCATCCAGCACCAGCACCTGATCATCGAAGCACTCGGGCACGCAGCCTACCACGTGCACGCGCAGGTGCCGCAGCAGGCGGGCCGGAGCATTTAGCGTAGCCGGTGAGTCGTGATTGCCACCCACAATGACTACCTCACGGCAGTCGGTTTGGCGCAGCTGCACCAAGAAAGAATAGTAGAGTTCCAGCGCCGCGCTGCTGGGCGAACCGGTGTCGAATACATCTCCGGCCAGCACCAGCACTTCCACGTGCTGCTCTCGCACGGTGCGCACCAACCAATCCAAGAAATGGCGGTGCTCCTCAGTGCGCTCGTGGCCGCTGATGAAGCGTTGGCCCAAGTGCCAGTCGGCGGTGTGTAGAACTCTCATGCAGGGGAGGGGTGGCGATGCAACTTCAAAATTAACGTTTCTGGCTCCGATTTTCTCTGCAACTTGGCGGCACCAACACATAGTTCATTCATAGTAAGATAGTTTACAATAGTAATTATGTAAACTTGTTTACATTAAAGGGCTGATTCGTTTGAAGGTGTATCATTCGCGGTTGCCAGCTACAGAGTATTAATGTTTTTGCCTTTCGATTAGGTCGATATGCCCGATACCTTGCCCATCATTTCCTTGCCGCTTGCCTCGTTGCGGGTAGGGCGGCCGCAGCTGCTGGGTTCTCCTGAAGCCAAGGAACCGCTGGCTCGCACGTGGACTTCGTCCATTATAAAAGAGCCAGTCACCGAGCCAATCTGGCTGGCGCCTACCAACCTGGCCGGCGACGAGCAAGCCGATCTGCGCAACCACGGTGGCCCCGATCAAGCCCTTTGTGCTTATCCCGGCGCGCATTACATCTATTGGTCGGCGCGGCTGGGCCGGGAACTGGGACCGGGAAGCTTTGGCGAAAACCTGACCATCGGTGGCGATTGGACCGAGGCCGACCTGTGCCTGGGCGACGTATTTGCTTTCGGCCAAGCCTTGGTGCAAATATCGCAGCCCCGGTCGCCCTGCTGGAAAATTGCGCGGCGTTGGCAGGAGCCGTTGTTCTCGCAGTGGCTGCAGGAAACGGGCTTTACCGGTTGGTACATGCGCGTGTTGCAGGCCGGCCGCGTAGCGCCCTCCGATGAACTGCTACTCCAAGCCCGACCCCACCCGGAGTGGCCCCTTACCCGTGTAAACGCCGCCAAGTACGAGCAACGCCACGACTTACAACTGGTAGCCGAGTTAGCCGCCTGTCCGGCGTTGGGCGAACAATGGCGCCGCAAAATGCAGGGCCGCCTCAGCAGAGCATTGCCGCTGAATGACGATGCAAACCGGCTGGTGGGTCCCAACGCGGATTAAGTGAAGTCAATTACGTGGTAGCTTCGTCTGGCTGCTTTGCAATACCAAATGAAAAGGCCCCAGCTGCAGCAGCCGGGGCCTTTATAACTATAAATATCGGCGAGGCTTAGTGCACTGCCTGCTTCTGAAACTCAGTAATGGCTTCACCTAGGTCATACACCTCGGCGCCGGACAGGGCAGCCTGTAGAATGCTGGCTCCCGCGGCTGAGCGGTAGCCACCAGCACAGTGCACCAGCACGGGCTTATTGGCAGGTACTTCGGCAGCCCGCTCGCGCAATTCAGGCAACGGAATAAGCAGGGCGTTGTCAAATACCGGTTGCTTGGCCTCGGTGCGGTTGCGGATGTCCACGATGGTAAACTGATCCGGATGCTGCCGCACCTGTTCCACACTTACTTCGGGCGACGTAGCCGGCAGCTCACGTGGGGCTAGCAGAGCGCCTTTGATGTTGGTCTCGTAGCCGATTTTAGCCGACTTACGAATTACCGTATCCAAAGCAATTTGGGAGTCGGCGACCAAATAAAATGACTCTTTCGGACCAATGATGGAGCCCAACCACGTTTCAAACTTACCGCCGTCCATCAGGTTGATGGCGCCAGGCAGGTGGCCTTGGCGAAACTGTGCTGCTGGCCGCGTATCAATAATAGGTATGCCTGCTTCCAATGTGGTGGCACTGTGCAAATGGGGCACGGCGCGCACAGAATCCTCAAACGCCGGTGCGCCCTGCTTGTTTAGCTGTACGTCGCGGCCGAAGTACTTGGGTGCGAAAGGCTGATCTTCCAATAGCACGCGCACAAACTCGTCGCGGTCCATGGGCTGCAGGGCGTAATTGGTTTTAAGCTCCTTACCGATGGTGCTATCCAGATCGGTAGAGGTGGTTTTGCCGCACAAAGAGCCGGGGCCGTGTGCCGGGTACACCTTGGTGGTGGGCGGCAAGGTCATCAGCTTTTCGCGGGTGCTATCGTACATCATAGCGGCCAGTTCTTCGCGCTTGTGGCCGCCCACGGCCTCGTCCTCGCGCAAGTCGGGGCGGCCTACGTCGCCCACGAAAAGTGTGTCGCCGGTAAATACGGCGCGGGTGCTACCGAGCTCATCCACGAGCAGAATGCAGATGGAGTCGGGCGAGTGACCGGGCGTGTTAATGGCGTGCAATTCTATAAGGCCCACCGTAATCCGGTCGCCCTCGTCAAAGGGTTTGTGGGGGTAACTGGCCTTCACCAGCTTGCTCACGTAAATAGTGGCACCGGTTTCCTCCGCAATTTCCAGGTGCGACGAGACGAAGTCGGCATGCGGGTGCGTCTCGATGACGGCCACGATGCGAGCATCCTGCTCATCGGCAAAATCGTAATACTGCTGCGGGTCGCGGGCCGGATCAATGACGGCCATTTGGCGGTTGCTCAAGATGGCGTACGAAGCGTGCGCCAGACCCTTATCGTAGAACTGATGTATCCTGAAGGGTTGGGAGGAAGGCAGGGGACTCATGGAGGTAACGTGAAGTGACTACTACCGGGCTGCTACTAGCGGCTCGGCGGCCATCGGGCAGCGGGCTATCAGGCACAAGCACCGCGCCGTTCGGTCGTAAGCTGACAGTTTGGCGGCTACAGAGTAGCAGCAAGCCGTCTTTTTCAAATATAACAATACAAGCTTCCCTACGTCGGACGCGGGTCCTATTTCTCCTTTGAATACTGCCTAATGCGCCGTCTGCTAAGTATTTGCCAAATCGTCTTGCGTGTTTGCAACACTGACTAAATACGGCGTTTGGCAAGCAGCAACAACAAGTGTAATTTCCTTCGGTGCTATAGTCCTAAATGAAGGCTTCACTATTTGTGGCAGAACACTCAACAAAGAAGCCTGGGCAGGCCTAATTACACATAGCAAAAAAGCCGATCCGTTAAAGGAGCGGCTTTTTAGAAAGGCAAAGCCAAGGTGAATTAGCTGGCTTTCGCCTTGGCATTGTTTGACTACATTCTATTCTTAGCACCTCTTTTCATGTTCTGGCGCTGGTCCTCGCGGAGCTGGGTGTATTTGGTGTACTGCTCAGCCGTTAGGGCGCCTTTCAACTGCTCGTCGGTGCGGGCGCGGGCGGCTTGCATTTGCTGCCCCTTAGCCTGCCGGTCGCCCGAGCCGGGTGTCATCTGGCCGCGCATGCTTTCCATTTCGTTGGCCTGAGCCAGGAAGATAGCGCGCACTTTGGTTTGCTGATCAGCCGAGAGGCTCAGTTGCTGCGCCAGGCGCTGGGTTTGCCTGTCAGCGCGCTGTTCGGGAGTACGCTGGCCCTGGCCTCGCTGCGGGCCCATACGGCCCTGATTTTTGATTACAGGAGCAGCAGTGGCCGTTTGGGCTTGGGCAGTGGCGAAGCTGAGGGTGCACGCCATCAGTACTAGAAGCATCTTTTTCATGAGAGCTGAGTCTGTGGAAAAATCCTGCCCCTTGGAGGGGAACCCGGCGGTGGGGTTTAATCAAGGGCAGGGAATGATAACGTCCCCTCAGGCTTTCACAAGCCGGATTCTGCCTATATTCGGGCCCCGTCGTCTACAGTATCCTTCACTGACGCCTTTCCACGACCAACTTCTCTACTTCACTCTCCCTCCCTTAAATTCCTAATGGCAAATATTTTCGCCAAAAAACCGCTTGCCTTGCTTTTGGGCGAGGCTAACTCCACCGGCGCCGGTTCGCTTAAGCGGACCTTGGGTGCGGCCAATCTGGTTGCCTTGGGCGTCGGAGCCATCATCGGGGCTGGCTTGTTTGTGCGCACGGCGGCCGCGGCGGCCCAGGCCTCCGGACCTGGCGTGACGCTCGCCTTCATTGTGGCAGCTATCGGCTGCGCCTTCGCCGGGCTGTGCTACGCCGAGTTTGCGGCCATGATTCCAATTGCCGGTTCAGCCTACACCTATGCCTACACCACCATGGGCGAGTTTGTAGCCTGGGTTATCGGCTGGGCGCTGATCATGGAATACGCCCTGGGAGCAGCTACTGTGTCTATTGCGTGGAGCGAATACCTCAATAAGCTCTTGGAGGTCTTTGGGTATCATCTACCCTACAGCCTTACCCACTCGCCCTGGGACGCCGGCGAAGGCGGCCTGATCAATCTGCCTGCCCTGCTGATCATCGTGGCCCTGAGCCTACTGCTGATCAAAGGTACCCAGGAGTCGGCCACGTTCAACGCCGTCATTGTAGTCGTTAAGGTGGCTATTGTATTGGTTTTCATTGCTGTAGGCTGGCAGTTTATTGATCCTGCCAACCACACTCCGTACCTGATTCCGGAAAATGCCGAGCCGGTGAAGAACGCGGCGGGCGATATAGTGCGGGAGTACTCCGGCTGGAACAAGCACGGCCTCGGTGGCGTGCTAGGTGGTGCGGCCATTGTATTCTTTGCTTTCATCGGTTTCGATGCCGTGAGCACGGCCGCGCAGGAAGCCAAAAACCCCAAGCGCGACATGCCCATCGGTATTCTTGGTTCGCTGGCGGTCTGCACCATCCTGTACATCTTGTTTGGACACGTACTCACGGGCGTAGCCAACTGGCGCGAATTTGCTGACCCAGCAAGGGGCGGCGAGGCTTCGGTGGCTTACGCTATCAAAGAGCACATGCCCGGTTTTGAATGGCTGAGCACGGCCGTTACCATCGCCATTCTGGCCGGTTTCTCGTCCGTTATCTTGGTTATGCTGATGGGCCAGAGCCGCGTATTCTTCTCGATGGCCAACGACGGCCTGATGCCCAAGGCTTTTTCGGAACTACACCCCAAGTACCGCACGCCTTATAAGTCAAACCTGGCCTTGCTGGTGTTCGTGGGGCTGTTCGCTGCCTTCGTGCCCGGCTCACTGGCCGGTGACCTTACCTCGTTTGGAACCTTGCTGGCCTTCGTGCTGGTGTCGGCCGGCGTTTGGATCATGCGCCGCTCAGACCCGGATCAGCACCGGCCGTTCCGCTCTCCGCTTTCATCGCCCTCCTTCCCACTGGTTCCCATCATGGGTATGGTGGTCTGCCTGGGCATGATTGCCGCCCTCGATGAGTTTACGCTCAAGGTGGCTATGGGCTGGATGCTGCTGGGCTTTGTAGTGTACTTCCTCTACGGCAAGCGCAACTCCAAGCTACAGAAGGGTGTTGTGGTAGTGCCCAAGGAAATGGACGAGCAGGCTTTCATCGAGCCTGACCCCAACAACCTCTAGTTCGCTCAACCATAATATTGTTCTTAAAAAAGCCTTCCAGACTGGTTCTGGAAGGCTTTTTTACGGCTATTAAAGTAGAGCCCCTGCGGCAGCTACTCCACCCGGCTAACTTCGCTTTTGAGCTTGAGCACCCGGTCGCCGTTGTCCTGCACAATAAGAAAGGCCGGGTTACCAGGGGTGCCGTTGCGCGTGATTTCCGAACCCTGCAGCTTGCGGGTTACACTTTCCTTGAAGGTTTGCTCAATTTTGCCGTTGGCCGTGCCAGTGCCGTATTTCCAGTTGACGCGAGTTCCTTTGCGCATAAAACGTATTGCTGAACGGAGTTGAAGCTAGTTTGATCTACGAGCACCCGGGTAGAAAGGTGTGCGCAAGCTTGGCGAAGCCGAACTGCGACCTTCCAGTTGGCTTTTAAGAAGCAGAGCTACCCACATTTTTTCGCCATCGGATACAAGGTTCCTGATTTTATCCGCTATTGAAGCAAGCTTAATGTTGTCCTTGAGCATCAGATGGCTAGCTTACAAGACCGAGAATCCAGCCGCCAATTATGTTCTTCTCTATATAGCTACGGGAAAGTTTTTGCGAGTACCGAGCACACCAAAAAGGCGTTTCCTGCGTTGTTGAGGCAGTTGTATGCAGCTTTTGGCAGGTAATTTGCGTACTTATCCCGCTTGCCGTTGCGTGTTCATACGGTTCGTTGGTTTGTTTCTGCCAGTGCCCGCCGGGTTGCGGGATTAGACTTGTTGCTTACCCAACTCCGTCTGAAGGCCCCAAACTCGTAATGCGATTTGCCTTCAGATGTAATTCCGGCCTACTACTTTCGTGATGTCCGGTCTTAGCCCAAGTGGCGCTCTTATGAATCATAACTCCGGCGCTATGAGCGAATCAGTACCCGAACCATTACAAGTGTTGTTGGTCGACGACCACCCGTTGGTGATTGAGGGCATCAAAGTGCTGCTTAGGGATACCCCTGATATTGAAGTAACGGCTACTGCCACCAGCGGTACCGATGCGCTGATGCGTTTGCAGGAACAGCCCAGTATTCGCATAGCAATTGTAGACCTGAGCATGCCGGGCATGACGGGTGTTGAGCTTATGCGCGCTATTCGGTCCGCTCACGCCCATGTGCGTACCCTGGCCCTGTCGGTCTTCCACGACCATAGTTCCGTAACGGATGTGCTGGAAGCTGGTGGCTCAGGCTACTTGTTAAAGAATACGACCAAGAAAGAACTCACCGATGCTATTCGGCAGATAGCTTTAGGGCATACCTTTTTTAGTCAGGAAGTAGGAGCAGCCTTGCTACAAAACCTCCACCGCAACGGGGCAGGAGGAGCCGAGGTACGTGAGGAGCGCCCGGTGGAGTTGACGGTTCGCGAAATGGAGATTCTGAAACTGATTGCGCGGGAGTTTTCCAACGCCGCCATTGCCGAGAAACTGTTCATTAGTGAGCGGACAGTAGAAACGCACCGGAAGAATATCCTCACCAAAACCAACTCAAAGTCGGTAATCGGATTAATTCAGTACGCTCTACGGCATAAGTTAATTCCGTAAGCGGCTTTATTTCAGGTATTTATATGCCGCGTGGTGCCGTGAGGTGCCACGCGGTATTATTTTGTTATCGGAGTACATAAACCTGAATAACTGGTACTCCGTAAAGGGCCCAGTCGACTAAAGCGCCACAGTCGATACCGAACCTCTTAGGGCAGTAGACGAACGCTGAAAAACTGATTTCTGATTTGTCATGGCACCTAAGTTATATAAAATAGAAAAATTACGTGCTTATACGGATATGGATAAACCCTGATATTGTTATACCTTAGCAGTGTTCAAAAAAATAAAGGTTACATCATACGCTTAGCCTGCTTCTCTTCTTAAAACACCGCTTTACAAGCAACGAAAATCTCTTCCACCAACCCTCTTACTGAAAACGAATATGGCATCAAAGATCCTCTCCTTCATCTGCCATGTGCCAAGCGCTATTCCGGGTGGTTACCCAGCCATGCCGACAACCAACGCACCTGCCAAAGTAACCGCTGAACGTCGTACCGAATCCGTACCGAGCGGGCATTTTACCGCCATTTACGAGAACGATAAGTTCGTGCGGTTCAAGTACATCAGCAATGGCTGATATGGCCTAAACTGCTACTTGACTACTACACTGTACCGCCCGGCTTGCCCTGCAAGCCGGGCGGTGCTGCGTTAAGAGGAAGTGGCAAGAGTAGATTCGGCTAACTTGCGCACCGGATCAAGTGCGTTGAACAAGCTTATGCCCATTGCTTCTTTCTTGTTGCGTCGTTGCGTGTGGTTGGTATGGATGATTGGATTGCTCGGCCAGCATGCAGTCACTGCGCAAAATGCTCCTGTGCCCGATGCTAGTACGTGGTACGGCGTAGTGGCCAGGGGCAGCGGCCGCGCATTGGAAATAAAAGGAGCCTCGTCTGAGGCTGGGGCTACGGCAGTACAGTGGGAGTTTACCCAAGCCAACAGCCAGCAGTGGCGCTTTGTGCGCATTACGCCTAGTGGCGAGTGGTACCGCATAGAAGCGCGCCACAGCGGCAAGTGCCTGACTGTGGAACGCCCCGACGAAAATGCAGCGGTGGTGCAGCGGCTATACACGGGGAGTCTGTACCAGCAATGGAAGTTAGTGCCCGCCGGGCCCATCGGCAGCGTGCAGCTTATCAGCCGCGGCAATGATTTCTGCCTGGGCGTACTCGGCTCCGATAAGCTGAACGGTACGGGCGTGGTAGCACAGCGCTATGCGGCGCGGGCGACTCAGCAGTGGCGCCTGTTTCCATTGCGCCTAAAACTGGCCGAATCAGCCCAAACTTTCGGCAAGCCGGCACCGCTCGGGGCGGCCATCAACACGCCGGCCAATGAACTCCATCCGGTACTCTCCTCCGACGGCAAGACGATGTATTTCGTACGGACGCGCTACGCCGGCAATACTGAGGGGGCCACCGAATCGGGTGACATTTGGGTAAGCCAGACAACCAACGACGGGCAGTCGTGGAGCCAAGCTACACGCCTTGATGCGCTTAATACGCCGCAGCACAACGGCGTGCAGGCCGTGCTGGCGGGCGGCGAGGCCTTGCTCGTGCGCGGCTGGTACCAGCCGCGTGAAGGCGGCTCGCGCGACGAGGGCGTGTCGCGAGCCCGGCGCGTGGGCAGCAGTTGGGGCAAAATCGAAAGCCTGGAAATCAGCAATTACTACTCTACCGGCACCTCTTCGACGTTCTTTATGACCGCCGATCAGAAAGTGCTACTTATGAGCCTGGAGCGTGCCGATGGACAGGGAGCTAACGACCTATATGTGAGTTTTCCCGGTGGCGGTGTCGGCTGGCGCGAGCCGCAAAGCCTGGGTGCCATAGTCAACTCGCCAGGCTTCGACTTTGCCCCCTGGTTGACGCCCGATGGCAAGCACCTCTACTTCTCCTCGTATGGGCATGCCGGCTATGGCAGCGCCGATATCTTCGTGACTGAGCGTCTTGACGATACCTGGACGCGATGGAGCGAACCGCGCAACCTGGGGCCCACGGTGAACAGCCCGGGTTTCGACGCTTATTTCCTGCTCGGGCCCGATGGCAAATCAGCATACTGGGCGGCAGCCCGGACCACCAATGGCCCCGCCGATATCGTGCGGGCAGCGGCAGGCCTCACTCCGGCTGCCGATACCGCCCAGCCTGCACCATTAGTGGCGGAAGTGCCTACCAACCGCCCGCCGGCTCGGGGCTTCGTCACGGGACGGGTGCTGGATGCGCGCACACGCAAGCCCATCGTGGCGCAGGTGAAAGCCCAGCGCCTCGGCAACGACTTGGTTTTCAACGCTACCGGTAATACCGAAAGCAGCGGGGGCTTTCAGTTCACGCTGCCGATGGGCCGCTACCGCATAATGGCCACCTCGGGCGGCTTCCTTACCGCTACGGACACCATCAATGTTACCAGCAATATGAATCTGGAGTTGCTGGTGCTGCCGGCCGCCGTGGGCTCACGGCTGGAACTGCCCACTATCATTTTCGCGCAGGGAAAAGCCAGTCTGCTCGCTGCGTCGTACGGCGAACTGAACCGCCTGGCCCGTACCCTAGTCGACAACCCGTCGGTGCAGATTCGGCTGGAAGGCCACACTGACAACCAAGGCGACGCGCAGAAAAACAAAGTGCTTTCGGAAGAGCGGGTGGCTGAAGTGAAGCGTTACTTGGCCAGCCGCGGGGTGGGGGAAGAGCGCATCAGCACCATCGGTTACGGCGGCTCCATGCCCCGGGCCAGCAATGAGCGGGAGGAAACACGCCGCCTCAACCGTCGCGTAGAATTCACCATTACCAAGCAATAAGCCGGGCCACCGCCGAGCCGGCCGTTACCGTATGAGGCGTATGCAAGCTACCATTCAGCGCGAACTGTCTTTGCCGAATCTGCCCTCGGCGTCGGGCATTGAAGTAATCGGCGACACAGCCTACATCATAGGTGACGACTCTCCGTTTCTGTACCGCTTCGATGCCCGCAACCTCACGCCAGACCAGCCGCTAACCTTATTTGAAACGGCGCATTTCAGCACGGGGCGCATTCCGAAGACTCTGAAGCCCGACTTGGAATGCCTCACCGCCGTGCCCAGCGACCAAGGCGGCACCGCCCTGCTGGCTATGGGCTCGGGCGCTACACAGGAGCGCGAAATTGGCTTTTGGGTGGAGCTGACGGCCGGGGCACAGCAGCCCGCGGTATATCCCTTGTCGCTCACACCGCTGTATCAGCAGCTTAAAGGGTTGCTGCCCAAAGGGATTCAGTTGAATCTGGAGGCCGCTGCTGCCACGCCCGATTCGCTGCTGCTCATGCAGCGCAGCGTGGGCACGACCCTCGGCAACCTCGTGTTTCGCTGCCCGCTGCTGCCTACGTTGGACTTTATACGGCACCGCACGGCGCAAGCGCCCCGCGTAGAGGTGCAGCTGTACGCGTTACCAGCCATCGACGGGCGCCCGGCGGGATTTTCCGGAGCCTCCGTGTTTGGCAACGAGCTATTTATCACCGCTTCGGTTGAAGACACGCTCGACCCCGTGGCCGATGGCGAAGTACTGGGCAGCTTTGTAGGCTTACTCGATCCACGGCCGAAGTCTGCGAAGGCCTTGCCAGTACGCCTAGCGCTGCTGGTGCGCCCCGACGGCAAGCCTTACCGCGGCAAAGTGGAAAGCCTGACGGTGCGCCGGGCTTTGGGCCGGGGGCGCTACGAATTGCTGCTCGTCACCGACGATGACCAAGGCGGCTCCACCGCCGTGGTGGTGGAGCTATCCACCTAGAAAGCCGGCGCTTATGGCTGACCTGTATGGAAACTGCTCAATGGAACGAGCCTGCTAACCATTGGCCACGCGTAGGCGAATGAATCGGCTTGGAAGTTCGACTAGCGGTATCTTCATTCCTGCATATTTCGGTAGTTTGTGAGCGGCTTTTGTATCTGCACAACACTAGCCGGTAGGGCTTCCGAAGAATCCAGCGGGGTGTGCTCCACCGGATCAGCGGGTGCTACTTTGCGCAGCTGCCGACCCAATACCACGGCCCGGCCCGTGGCAAACTCCACGAGCATAGACCCATTGCGGCCCCGAACGCATTTGCCGCGGGCATCACGCACGGCCCGGCAGTGCTGCCCCACTAAGGCCGAGCCGGCAAGTCGGCTTAGCCGGTCGCCAAGGTAACGGTAGGTCGGTGGCTCGTCAACGGCTTTTGACATCCTGCTAAAAGATTGATGTTGAGTGGTAAGCCAAAAAACATTGGTTATTCATCGAACAAGCCAAACACAAGTTCCCAATCAGTAGTTGATTAACCCGGCCGTTGCATGGCGGCCATTCCCTTCATTTTAATCAGACATCATGTCTTCTACTCCCAAGCATTGGTTTATTACCGGTGTAAGCACCGGTTTTGGGGCTGCCCTGGCCGATTTGCTGCTACAACAAGGTGATAAAGTAGCTGCCACGTTCCGCAAGCAGGAGCAAGCCGACGAGTTTACCCAAAAAGCTGGATCCGATGGCCGGGGCCTCGTGTGCGACGTAACCAACGAAGCTCAGGTAAAGCAGGCTATTGCCGATGCCATCCAGGCCCTGGGCCATCTTGATGTGGTGGTGAATAATGCCGGCTACGGCTCGTTGGGGAGCATCGAAGAAATTGACGCGGCCGAGGTACAGCGCCAGTTCGACGTTAATGTGTTTGGGCCCTTGCACGTGCTGCGGGCCGTGCTACCCCACTTGCGCGAGCGACGTAGCGGCCACGTCATCAATATTACCAGCATCGGGGGGCTCAAAACTTTTCCCGGCGTGGGCGTGTACAATGCCAGTAAATTTGCCCTCGAAGCCATTGGGGAAAGCCTGGCGCAGCAGGTCGGCCCGTTAGGCATCAAAGTAACCAACATCGAGCCCAGCGGCTTCCGTACAGAGTGGGCCGGCCGTTCTGCCAGCTACGTCGACACGCAAATAGAGGACTACCGCGCCACCGTGGGCGAAAACCTGAAAGGCATTCAGGGCTACAGCGGCCGCCAGCCCGGCGACCCGCAGCGCGCCGCTCAGATTATGTACGACTTGGTGCGCCAAGAAAATCCGCCGTTGCATCTGCCTATCGGTAAAGCGGCGGTGAAAGGAGCACGCGAAAAGTTTACAGGCCTGATCAAGGAACTGGAAAGCGTAGCCGAACTAGGCGATTCAGCCGACTTTCCCGCGTAACCAACCTCTTTTTAAATCTGAAAAGCCCTGCGGCAGTTTTGCCGCAGGGCTTTTCAGTATGGGAGCTGGCTGAGGATTAATCCCAGCCCTAGTAGGAACAGTGCGTGGAGGTGCTACTTACTCTTCACCACTTCGGGCAAGCGTAGGCCATTATCCTGGGTAGATAACTCAAAGCAAACCGAGATGAAAGGATTGTCAGACATATGCCTTTTGTCCTCGTCCTTCGCCGCTATCGTATAAGCTTAGGCTGTAATGGCGGTGCGTAATGTCCCGCAGTGGCGGCAAGCCAGCAGCTGTTCTACGCCACCACCAGCGAAGTACATTAGCACTTCGCGGGCTTCGTGAGGCGTCCGCCTTTGGTTGCACGTGTCACAAGCTAAGAGCTCTGTCGTGTTAGCCCACTCTTGCAATATCAGGTCCATTGTGCCTGCGCTTAAATTAGTAAAATGCAAATGTAATAATTGCCTCCTGAATTCTACAGCGCATTCAGACAGAAATATCGATAAGCGGGTTAACTCGGTAAACCTAGTTGATATGTGGTTTAATGTTGGTTATTGACTGATATATAGTTTTTTATATAAAAATTGGAAATTTTGGACTGGGGTAGATACCTGTTCCTTGAAAATATGATCTACAATGTTGTAACTATGCTAAATACAATTTAAGTATGCCGGGCAGTTCTGCCTGAACAGGCAATACACCAGTGCGCGCAAACTCAGCCCACATATTGCGCACCTGCTTGCCGGCGTGGTCCACTTCTTCCCAAGAAGCCTCGCCAAGCAAGGGTACAGCTGACCAAATTTCCCGCGTACCAAGGAGTAAAGGAAGGTCAATGGTGTGGGCCGCTCCGAATGCGCTACCATGGGGACGGTACGTGACGGTAAACAAGTAGGCGCGGCCACCTGCCTGCGCATGTCGGCGGGCAAAAGCCGCTGCTGGATCTACGTAGATGCGGCGTGAGCCAACAGCTACCAGCTTGCGGGTCAGTGCTGGGCCTAATAACGGTAGGCGCTCCAGCCAACGAAACTTGGGGTCGATGACGGCAAAAAAGCGCAGTTCCTCAGCCGTGGTGCCAATGAGAACATCGATGGTGGGTGCTACTTTTTGCCAGGCTTGTTCAGCAGCGGCTTCGGTAGGTAAAGGAAAAGCACCGTATTGAGTACCGAACGGCATACCGCTTTTTAGCCCAGACCAGCGAGCGGCGCGCCAAGCGTGGGATTCGAAAGCTAGTACCTCATCGGGACTGGTAGCGTCCGAAAGAGAGCCTACCGCTGCCGACATAGCCTGCGTCATACGACCTCGGTTTGGGGCTAGGCCGAGTGGAGCACTGTGTAATATTACGCGCCGAAACAAGCCTGCAGCGCCCTCTGAGACTAGCAAATGCGCAGCAGCATCGCCCCCGGAAGAGTGTCCCAATAAAGTTACGCATGCTGGGTCACCGCCGAAGTGGGCAATATTGCGCTGCACCCAGCGTAAAGCTGCCAGCAGATCGAGCAAGCCCAGATTGGCTGGGGCATTGGAGTGACCCAGAAATCCGAAAAGCCCAAGCCGGTAGGTAACGGCTACCGCCACTACTCGCTGCTCAGTAACTAGCAATGCCGGGTCGTAGAAGGGCAAGTCACCAGCCCCGCTCACGTAGGAGCCGCCGTGTATCCACACTATAACGGGCAACCGATCTGAGGGCTGCGTGTCAGCCGGTGCCGTTACGGTCAGCCGCAAGCAGTCCTCGTCATACCGCAAATTGGTCAGGGCTGGCCCCAATACCTGACTCAGCAGTGAATCGACCACTTGCGGACACGCCGGTCCAGGAGCGGTGGCTTGAATAGGTACATCAGAAGCGGGCTCCTCCACTGGGGGCTGAAATCGCGCAGCCTGAGCATACCGAACGCCGCTGGCTCGTACTACCGTGCCGTCGCGCCAGCCAATGATGGTGCCTGCAGGCGTGTGAAATTCAGGCGGAGCCGTGGGCATACCGGAAAATGACAATGTAAAGTAAGCCACGTCTTGACAAAATCGGGCTCAGAAGATGCCCTAAACGCGTGGGTGGCTTAAGTCGTTGGGAAAAAAACAAGCTGGCCATTGTTGCGGCTTACTACAAAGCGGAGGTTGGGAGCTTTGTCTTAAGAGGTGGCATAACTATCTGAATAAACCCGTTGGTAGAACCCGACCGGCCTAAACGCAAAAAGGCCCTAAAACCTGCATTTGCGAACAAATCAGCAGCTTTTAGGGCCTTCCGGCAGTAATTCCTAGTACCCAGAGCCGGGGTCGAACCGGCACACCTTGCGGTATTGGTGTTTGAGACCAACGCGTCTACCGATTCCGCCATCTGGGCAAGTCAAGCATTCGTGTCGGTAATTCACGAATGGGTTGCAAACTTAGAGAGAGTTTCGCGAATGCGCAAGAGGTAGCGCCGTTTCAAATAATAAGTGCGCACTTGCTGGCGGGCTTCTGCTTGAGCTGTTTCGCCGAGGGAGGCGTAATGCTCCAAGGTCGATTGGATGCCCGCTTGAAGCTCATTTTCAATCAGATCGACCTCCTTCGTTACGCGGCTCGCAATGGCAGGGTCAGGCTCAAATTCCAACTCCATCAGCTGCTCGTTGAGCTCCATCATTTCCATCAAAAAATCAGCAGGTAGATCCTGTTTGCCTTCTTCCAGCAGGCCATGACGTTGCAGAATGTACTGCAGGCGCAGATCGAAGCTGGAGAGTGTGCGATAAGCATTCGTGTTCTGGGTGGAAAGCTCCAGCATGCGCTGCTGCTGCTCGGGTACGGCTGTAGCGTGAAAATCGGGATGATACTCGCGGCTAAGGGCGTAGTACCTACTTTTGAGGACTTTCTCATCGAGAAGGAAGCTCTCAGGCAGGCCGTAGAAGGTGAAGTAGTCGGGGTGCATAGAAGAGAAGAACCACTAAGCGACAAAATCGATTAGTGGAAATTGAGGTACGCAGGGTTAGTCCGAACTAACCGCTAGCGGGAGCTGAAAGTTGCGCTAGAGCACCGAATCGGTTGGGGGAAGCTGAGCGGTATCGGCGGTAACTTGGTTCACAGAAAAGGCAATGGGCGGGGCCGCAAACAGCCTTTTGGTAGCTGGCCATACTTCGCCAAACAATGCCGAGCGGCGGTAGGTATCTAGGTCGTCGGCGGAGTCCCAATGGCTGTGCGTGCAGAAGACGTTGGGAGCCTCGGCATCCTGCCAAAGCTCCATATGACGGCAGCCGGGCTGCTGCCGAATGCGGTCTTCAGAAGCTCGAAACACGCGTAAAAACTCCGTTACCGCCTCGGGCCGAAACGTCATGCGGACGATGCGAATGAGCATGGTTGTTAAACTTTTATTGTTGAATGGCGGGCTATCTAAAGCCATTCAACGATTTCAGCCTTCCACCACAAATCGCACATCTACTTGCGAATCGTAGTGCAGGCCCAGCAACTCGGAGGCATGGCCTTGGTTTACGCCGATGCACAGTTGGCCTTCGCTGTTGTATATGCAAACGGCGTCGCCTGGGTCGGCGGCCTGGAAGTGCGTCGCGACGCCGCGTACCGCTTCCCGGGCGAAGTGAATGGTACACGGTCGGCCGTGACCTACCGCCTCGATGGCCGCACGGGTGATGTTGGTAATGAGGTTGCCGTAATGGTCCACGTGCACCACGTGACCAGTGATGCGGTGGTCCTGCAGGCGAAGTTGACGGTTCAGCAGCTGCAGCATTTCCGTGGTGAGCAGACCAAGGTCGGTGAGCTTGCCGCCCTTGGCCAGGTGCGCGGCGGCAGCGGCCAGCACGTCGCGGGTAGGGGAGGCGGGCCACTCGGCAGGCATGGGCAGTTGCACGAGGTCGTCGGGGCGGCCATCGGTGAGCAATGTCAGGATGCCGTTGTCGGCGGCGGCGAAGTAGTGGCCGCGCCACGCAGCCACAAGCCAGCCACGACGGCCTGCCCCGTGGTCGTCTACTCCGATCAGGTGTACCGTACCTTTCGGGAAATCAGCGAAAACCGCCCCTAGCACGTGCACGGCCTGAGCCACGTTGTGTGGCTCGATAGCGTGCGTTATATCCAGTACCGGTACGGTGGGGGCCAGCTGCAGGAGCCGGGCCTTCACCGCTGCCACGTAATGGTCGCGGTAGCCGAAGTCCGAAAGGAACGTTATAAGGCCCATTGACCGTTTTTGAGAAGAATGCGTACTATTGTTCGAGCCCACTGCAGAGGCGGCAAAAGTAGGCATTAGGGCCGGACTGACCGCTCAGCAAGTTGGCCGCTTTTCTTCTCTCCACTGCGCCCCGGCGTTTATTCTCTCTTTAGCTTGGTCGAAAAAGTCATTACGCTCGAGAACGTTTCGCTCGTCGACTTCTTGGGTCCCGATAATCAGAATATCCGCCAGCTGGCGGCTGCCTTCCCCGGCAGTAAAATCATTTCGCGCGGAAACGAAATCAAGATTCAAGGCCAGACGGCCGTTATCCAGCGCATCAACGACATTCTGTCTTCGCTCATCGAGCATTACCACCAGTACGGGCAGGTCACCGATAAGACTGTGGCCCAGTATGTGGGCTCATCCGATGAGGAGCTGGAGGATGCCCGGCTGGCATCGTCGCCCGACGTAATTCTGTTCGGGGCAAAAGGCGGCGTCATCAAAGCCAAGACGGCTAACCAGCAGCGCTTGGTAGATGCCGTCAACAAAAACGACTTGGTGTTTGCGCTGGGGCCGGCCGGTACCGGCAAAACATACATTTCGGTGGCTCTGGCCGTGCGTGCCCTTAAGAATAAGGAGGTCAAGAAAATCATCATTTCGCGTCCCGTAGTGGAGGCTGGCGAAAGCCTTGGCTTCCTGCCCGGCGATATGAAAGAGAAGGTTGACCCTTACCTGCGCCCGATTTACGACGCGCTGGAGGACATGCTGCCGCCCGAGAAGTTCAAGTTCTACTTGGAGAACAAGACCATCGAGATTGCGCCGCTGGCTTACATGCGTGGCCGTACCCTGAACCACGCCTTTGTGCTGCTCGACGAGGCGCAGAACACCACGCCGTCGCAGCTGAAGATGTTCCTGACCCGTATGGGCCCGAACGCCAAAGTGATGGTGAACGGCGACCGGAGCCAGGTGGACTTGCCCACAAAAATCAAATCAGGCTTGTTCCAGGCGCTTGATATCCTGCAGGACGTACCCGGCATTGGCTTTGTAGAAATGACGGCTGAAGACGTGGTGCGTCACCGCCTGGTGAAGCAGATCGTGATGGCCTACGACAAGCATGACGCCGATCAGCAACGCGCCCAGGCCGAGCGCCCCGTGCGCCCGGCGCGCTACTACCCGCCCGGCCAGCGCCCCGCTGCCGGCGACGACCTGCCGACGACGGATCTGCCGGTAAACCAAGAGCAGGCTTAGCGTTTCTCTTTCGCTGCTTTTTTTACGACGGCGCGGTAGCTTTGCTGCCGCGCCGTCGTGCTTTACCGTTTACCCTGTTCGCCATGATTACCGCCAACCGAATCACCGCCCCTGAAGACCTGCAATCGGCTTTTGCCATCCGCGAAACGGTATTTGTGGAAGGCCAGGGGGTACCCCGGGAGCTGGAAAACGACGCCTTCGATCGGCAAGGCGCTACGCATTACCTCGCGTACGCCGCCGACGGCACGCCGTGCGGCGCCGCCCGCTGGCGCGTGACGGACAAGGGCGTGAAGCTGGAGCGCTTCGCCGTGCTAGAGGCTTACCGCAATCAGCAGGTGGGGGCGGCCTTGCTAGCAGCCGTGCTGCGCGACGTGCAGGCCGCACATCCCGAAGCCACGGTATACCTGAATGCTCAGCTGCGAGCCGTACCGTTTTACGAGCGGCACTGCTTTGTGAAAGAAGGAGAGGAGTTTACGGAGGCCGCTATTCAGCACTATAAAATGGTGTGGCAGCGGCCCGCGGCCCAGTAGCGCCCTAAGAAACCTCTGCTTTGGCGGCTCCGGAAATTTTGCCTAACTCGTAAGCTCCTGCTTTAGCAGTGGTTACCGATTAGGACAAATTATACCCTCTCGATTCGTCAATGGCTATCCGTTCGACCACCATTCCGTGGGCCACTCATCCGGCCGTGCGGCTGGTATTGGGCCTGATTCTGGGCATTATTATCTGGTTTTATTGGGGCCCGTCACTGCCGGAACTGCTGCCAGGGCTGACCGGCGCCGTGGTGCTGTACATCGCCGCTCATTTGTGGGCTGCCCGCCGGAATGAGCCCAGTCTGAACGATGCCGTAGGCATCCTGGGGTTGCTGGTCGTGGTGCTGCTAGGAACCACTGCCGCACAGCGCGCTACCGAAAGCCGGCAACCCGACCATCTGTATCATCAGGGCGAAATCGAGTTTTACCGGGCCGTAGTCGACGATTATACCGTGGAGCGGCCCAATACCTATGCCACCACGTTGCGCGTATCGGCAGTGCGGGTGGCAGGGGAGTGGCGGCCGGCCCGCGGGGGAGTGCGCGTATCGGTGCCGCGCTACGAAGCGGGCGTGAAGGAACCGCACTACGGAGAGGTGTGGCTAGTGCGCGGAGCGCCGGCCCCGGCCAAGGCGCCGCTCAATCCCGGGGAGTTTGATTACCGCCGCTACCTCAGCTACCACCAGATCTACCATCAGCAGTTCATCCACCCCGATCAGTACCGCCTGCTGACCATGGCCCCGCCGAGCCGACTGCGCTACCACAGCATGCAGGCGGCAGATGTGCTCGACGGCGTATTCAAGCACTACGTGAAGGCCCGGCGCGAATACGCCATTGCCGATGCCTTGGTGCTTGGCATGAAAGACGACGTGGACGAGGAAACCAAGAAAGCCTACGCCAGCACCGGCACCACGCACATCATGGCCGTGTCGGGCCTGCAGGTGGGGCTGCTGTTTACCATTCTGCAGCTGATTCTGAAGTACTTTTTCGGCCATACTCGTGGCTTTCGGTATTGGTCGGCGGCCCTGGGGCTGTTGGTCATCTGGTCGTACACTTTCTTGACGGGGCTCTCGGCTTCGGTACTACGGGCCGCCGTGATGTTCAGCTTTGTGGCAGTGGCCCGAGCCGTGGGCCGGCAGAGCAATATGTACAATACGCTGGCGGTGGCCGCTTTCTGCCTGCTGCTCTACGACCCGTATCTGATTGTCGACGTCGGCTTTCAGCTCTCCTTTCTGGCCGTGCTGAGCATTGTGTACCTGCAGCCGCGCATCTCGGCTTGGTTGGATGTGCAGGAATGGATGGCCAAAAAGAAACGGCCCTGGCAATCGAAAGCTCAGCACAAACTCATGGGCTGGACGGCTTGGTCACTCGATTGGCTGTGGCAGGCCGTAGCGCTGTCGTTGGCCGCGCAGGTGGCCACTTTCCCACTCGGGCTGTTTTACTTCCATCAGTTTCCCATGAATTTTCTGCTGTCGAATCTGGTGGCCGTTCCGCTGTCGTCGGGTGCGCTGTATGTGGGCTTGGGCTTGCAGGTGGTGGCCGGCATTGCCGCTGCGGGGCAGTGGCTGACGGGATGGGCCGCCTGGGATTGGCTGCCTCAGGGTGTGGGCTGGGTGTTCGAGAAGCTCATCTGGTGTTTCAATGAGTACATCCTGCTCGTGGGACGGGCGCTGCCTGGGGCTTTGATTCAGGAAATACGCCTTTCTCCGGTTCAAACGTGGCTGCTGTACCTGCTCATTGCCGTACTGCTGGCGTTTGTGGCTTGGCGCCGGTTGGCTTGGCTTGGCGCGGCCACGCTGGTTGTACTGGCCTTTTCCAGCAGCCGCGTGGCCGATGCCCGCGAAGTAGCTGCCGATCAGCGCCTCATTATCTACAGCATTCCGCGTCGCTCCGCCGTGGGCTTGCACGATGGTGCGTCGGCACTGATTATGACGCCCGACTCGATGCCGCTCAATAACACCGAGCAAACCTATCGGGTACTGCCCGGCCTGATCGAGCGAGGCAACGAGATGGTGCGCTACGTAGCTGGCTGGCCGGCTCAGGAAGTAGCCGTGCAAGCTTTATCGGCTAAAGGACCGGTGCTGCTCACGTGGCGCGGCCAGCGCGTAGCCTGGGTGAGCGACCGGCTGTGGAAAGCGCCGCACCCAGTGCCCGTTGATATCGTAGTGCTGCGCCGCAATGCCCGGGTATGGCCCGATCAGCTGCGCGCTACCTTCGGCCCGCATGCCCGGATCATTTTTGATTCTTCGTGCCGCACCTGGTACGTTGAGAAACTCACGCCCCAGCTGCAAGCCGCAGGATTTAAAGTGCACGATGTAACAATGCAAGGTGCTTGGACACAGTCCATAACGCCAAGTATGGGCAAGCTCTAAGCCGCCACGTACGAGTAATTTCGAGTGGCACCCCGACCAACTTCGCTATTACTTCGTACATTCTTCACGATCTGTGGTCGCGTGCGACGCGCGTTTTATTGTCGCATCATTTTTGTTAGGTTTGACCTGAGCCCTTTCGGGCGCTGCCACGCACCGGGCCGTTTCGGCTCCAATTCTCCGTTGCTAGGGGAACAACGCGTCGCGGGGCCCTCCACCATACCGCCCACGCAACGACTCATGGAAGATATGGCTACCCAGGAGCTAGAAGCGTTACAGTACATACGCTACGATGTGAATGAAGCTATCGGCTACATCACGCTCAACCGTCCCGAAAAACGCAACGCCCTAAGCTCGGAGCTGGTGACCGAGCTTAAGCAAGCGTTTGAATACGCCGAAAACGACTCCGACTGCAAAGTCATCGTTTTGCGCGCCGAAGGCCCTGCTTTCTGCGCTGGCGCTGATCTGGCTTACATCCAAGAGCTGCAGAGCTTCGGCTACACCGATAACCTGGCCGATTCCACGCATCTGATGCAGCTCTTTCACCAGATCTACACACTCAAGAAGGTGGTGATTGCGCAGGTGCAAGGCCACGCCTTGGCTGGTGGCTGCGGCTTGGCTACGCTCTGCGACTTTGCTTTTGCCGTACCTGAAGCCAAATTCGGGTACACAGAAGTAAAAATTGGCTTTCTGCCGGCCATCGTAAGTGTGTTCCTATTGCGCAAAATCGGTGAAGCCCGTACCAAGCAGTTGCTCCTCACAGGTGACGTAATTCCGGCCGAAAAAGCCGTGAGCTACAACCTCATCAACGAGGTAGTGCCTGCCGAGCAGCTGGCCGAGCATGTGTACCGCTTTGCGCGCCGTTTGTGCGTGGAGAACTCCGGCCAGAGCATGGAAATCACGAAGGAGATGCTGGCGCGGATTCCGGAACTGCCCCTGGAAGAGAGCCTGCGCTATGCTGCCCGCCTCAACGCCGAGGCACGCGGCTCGGAGGATTGCCGGCGCGGCATATCGGCTTTTCTAAATAAGGAAAAGCTCACTTGGAATTAGGCTACTGCTGCCTTTCCTGACGCGAAGAATTTAGCCGTAGGCTGGGCTTTCCTTTCGGATACCCTGGCCCGCAGCCAAATTCTTCGCGTCGGCCTTTTATAGGGCTGATAAAGGGCCTAATTTTCACCTTTGCGCGCTATCTTTTTCTTCACACCACCGGCATTTGCAAACATCAGGCAGTCGGTACTGGTTTGCTCACCATGACTCCCTTAGCTGGCGCGGCCCTTGTGGTCGGAACCTTTCTGGGTATGGAATTCGTGGCGTGGTTCATGCACAAATTCGTGCTGCATGGCCCGCTGTGGTTTCTACATCGCTCGCACCACGTGCGCCACCCACACCACTTCGAGCGCAACGACCTGTTCTTCCTGTTTTATGGCGGCTTGTCGATGCTGTTTATGGTGTATGGCGGCCCCGACAAGGACTGGCGTTATTGGGTAGGCATGGGCATTGCCATCTATGGCTCGCTGTATTTCCTGGTGCACGATGTGCTTATCCACCGGCGACTACCTTTCTGGAAACGCACCCACAATGCTTACCTGCGGGCTTTGAATATGGCTCACAAAATGCACCACAAAACCACAGGCCGCGACGGTAGTGAGGAATTCGGGCTGCTGTGGGTGTCGCCAAAATACTTCAGGCTGGCTCGTCGCAAGGCGGCTGCCCCCGCCCGCAAAACCTTTATCCAACAGTAGTACTTTCTTAACGTGGGGCAGTTTTCGATTAAGGACCTGGAGAGCTTATCCGGTATCAAGGCGCATACCATCCGGATGTGGGAGCAGCGCTACGGTATTTTGTGCCCGGAGCGCACCCCTACCAATATCCGCACGTACTGCGACACCGATTTACGCCGTCTGCTTAATGTAGCCACGCTGTGTGAGCGTGGACACCGCATTTCGCACGTAGCCAGCTTATCGGAACAAGACCTGTGCAAAGCGGTAGCTGACTGCTGCAACGACCCTCATCAGTACAACCCCCAAATTACTGCGCTGCTCACCGCTACTTTGGATATGGACGAGCCCCGGCTAAGCCAAGTATTGGCGCGGTCGGCGCAGGAAATAGGGTTTGAGGAAACGATGATGAACGTCGTATATCCTTTCCTGTATCGGGTAGGAGTATTGTGGCAGACCGGCAGCCTTAACCCGGCGCAGGAACACCTGGCCACGCATCTGTTGCGGCAGAAGCTGTTGTCGGCGGTCAATGCTTTGCCCACACTGGACGCCGCTACCAATACCAGGTGGGTGCTGTTTTTGCCCGAAGGGGAGCTGCACGAGTTGGCGCTGCTTTTCATGAATTACTTATTGCGCGCCCGGGGCCACCATGTACTGTATTTGGGGCAGAATCTGCCGGTGAAAGAGTTGGCTGCAGTGTGTGCATGCTACCATCCTCATTATGTCTGTTCGGTACTGACCACCGTGCCGGAGCGCGACCGGCTTCCTCAGTTCTTAGCTGAATTGGGGCAGTTATGCCCTGATAACGATTTTCTTCTCTACGGGCCTGTTACACAACAGCCGGGTTTACAACTGCCCCCCCGCTTTGAGCGGGTCCAGCGTATGACGGACTTTATCAGTTTTGTAGAGCAATTGCAAGTAGGCGAGGCCACGCTCAAGTAGTAAAAATGCTCACCTTGAAAAAGGCTTGAAACGCTGTATTAAAAATTGATTAACAGGTAGTTGGCTTAAGTCGATGAGTAGATGTTTACGCTGCTGACTTTGAGTGATTGATAAGAAAGTTTATCGGCTACTTCGGCCAGTTTAACGACCAATCGGGCCAGTTTGCCGAAACAACGAAAAAAAGGACGGGCATCTGCGTATGCTTATCGAGAGCTTTCGTATGTTTGTTTAGCTTTTGGTCATTAAATGTTAAACAGGCGTATGACTTCCCTGGAATTCACAGACCAAGTACAGAAGATTTCCTACTCACTTCGGCCCGTGGCAATGAACCTGACCCGCGATGCTGATGATGCCAAAGACTTGGTGCAAGAAACGCTGCTCAAGGCCCTCCTGAACAAAGAGAAGTTCAAGGCTGGGACCAACCTGAAGGCGTGGCTTTACACCATCATGCGCAACACGTTTATCAACAATTACAACAAGATAACGAAGCGCAACAGTCACATTGACACCACTGAGTACTTCCAGTACTTCAACACCGACGAAAATTACATCACGCACAACGGTGCGCAATCGGATTTCGTCGTAACAGATATCAACGAGGCCATCGCGCATCTCGGGCACGAGTACCGCACGCCTTTCATGATGTACTACATTGGCTACAAGTACCAGGAAATTGCGGAGAAGCTGCAAATCCCCATTGGTACCGTCAAAAACCGCATCCACATTGCCCGCAAGGAGCTAAAGGATGCGCTTAAGGTCTACGCACCCGGCGCGTAGGGGGAAGGAGTAATCGAGTCGGGTGCGTAATCGGGCCGCAAGCTGCAACCTCATTGAAGGGCGTGGCTTGCGGCCTTTTTGTCCCGCGTATGATACTGCCAAGCGTCGGGCCTAGGTGCTGCCAAACAAAGTCCGAGGCCAATTGGTAGCTTGCTACCGTCCATTCATCTTTTTGCATCTGTTGACTACTTCTGCCCAAGCATCGAGAGTTATTGTCATTGGAGCTGGTTTTGCCGGTCTGGCTGCTGCCGCTTCGCTAGCTCAGCGCGGTTACCAAGTCACCGTCTTGGAGAAAAACGATGGCCCCGGCGGCCGGGCTCGGGTGTTTCAGGCCCATGGCTTCACTTTCGATATGGGGCCTAGCTGGTACTGGATGCCGGATGTGTTTGAGCAGTTCTTTGCCCGTTTCGGAAATACCCCCGCCGACTTCTACAACCTCGTGCGCCTCGACCCTTCGTACCGGGTAGTGTTTGGGACCAATGACGTTATGGACGTGCCGGCCGATATGGAAGCGCTGCGCCATATGTTTGAGCAGTTGGAGCCCGGCGCCGGCCGCCGCTTAGATGAGTTCCTCCGGCAGGCGGGCTATAAGTATCAAGTGGGGATGAGCAAATTCGTGAACAAGCCCGGCCGCTCGGTTCTGGAGTTTGCCGATCCGCGTTTGCTCGTTGATGCTGTACGGCTCGACCTGCTGCAAAACATGCACACCCACGTGAAGCGCTTCTTTCAGCATCCCAAACTGGTGAAGCTGATGGAGTTTCCGGTGCTGTTTCTAGGCGCTACGCCGCAGAATACTCCCGCGCTGTACTCACTCATGAATTACGCCGACCTCGCCTTAGGTACTTGGTACCCCATGGGCGGTATGCACCAGATTGTGCAGGGTATGGTGCGGGTGGCAGAAGCGCAAGGTGTCCGCATTGAGTACAATCAGGAAGTGCAACAAATACCGGTGCTCAACGGTCGGGCTACCGGTGTGCTCACTTCTTCGGGCCTGCACGAAGCCGACGTGGTAGTAGCCGGTGCTGATTATCACCACGTGGAGCAACAATTGCTGGCTCCTGAGCATCGGCATTATTCCCCTAAGTACTGGGACACGCGCACCATGGCGCCTTCGTCGCTGCTGTTTTACGTGGGCCTGAACAAGCGCCTGCAGAACGTGCGCCACCACAATTTGTTCTTCGACGAAGACTTCAATCACCACGCTCACGAGATTTACGAGGCGCCCCGCTGGCCTACCAAGCCGTTGTTTTACGCTTCCGTGCCCAGCGTCACCGATCCATCGGTGGCACCAGAAGGCTGCGAGAACCTGTTTCTGCTGATTCCAGTGGCCCCGGGTATTGGCGGCGACGATGAGGCTACGCGTCAACGGTACTACAACATTATCATGGAGCGCCTGGAGCGCCACACTGGCCAGAGCATCCGCGACGCTGTGGTATACTGCCGCAGTTACGCTCACCGCGACTTTCAGGACGACTACCACGCTTTCAAAGGCAATGCTTACGGGCTGGCCAACACCCTGCGGCAAACAGCCATTTTGAAGCCCACGCTCAAGAGCCCCAAAGTCGATAACCTCTATTTCACCGGTCAACTCACGGTGCCAGGGCCGGGTGTGCCACCTTCGCTTATTTCGGGGCAGGTGGTAGCCGGCGAAGTGGAAAAGGAATATCCTGTGATGGTGTGATAATGAGTATATTATGATGACGTAGGTCGGGCCCACAAACAATGGACGACTATTCCGCATTTTTCTGACGTAGACCCAATCTGTACTTTCTCCCACCATGGCCACTCTTCCACCCGCCGTTTCCCCCTCGCCCGTTGTGGACCACGTGGCCTTGTTCGACCAAGCCAGCTTAGGGTGCAGCAAGCTCATCACGCAGCGCTATAGCACTTCGTTCACACTCGGCATTCGCACGTTGGATCCTAGGTTTCACGAAGCCATTTATGCCGTGTATGGCTTTGTGCGCTGGGCCGATGAAATTGTAGATACTTTTCACGACCGCGACAAAACGGCGCTGTTGCGCGAATTTCAGGACGAAACGTTCCGCGCCCTCGATGAGCAGTTCAGCATGAATCCCGTGCTGCACGCCTTTCAGCTGGCCGTGCACCGCTATAGCATCGACCGGGAGTTTATCAAAGCCTTTCTGCACAGCATGGCCATGGACCTGGAGGATATCTGCTACGATCAGCAGCTCTACGACGAGTACATCTACGGCTCGGCGGAAGTGGTCGGGCTAATGTGTCTGCGCGTATTCTGTGAAGGCGACGATACCATGTTTGAGCGCCTGCGCTACCCGGCGCGCCGCCTTGGGGCTGCTTTTCAGAAGATAAACTTTCTGCGCGACTTGCGTTCGGACTATGAAGAGCGCGGCCGGGTCTACTTTCCCGGCGTTTGCTACGAACAGTTCGATGACAAAACCAAGCGCGAAATCGAGGACGATATCCGGGCCGATTTTGAATCCGGTTACGCGGGAATCTGCGAGCTACCACGTTCAGCCCGCTTGGGCGTGTACCTCGCTTATGTTTATTACCTAAAGCTTTTCGACAAAATCCGGCAGCAGCCCGCAGCCCGTATTTTAAGCGGCCGGGTGCGGGTGCCCGACAATACGAAACTATTACTCTTGGTAGGCTCGTACTTCCGATACCGTCTCCGCGCTATCTAAGTATTTGCTCCCCAACGTGAAACTGCTGATTCTCCTGTTCTCCCTGTTCGTCTCTGTGCTGACCACCGAAACCACCTCTTCCTACGACCTGCCGGCCCTGCGCCGCCTTTACCGCGAAGCCGCCGACGATGCGGCGGCCAGCCGCCGCCTACATCAGCTGATGAACGCCTATACCGGACGCGACGCTACGGTGCTGGCTTACAAGGCTGCCTCAGAAGCACTTATGGCCAAGCATACCGGCGGCATGTTCGATAAGCTCGATCGGGTAAAGGTTGCCAGCAAGCAGTTTGACGAAGCCGTGGCGCTGAAACCGCAGCAGGCCGAAGTACGCTTTTTGCGCTTCAGTGTGGAAAGTAACCTGCCAAGGTTCCTGGGAGCCAGCAAACACCTAGACGAAGACCGCACCTTCTTGCTACAGGCCCTGCTGCGCCACCCCAAATCAGGAATGGATGCGGAGTCGTTCCGAAACGTGCGCGAGTTCATGCTGGCCAACAACCACATTACCGGCGCCGATGCCGACCGCTTGCGCAAGCTACCGGAGTGACCTGCGCTGCTCGCCAAGCAAAATAAGTCCCGGGGTATATTTTGTATCTTCTGGCGGTAGCGCCGTCGCAACCTTCTACCCGGATTAATGGTTACCGAGTCAGATATGCCGCTCAACCTAAGTGTCCGCATCGATCCGCATTCCGGCTTTTGCTTCGGGGTAATCTACGCCATTCAAATGGCAGAGGATATCCTTGACGAGCAGGGCTACCTGTATTGCCTCGGCGACATCGTGCACAACGATGAGGAGGTCGAGCGACTGGAAAAGCGTGGCCTGCGCATCATCGACTACGATACGCTGGCCGGCTTGCGTGACGAGAAAGTGCTGATCCGGGCGCACGGCGAACCGCCCAGCACGTATCAGATGGCGCTACAGAACAACCTCACGCTGATCGACGCCTCGTGCCCGGTAGTACTGAAGTTGCAAAACCGCATCAAGAGCAGCTACGACCGGAAGGAGCGCATTTTCATCTACGGCAAGCACGGTCACGCGGAGGTGCGCGGCCTGCTCGGCCAAACCCGCGGTGACGCCGTCGTTTTTGAGAACCTTGACGAGTTGCTGCGCCACGAGTTGCCTTCCAACATCACGCTCTATAGCCAGACCACGAAAAGCACCGATAGCTTTTACCGCATCAAGGGCGAGTTGGAAGGCCGGGGCTACCAGCTGACCGCCAACGACACCATTTGCCGCCAGGTGTCCAACCGGGACCAGGAACTACGTCGCTTCGCCGCCGAATACGACCAAATCGTGTTTGTGTCGGGTACGAAAAGCTCCAATGGTAAAGTCCTGTACCAGGTGTGCAAAGACACCAACTCCAACACGCACTTCATATCCAAAGTGGAAGAGATTTGCGCAGCTTGGTTTGAGCCTGGCCAAACAGTAGGAATCTGTGGCGCTACCAGTACGCCCATGTGGCTGATGGAAGATGTGCGCGATGCACTAATGGCCCTTTGACGCGCATGAGTGGCCTTTCCCAGTCAGGAGCTTCTTCCTCAGCGGCCAATCCGATATTGAGTCAGCCGCCCCCCCTAAGTAGGGTACGCCCAGAGCCGCTGGGTTATAAAGGCGTAGCCATGGCCGTGCTGATCATTACTTGCTGGGCAGCGCTGTTGGTGTACCTGCTGGGGTATTACACGCCCAATTGGCGTACCCCATGGCCTTATCTGCTGGCCTTGGTTCAGACACATTTGTACACTGGCCTGTTCATTACGGCCCACGATGCTATGCACGGCGTGGTGAGTCCTAACCGGCGGCTCAACCACGGCTTGGGAGGCTTGGCGGCTTTTCTGTTTGCCTTCAACTGGTATCCTCGTCTGCTGCCCCGCCACCATGCCCACCACCAGCACGTAGCCACTCCTGAGGACCCGGATTACCACGACGGCCAGCACGAAGGATTTCTGCGCTGGTTGTTGCGCTTTGCCCGGAACTACATCACCTTCTGGCAAGTGCTTTTGATGGCTGCTACCTTCAACGTGCTAAAGCTGCTTTTGCCTACCGGCAATATCATAGCCTTCTGGATGCTGCCTTCGGTGCTAGCGACGGTGCAATTGTTTTATTTCGGAACCTATTTACCGCACCGGGGTGAGCACGCCCCCGATAACGCTCATAAGTCACGGAGTCAGCTACCGCATCACGCGTGGGCCTTTGTCAGCTGCTACTTTTTCGGGTACCATTATGAACACCATGATCAGCCTTATTTGCCGTGGTGGCGCCTTTGGCGTACGAAACAAGCCGCATAACAGCACGCAAGTCCGGCTTTTTATGGAGTTTTTTCTTAATTTTAATTAGATGGGGGCATACCCCTATCGGTGCGTACTCGCCATTCTATCACCGTTTTATCTTGGTTCTGACGCGAACATTGCGCCATTGTTCTACCCACTGCTTGGCTTTGCTGGCCATGGTGTGGGCTATGACTGTGAGCACGCGTGCAGAAGCCCTAGCGCGGCCCGATGAGGAGTTGGGCTTACCTGGTAGCCTGCGCTACGCTCCCCTGCAGACAAACGAGCCTCACCTAGAGGAATCGTTACGGAAAGCTAAAGAACAGTTAAACCGCGTATCGCGAGAACAACCGGCTCGGGCGGCAGTGGCGCATACGGCCATGGCGAAGGCGCTACTGGGACTGCATCGCTACAACCAAGCTGTCCGGCACTCCAAACAAGCCCTGCAGCTGTACCGACTAGCTGCCCGTCCAGCCGATGTTGCCGGTGCCTTTCAGTTAATGGGGCAGGTGCAGTTTGCGCAAGGCGACACGGGGCAGGCCCGCAATAGCTATCAGCAAGCATTGCGGCAGTTAAAGAGCTTACGCCCGCCTGATGAGGCTGCCCAGGCCCGGGTGCATGAGCATTTGGGGGATGTGTACGCCAGCCAACATGCCTGGGCTCAGGCGCTGAATAACTACGAGCGGGCCTACAACATCTGGAGCCGTATTGGCAACCTTCGCAGCGCCGCTATGGCGTTGCATGCAGTTGGCCGCATGCACTTGGAGCAGCAGCACTTCAGTCGGGCGCTGTATTACTTAGGTTTGGGAGTACAGCGCGCCGCCGAGCTTCAGGATAGCGCAGGGGTGGGCTACGCGCTGCATAGCACGGGGGAGGTGTACGTGGCGCTGGGCAATTACGAAGTGGCTCAGAGCTTCTACAACCGTGCTTTGGATCGATTACCGCGCCGCCGTACGCCGCCGGACCTGCAGGCTACCCTGTACGAGTCGCTCGCCATGACCAGCGACTCTATCGGAAATTTGCCAGCAGCTGAGCGCTATCTGGCGAAAGCCTTACCACTTGTGCGGCAAAGCCGCAGCACGGTGCGCTTGAGCGAGGCTTACCGCGACTTAGCCAGCATCTACCGCCGCCAAGGCAAGTTTGAGTCGGCTGTAGCGGCCTTGCTGCGCTATGTAAGCCTGCAGGATAGCGCTGCCGCCGAAAAACGGGCGGTGCAAGTAGCCGAGCTACGTGCCCGCTACGAAGCCGAAAAGAAGGAGCGTGAAATTCAGCTATTGACCAAGAAGCGCGAAGTGCAGGAGGCCAATCTGCGCCGTCAGAAGCTAGCCCGCAATGTGCTAGCTGTTGGCACTGTGCTACTACTACTGACGGTAATTGCTCTGTACCGGGGCCGGCAGGAGCAGCACCGTATCAACCGATTGTTGCGACAAAAGAACGCCGCCATCAGCCGGCAAAAGGAAGAGCTCGACCGGCTAAACCGGACCAAAGACACGCTCTTTTCGGTTATATCGCACGATTTGCGCAGCCCGCTCAGTTCATTGTATTCGTTATTGTCGTTGCTGGCCATGGGCAAGCTTCCCCCGGAAAAGCTCTCGGCCCATTCGGAGCGGCTGACACGGACGTTGTCCACTACTTTGGGCTTGCTCGACAACATGCTCAACTGGGCAGCTACGCAAATGCAAGGCCGTGGGCCGCGCCCCGAGGTGTTTCAACTCGATGAGGTGGTAGAGGAATGCCTCTCGCTGCTGGACGGCGACGCTGAGCGGAAAGAAATCATCCTTCAAAGCGAAGTGTGTGAACCGCATGATGTGCGCGCCGATGTGAACATGACGCGGCTGGTGCTGCGCAACCTGCTCAGTAACGCGATAAAGTACACGCCAACCGGAGGCCACGTAACAGTGTCGGCGCAGCGCTTGGGTACTTTCTGGGAAGTCGCCGTTCAGGATACGGGCATCGGGATGACCGAGGCAGAACAAGACTTGCTCTTCAGTGGAGCAGGACCACATACTACCCTGGGCACTGCCCGCGAAAAGGGAACCGGCCTAGGGCTGATTCTGTGCAAGGAATTTGTAGAGCGTAACGGTGGCCAACTCCTCTGCGAAAGCGAATTGGGCAAAGGGTCGATATTCCGTTTTACTTTGCCCACCGCTGAATCGGGTGGTGCCGCAGCACCTGAAGCGGTAGTGAGGGTAGACGTTCGGCCTAGTGCTGTCGCCGAATAAGAGCGTGGTTCACGATGCGCTCCGTCACCTTTTCCCTATAGGTTTGGCCCAATGGTAGGGCCCGACCACCCACGCGTATTTCTTGATTGCTCACCGAATCGATGCGCGCTGCGTTGACGAGATAAGAGCGGTGCGTCCGCACAAACAGGCCCGTCGGTAGCTGCTCTTCGAGGTTCTTGAGATTGACCAGCGTTAGGTGGGTGCGCCCATCCACCGTGTTGATTTTGGTAAAGTCTTTCAGCGCCTCGATGTAAAGTACTTCGCGGTAATGTAGGCGTACAAACTGAGAATCAGTGCGGATAAAAAAGGAGCCCCAGCCGGAAAGCAGGTCACCGTGGTCGGGAGCAAGGGCCGGAGCCGAGGTGCGCAATAGGCCTGCTACTTTGTTGACGGCTTTCAGAAAGCGGTCCAGCGAAATAGGCTTTAGCAGGAAATCACATACGTCTAGGTTGAACCCCTCCATTGCATACTGTGGATGCGCTGTCATGAGCACTACCAATGGCGGCTCGTGCAAAGAGCGCACTAGGTCCAGACCCGATAGGTGCGGCATGGTGACGTCGGAAAAGAGCACCTGCACTTCGTTTTGTAACAGATAACTATGCGCTTCCAGTGGATCTGTAAAAGTGGCTTTTACGTCCAGTACATCCGTCATAGCTATATAAGCCTGTAGCAGATCTAGTACCAGCGGATCGTCATCGAGAAGCAAACAAGTAATCTTCATGACCAGGGTCGCAGCGAGAATGGGGGTGAATATAATAGGTTTGTCGAATACCCTTACTACTCACCGGAAGTATAAACTAGGGTTCAGCGACTGTATAAAACAGTTCATCGACTCAGGTCTGTCGGTTCCTCTACTAATTCTCAGCATGACACAATTAAAACATGAATAATTAATGACTGAAATAAGTGAGTTTGATAAATAGTATATATAATTGATTTTAAGAGGGTTGTGTTGTGTAAAAAAGTTGAAGGTGTATGTGTGCGGGTGGTGAATGCAGTAGAATTCTACCGATGCTGTTGAATATTAAGCAGCACGCAATAATAACTTTACTTACAAGTCAGTGGCCTTATAACCGCCGACAGCGCGGCCGTACTGCTGAGTATTGGCCGCGCTGTCGAAGGGTGTTGGGATGGCCAACCAGATTACTCTTTGGTGTGGATGCTGTTAGTTTTCTGGCAACACTCGGGTAGGCGCTCATACGCTTTGGCATTGGCCGTCAGCTGGTCGGCGTCGTAGCCGGTGGCTGTGACGGCGGTGCGCAACGCCTCCGGAGTAGTCTTGTCAGCCCGGTAGGTAACGGTAAGCATTTGGGTAGGTACGTTCAGCACGGCCGCTTGCACCCCCTTTTCGTAAGCCATGGCTTTTTCGAGGCGGGTTTTGCACATGTCGCACACCGCGGAAGTCTTGATTTGAATCTGTTCCGTACCGGATTTCTGCTTGGGCTTGCTGCCGCCGTTTTGAGCCATTACGGCTTCGGAAGCAAAAAGCGAAACGAGGCTAAAAAGCAGAGCTTGAATGGTTTTCATGAAGGTCGAATTAGAGAAGTGAGAGTCTTAATGCAAATGCTATTCCAAACGGAAGCGCATGCCCAGGTAAGTTAAGCGGCCGTAGATAGGACCCCAGTTCATAGCGGCATCGAATGCCGGGCTGAAAGGCTGGTCCGCAGCGTCAATCGGGTTGCGCTGCCGGTAGTTCGTCAGGTTTTCGACGCCGACATACACATCCATGCGTTTGAAAGCCCGGGTAACCTGGGCGTTGAACATGGCAAAACGTGGCGAATAGCGCAGCACGGGCGTGTCGCCACTGGCATCGTGCTGGTGCTCGGGACCGTGAGCGTAAGGTCGGCGGCCGTACCACTGGGCGGTAAAGTCGGCGCGCCACTTATCGTAGGCACTGGCATAGGACAGGTTGCCAAACAAGCGGTGCTGCGGTGTAAGCGGCTTGGGCAAGAGCTGATTGCCGTAGCTGGTCTGCACGTCCAGCCACTTATAGGCGGCCTTGGCTTGCAAGCCTTTTACAGGCTCTACCTGTACTTCGGTCTGGAAGCTGCGCGAGAACGAGCGCCCACCCGGACCCAGATTGCGGATAATCAGCAGCGAGGGCAGGGTGTAAGGATCGGTTACCACTTGGTTCTGAAACACCGTGTGATAGTAATCAGTCACGAAAGTCGCCTGTCGGCCCGCCACCGTGAAGTATTGGGAGAAACTGCCGCCCACGTTCCAGGCGCGTTCGGGCTGTAGGTCGGTAGCCACGTTGAAAATGCGGCTGCTGGCCAGCATGCCGGTGTTCTCGGCAATGGGGTTGGCCACCCGGTAACCCCGCCCGGCTGCCAAGCGCAGCACGGTGCTGCTGGTAGCATCGTACTTCACATTGAGGCGCGGGGTCAGAAACCAACCGAATAAGTTGTGATAATCGGCGCGGCCGCCCGCTACCAGGGTCAGGTTGCGCGAGTTCTGGTAAGTGTATTCCCCAAACACTCCCGGTACCCGCTCGGTGCGGGCCCGCCGTTCGCGCTGGCGGGCTTGCTCAGGCGTCAGGCCCGTTTCTCCAGTGCGCAGGTGTTCCACGAAAGCGTCGTATAGGTAGCTGGCGCCGAGGCGGTAAACGTGCGACGTATTACCGATGGCGCTCTGAAACAGCAACGTAGCCAGCCCGGTACGCTGGGTGCCATCGTAGGTGCGCTGAGGACGGTAATGAGCGCCGTGGCCGTGATGAACCTGTTCAAAGCTGGAGCCATATACGCTGCCGCCGTATGCCGAGTTGAATGCGTGGCTAGTGCCCGTCAGCAACAGGCCTAAGCTCTGATAGGGCTTAGTTGGCCAGGTATAGGAAGTCTTGCCGTAAGCGGTGTAGCGGTTGGTTTCTTGTGTGATGCCGTAGTATGGGTTATTAGCATCGCCCTCCCGGAAGCCTACCTGACCTCCCTGGCGGGTTTCGCGCAGGGCGCCGATGCCTAGTTCGCTCACCACAGCCTTGCCCGACTTGTACTTCCACTTATTCAGTACGTTGTACTGCGTAGCCAGCGGCAGATCCAGAAAACCATCTTTATTACGGTCGACGCGGCGGCCCAGGTGGTCAGCGTGCAACAGCAGCGCGGTGCTGAGCTTGGGGCTGATGCGAGCAGAAGTATTTAGGTTCAGGTCGTACTTGCCGAAGTCGTTGACGTAGGCATTAAACAACAGTCGATCGGTCTTGTCGGGCTCTTTCAGGCGCACGTTTACCTGTCCCGAAATCGACTCGTAACCATTAACTACTGAGCCCATGCCCTTAATAATATCGATACTCTCGATCCAAGGGCCCGCCAAGTAGTTGAGACGATACGGCGACGACAGCCCGCGCAGAGCCGGCAGGTTGTCGACGGTCAGCAACGAGTAAGAGCCGTCCAGGCCCAGCATCTGAATCTGCTTGGCCCCCGATACCGCATCGGTGGTCGATACCTCCACCGACGCGTTGGTTTCAAAGCTCTCGGCCAAGTTGCAGCAGGCCGACTTGGTCAGATCCTGGCTGCTGATTACCTGCGTGTTGGTGGGGGTAAGCGAGGAGTAGCTCGGGGCACGGTCGGTGATGACGACCTCCTGTAGCTCCGCGCTGTTTTTCAGGGCGATGCGCACGTAAGCGGCTGCCTGTACAGTGTCGGCACGGTAGCCGAGCGCGTTGATAACGAGCCGGTCGGAAGTGGCTTTAGTAGAGTAGGGCAGCGCAAACAGGCCTTTGGCGTCGGTAGTAGTGGCCTGATCGGTACCGAGCCAGCGCACAATGGCGCCCGGCAGCGCGGCGCGCGTGGCGCCGTCGGTTACTTCTCCCCGTACGGGCTGTAGGGGGGTAGAGGACTGGGCAAAGGCCGCAGGCACACCGCTCAGTAACAAGAGCGGCAGTAAGCGCAGGATGCGGTTTCGCAGCGCAGTATTCATATGATCAATGAGTTAGAAGTCTTCCAGCGGCTGCTATAGGTCACGGCGTAACTAGCAGCCGAAACGTGCCCGACGTGCGGGCGTAACGGTAGGGAAGAATTCTAAACTAAACGACCAACGTGCACACGAAAGTCAGCAATTCGCGTCCGGCCCGCAGGGGAGGAGACGAGTCGCTGCCGTGCCAGATTAGCTGCGGGGCCACCGAGGCTGCAGTTGGCGCTTGCGGATACCAAGCCGCAGCGGGGAGTACTGCCAGCAGCGCCGGAGCTACGATCTTGGTCAGGTCCAGATGAACCGTGGCGTCGACTTTGTGATGTTCCGCGCTGAAGGCACAACAGGCATCCTTAACTAATTCCTTTGCCTGAGCCAACTCGGGGTTCTGGCAACCCAAGTCGGCTTGCTGCGGGGCACAGGCGTGATGCGGAGTAAGCACCACGGTTCGCTGAGTCTGGCCGCTCATGTGGCAGGTATGCTGCTGCACGGTCAGACCCACCGAAGAGGTGAGGACCAGCAGAGCCATCCACAGGCTGGTAAAGCGTAGAATCAACGAGCGTTGTTTCACGAAGCAAAGATACGCACTTATCAGCGGCCGATGCAGTACAGAATAAGGCAGCGGAAGTGCAGGATTACAGCGGCTGTGGGGACGGCCGAACACGGACTGCCATTGTGGCAATCGTCCATCAAGTACTACCACTTTTTACCCCGAATCATTCCCGCGAGCTTCAAAAAGTGCTTTAACGGCGTCTGAAGGGCTTTTTTGAAGGTGGTAGAAAATGGAAAAAGGTGGTGACCTTTTGAGTGGGCTTGTGTACTTTTGCTTACCGACCCCGTGCCCCTACCTAGCCATTTCACCATGCACCTGCTCTCCGGCGAATATGAATGCAAGCTTGACCCGAAAGGGCGGCTCGTGTTGCCGGCAAAGGTAAAGGCCAATCTACCGGAGTCGTCGGGCAGCCAGCTGGTGCTGGTACGCGGCTTCGAGCCCTGCCTGGTGCTGTACCCACGCTCCGCTTGGCGTGTTATTCACGAGAAGGTAATGGCGCTGGATGAGTTCAATGAGGAGTACCGGCAGTTTCAGCGCAATTTCTTTCGCGGCATGACAGAAGTGGAACTCGATAACATCGGCCGCTTCGGTTTGCCGCGCACCATGCTGCGCTACGCAGGCATCGAGAAGGAAGCTATCATCGTGGGCCTCGGCAACCGCTGTGAAATCTGGGACCCGAACCGCTACGACGAGTTCCTGATCAAAGACCAGCAAAGCTTCTCCAAGCTCGCTCAAAAATTTCTCACCTCTGAAACGTCGCCGGCGGGCGGACTGGCCGCATGAGCACCCCCAACGCGACCTACCACCGGCCCGTGATGCTGCAGGAATGCCTCGACGGCCTAGCCCTGCGCCCCAATGGGCTGTATGTGGACGTTACCTTCGGGGGGGGCGGCCACTCCTGGGCTATTCTGGAACAGCTCGGCCCCCAAGGTCACCTGTACTCATTTGACCAGGACGCCGATGCCGAGCGCCAGGCGCAGCAGCTGCTCGGCGGCCCACGCGGCGACCGGTTTACGTTTATCCGCGCCAATTTTGGGGACCTGCACGCCGCTCTGGCCGACCTCGGCGTGGATCAGGTCGATGGCTTGCTGGCCGATCTGGGCGTGTCGTCGTACCAGTTTGATACGCCGGAGCGCGGTTTCAGCACCCGTTTCGATGGGCCGCTGGACATGCGCATGAACCCCGACGAGGGCCCCACGGCCGCCGATGTGGTGAATGAATATGCCGAAGGTGAGCTGCATCGCATCTTTGGTATGTACGGCGAAGTGACCAATGCCCGTACCCTGGCCAAAGCCGTGGTGCAAAACCGCAGCGGCCGGGGCATCGAGACCATTGCTGACCTCAAACGAGCTATTGCCAGCTGCACGCCGCGCGGCAAGGAAAACAAGTATCTGGCGCAGGTATTCCAAGCCTTGCGCATCGAAGTCAACAACGAAATGGCTGTGTTGCAGGCCATGCTGGAGCAGTCGGCACGGGTGCTGCGGCCGGGCGGGCGGCTGGTGGTCATGTCCTATCACTCCCTCGAAGACCGCCTGGTGAAGAACTACCTCGCGGCGGGAAAATTCTTTGGGGAGGTCGAAAAAGACTTTTTCGGCAATCCGCAGAAGCCATTCGACGTGCTCACGCGCAAACCCGTCACGGCATCGGAAGAAGAATTGCAGCTGAACAACCGGGCGCGGAGCGCTAAATTGCGAGTTGGGGAAAGGAATCAACTCAAAGCCAAGAATGAAAAATGAAGAACTGGCCGCCTATACATAACGCCACTTTTTCGGCTGCCAGCTGCAGGCAGTTGGTACCGCAGGCTACCCGCTGGGCCGAGGCTTTTGCTGCTAAAGCGTTATCCTACATTCCTCATTTTTAATTTTTTAATTGAAAATGGCCGTTAATACCGCTCGTCCACCTGCCTCTCAGCCGCGTCAGAATGTGCCGCGGGCAATAGTGCCGCCTCCGGCACCCGAGCCGGTGCATGTGCCCGAGCCGGAGGAAGCGCCCGAACCTGAACCCAAAGCACCGCGCGTTGAAAAGAAAGCACGCTCGACGTGGAGCATCTTTACCCTGGTTGAGAAGATACTGAACGTCGACGGGTTGTTCCGTGATGGGGTGCCCGTGCGCTTTCTGCCGCACATACTCTTCGTGATGCTGCTGATCCTGGTTTACATCGGCAACACGCACTACGCTACGCGCATGAACCGGGGCATTCAGAAGCTGAAAGTGGAAACGGAAGATCTGCGGGCTGACTATACCACGCTGAAGTCGGACTACATGGAAGCCAGCAAGCAAAGCGAAGTGGCGCGCAAAGTAGCCGCCTACGGGCTGGTAGAAAGCTCGTCGCCACCCTTCCGCATCACGGTACCAGCTGGCGGCCTGGAAGAAGCCGAACTAGACCGCGTAACGGTGAGTGAGGCCGACTCGCTAGCTGTGCGGGCCGCGCAGGATTCGGTAGCAGCGGCGGCTGCAAAGCCCACAACGGCCTCTACGGCCTCCACAGCAGCGCCTAAACCAACCCCGAAACCGGCAGCTAAGCCAGCCAAGAAACCGACTCCTACCACCGCTAAGCCAGCAGGCAAGAAGCAGCAGAAGCACTAGTTGAGGTATGAGCAAGCAGGGCAGCGTTAAGAAGTCTATTGTTACGCGGGTGCGGCTCGCCTTCTTGGGCGTGCTGTTGTTTTCGGGTGCTATCGTCTGGAAGATTCAGCACATCCAGTACCAGGAAGGGGAGAAGTGGCGCGCCTTAGAGCAGCAGCGCCGCATCGTGTACCAGCCGGTATTTGCCACCCGAGGCAGTATCCTGTCGGATAACGAAAGCATCATGGCTACCTCGCTGCCCTTTTTTCGGGTGGCTTGGGACCCGTCGGTGGTGAACGAGGCGCTGTTTAAGAGCAACGTCGACTCACTGGCTATTGCCCTGTCGCGCTTTTTCGGCGACCGATCAGTACAGGATTACAAGCGCAAGCTGAAAAACGCGTACTACGCCAAGCCGCAAGTGCGCTACCTGCGCCTGAACTCGCGCCAGATCAACTACCAAGAAAAGAAGCTGCTGGCTACCTGGCCCATCTTCCGGACCGGTAAAAACAAGGGCGGCGTCATCTTCGAAAAGGTCGACAAGCGTTTCCGTCCCTTTGGCGGCTTGGCGCAGCGTACCATTGGCTTTGTGAACGAAGAAAAGCATGGCGCTGGCTTGGAATATACCTTCAATAAGCAGCTAGCTGGCAAAGACGGCGAAGCCTTGTTTGAACGCCTGCCCGGTGGCCTCAAGCCCGTGTACGACGGCACCGAAATCAAGCCTCAAGCTGGCTATGATATCAAAACCACGCTCGACATCAACCTGCAGGACGTGGCCGAAAACGCTCTGCTGCGCAGCCTGATCGACAACAATGCGCAGTACGGCACGGTCATTCTGATGGAGGTGAAGACCGGCGAAATCAAGGCCGTGGCCAACCTCGGCAAGGTAGCCGATGGTGTGTACCGTGAAGACTACAATTACGCGCTGGCCGACCAAGGCCGTACCGAGCCGGGCTCCACGTTCAAGCTGGCCTCAATGATGGCTTTGTTTGAAGACAACCCCAGCTTGTCGCTCGACGACACGGTGAATACCGGCCGCACTGGCTCCATGAAAATTGCCGGCGCCGTTAAGACCGACTCCCACCCTTACGGCAAGATTTCGGTGCAGCAGGTATTTGAGAAGTCATCGAACATAGGCGTGGCTAAGCTGGTAAACGACCACTTCGCCCCTGATCCTAACAAATACACCGACTACCTCAAGAAATTTGGCCTGCACCAGCCGCTGGGCATCCAGATGGCGGGCGAGGCGCGTCCCTATGTGAAAGACCCCAAGGACCGCTCCTGGAGCCGCACGTCGCTTTCGACGATGAGCATCGGTTACGAACTTAAGCTGGCGCCCCTGCAGACGCTGGCTTTCTACAATGCCGTGGCTAACGACGGTGTGAAAGTGCAGCCCCTCATTGTAAAGGAAATCAAGCAGGCCGATCAGGTGCTGGAGCGTTTTGAAACCCGGGTACTGAACCCGAAGATCTGCTCCGATGCTACACTGGCCAAGGTACGCGCCATGATGGAAGGCGTGGTAGAGCACGGCACGGCCCGCGGCATTCGCACCGAAGACTATAAGATTGCCGGCAAGACCGGCACGGCCTGGAAATTCAAAAACGGCCGCTACACCAAGACGTATTCTACTTCCTTTTGCGGCTATTTCCCGGCCGATAAGCCGAAGTATTCCTGCATTGTAGTGGTCGATTCGCCCAAGAACGGCCGCATCTACGGCGCCGATGTAGCTGCGCCGGTGTTCCGCGAAGTAGCCGATAAGGCCATGGCCCGCGACCAAGCCAGCCAGCGGCCCTTGCTGGCCCGCGCCCCGCTACGCAAGGCTGTGGTGCCAGCAGCCCACGCCGGCCTGCAGGACGAATTGCAGCTGGTGTGCAGCCGCATGGGCGTGAGTAACCATCCCGCCGGCTCCGCGGCCGATGACTGGGTGCGAGCCGAAACCCGCGAGGGTATCACGGCTTTGCAGTGGGAATCCCTACCCGTACGCCGCGGCCGCATGCCCGACGTAACTGGCCTTACGCGCCGTGACGCCCTGTTTTTACTTGAAAACCGTGGACTGCGCATCCGCTCCATCGGGACCGGCCGTGTGACGCGCCAGTCAGTGCCAGCTGGCACACCCTTGACTCGGGGTGCCTCCGTAGTGCTGGAGCTGAAAGATCCATCGTTGGTGGCGAAGGCCGCCGTGCCGGCGCTGCCTTACGCGCATCCAAAGCCTTCCGTGGCTCCCGAGCCAACGGTAATTCCTGAGCCCGTTTCGCCAACCGGGCAGCCCATAGCCCGACCAGATGATCCGGGGGCATTGTTCCCGGGGCAAAAGCCGGCCCGGCCAAGGCCATCGGCAGCCCAGCCGGTGGGCGGCAAGTCGGCCCGCCGCTCGTAATAATCCTTCCTTGAATTCTACGCTGCATTTTACTCTTGACTTCACCTCAACCTGAATCTTCGCACTTGCTCTCCGCGCTCCTCGCCGATGTTACTGTGCTAGACAAGCGCGGTGCTGGTGACGTAGCCATCACCAGCCTCACGCTCGATTCGCGGCAGGCTACGGCCGGGGCTGCGTTTTTCGCACTGCGCGGCGTACAAACCGATGGACACCAGTTTATTCTCAAAGCCGTAGCGCAAGGCGCGGCCGTGGTGGTGTGCGAAGAACTGCCAGCCGAGCTAAGCGAGCAGGTAGCATTTGTATTGGTAAAAGACAGCGCCGAGGCTATGGGCCATATGGCGGCTGCGTTCTATGGGCACCCTTCCAAACAGCTGAAATTGGTGGGGGTAACCGGTACCAACGGCAAAACCACTACTGTTACCCTGCTGCATAAGTTATTTTCTGCCCGCGGCTACAAAGCCGGAATGCTCTCCACGGTGCAAAACCAGATCGGGCACGAAGTGGTGCCGGCCACGCACACCACGCCCGATGCCATCCGCCTCAACGAGCTACTGGCACAGATGGTGGTGGCCCGCTGCACGCACGCTTTTATGGAAGTCAGCTCGCACGCTGTGGTGCAGCACCGCGTAACGGGGCTGCATTTCGCCGGGGGCGTCTTCACCAACCTGACCCACGACCACCTTGATTACCACGGCACGTTCGATAACTACTTGAAAGCCAAGAAAGGCTTTTTCGACATGCTGCCGGTTTCAGCCTTTGCCCTTACCAACGCCGATGATAAGCGCGGCATGGTGATGCTGCAAAACACCAAAGCCAAGAAATCGACTTACTCCATGCGGGGCTTGGCCACCGTGCGGGGCCGACTGATTGAGAACGGCGTCGATGGCCTGCAAATGGAAGTAGATAGCCATGAGGTGCAATTCCGCCTCATCGGTGTCTTCAATGCCTACAACCTACTAGCCGTGTACGGCGCCGCCACACTGCTGGGCGAAGAGCCCGATGATGCACTGACGGTGCTTTCGGGTCTGACTTCGGCGCCGGGGCGTTTCGAGCCGGTGGTGTCGCCGCGCAAGCGCGTGGTGGGCATCGTGGATTACGCCCACACGCCCGACGCGCTGGAGAACGTACTGGAGACCATTGCCGAAATCCGCCGACCCGATCAGGCCGTGATTACGGTGGTAGGCTGCGGCGGCAACCGCGACGGCGCCAAACGCCCTATCATGGCTGAGTTGGCCTGCCGGCTGTCCGACCGAGCCGTGCTCACCTCGGACAATCCGCGCTTCGAAGACCCCGACGAAATCCTTCGCCAGATGCAATCCGGCGTGCGCCCTACCGATGCGGGCAAGTACCTCACCGTGCCCGACCGCCGCGAAGCTATCAAAACTGCCTGCGCCTTGGCCCGCCCCGGCGACATCGTGCTGGTAGCGGGCAAAGGCCACGAAACTTACCAGGAAGTCCAAGGCCAGCGCAGCGCCTTCGACGACCGTGAAGTGCTGCGCGAAGCTTATGAACTGCTGAGTTTATAATAGGTGTAGCAAGCTGCGCTACATTAAAATCTTCTAATTCGCAACGTTTGACCGCACCCGAAAAAGCCGAATTTTTGCTGCTTCACCGCGCCTGAATTGGCTAGCGCACCTGCCTTGACTAATGCTTTACTACCTTTTCGATTACCTCCACCGCTATTACAACGTGCCCGGCACTGGGGTATTTCAGTACACCTCGTTCCGCGCCGCTATGGCAGTGGTTACGTCGCTCATCATCGCGCAGCTGTTTGGTAAGCAGTTGATTGCTATTCTGCGACGCAAGCAGATCGGGGAAACGGTGCGCGACCTGGGCCTGCAGGGGCAGCTGGAGAAAAAGGGTACGCCTACGATGGGCGGCCTGATCATACTGCTGGCTATTCTGGTGCCCACACTGCTTTTTGCCAAGCTCGATAACACCTATATCATCCTGATGCTGCTTAGCACGGTTTGGTTAGGCTTGGTTGGCTTCGTCGATGACTACATCAAAGTAGTAAAGAAGGATAAAGAAGGCCTGCCGGGCCGACTCAAGATTTTGGGGCAGCTTGGACTGGGCATTACCGTGGGATGGGTGCTGTTCTTCAGCCACGACGTAACGGTACGCCAATATTTACTACCCAATGGCCAGTTTTCGGCCGTAGACGCCAGCAAGGTGTATCAGGACGTGAAGCTGATGATTACCACCATCCCCTTCGCCAAAAACAACGAGCTGAACTACGGCGACTTGTTCGCTACCGCGGGAGACTTCTTCAACGAATACTACGCCTTCTTCTACGTTCCCATCGTCATTATCATCATTACGGCGGTGTCGAACGGGGCCAACATCACCGACGGGCTCGACGGACTGGCGGCTGGTACTTCAGCCATCATCGGGACTACTCTGGGCGTGTTTGCCTTCGTGTCCGGTAACGCTGTCCTGGCCGATTACCTCGACATCATGTTCATTCCGAACGTGGGCGAGCTAACGATTTTCTGCACGGCCTTCGTAGGAGCCTGTGTGGGATTTTTGTGGTACAACTCGTACCCGGCGCAGGTATTCATGGGCGACACCGGCTCGTTGGCCATCGGCGGCATTATCGCAGTGCTGGCCCTCATCGTACGCAAGGAGCTACTGATTCCAGTGCTCTGCGGTATATTCCTGATCGAGAACCTGTCGGTAATCGTGCAGGTGAGCTACTTCAAGTACACCCGACGCAAGTACGGCGAAGGTCGTCGCCTGCTGCGCATGTCGCCCTTGCACCACCACTACCAGAAGCTGGGCTACCACGAATCCAAAATCGTATCGCGGTTCTGGATTGTGGGCATTATGCTGGCCGTGCTTACTCTCGTAACCCTCAAACTGCGTTAAGCCATGCAGCATTCAGGTGAAGGCAAAACCTTGGTAGTACTCGGCTCCGGCGAAAGCGGGGTAGGGGCCGCGCTGCTCGCGCAGGCCAAAGGCTACGCCGTCTTCGTCTCCGATGGCGGGCCGCTGAAGCCTGTGTACCGCGAAAAGCTGACGGCCGCCGGCATCCGCTTTGAGGAGGGTACGCACACACTGGAAGAAATTCTGGTGGCCGACGAAATCGTGAAGAGCCCCGGCATTCCGGAAAAGGCGCCGGTAATGAAAGCCGTGCGGGAAAAAGGCATTAAAGTCATTTCCGAAATCGACTTGGCCAGCCGCTACACCAAGGCGCAAAGCATTGGCATTACCGGTACCAACGGCAAGACGACCACCACGCTGCTGACGTACCACTTGTTGAAAGAGGCGGGCTTCAAAGTCGGCCTGGCCGGCAACGTCGGTCACTCGTTTGCCGAGCAGGTCATCGACGATAAGTTCGACTGGTACGTGCTGGAGTTGAGTTCCTTTCAGCTCGACGATACCTATGACTACACGCCTACCGTGGCTGTGCTGCTCAACATCACGCCCGACCACCTCGACCGCTACGATTACTCACTAGAGAAATACGCCCAGGCCAAGCTGCGCATCACCCGCAACCTGGACAGCAGCAGCTATTTCGTTTACAACGCCGACGACCGCGTAATCGAGCAGGAGTACCAATCGGTGTTCGTCGATACCAACGACCTGCCCTTCAGCCTGCAGCCGCATCCCGATGCCGATTGTGCGGCCCATTATCTGTCAGATACCACGTTGCGCATTCGCATTCCGCAAGCGCAGACTGAGGGAGCGGAGGAAGTGAGCATTGCTCGCTCGCCGCTTATCGGGCAGCACAACCGCCAGAACATGGCCGCGGCCATTCTGGCGGCTCGCGTCGCTGGGGTATCCGTACCACAAATTGAAGCCGCTTTGCCCACCTTCAGCAACGCCGACCACCGCCTGCAACCTGTGGGTGAAATTAACGGTGCCCGCTTCATCAACGATTCCAAAGCCACCAATGTGGAAGCCGCGTGGTACGCGCTGGACGGTGTGAAAGCGCCGCTGATCTGGATTGCGGGTGGTACCGATAAAGGCAACGACTATTCCACGCTGCTGCCACTGGCCAAGGACAAAGTAAAAGCCCTGATCTGCCTCGGCGTCGATAATGCCAAACTGCAAGCCGCTTTTGGTGCAGTGATACCGGTGTTGGAAGAAACCCAAGATGTGCGCGATGCCGTGCGCCGTGCCGCCGAGCTGGCCCAGCCCGGCGACGTGGTGCTGCTCTCGCCCGCCTGCGCATCTTTCGATTTATTCAAGAACTACGAAGACCGCGGCCGGCAATTTGCCCAAGCGGTAGAACAACTGACGCAGGAAAGAGCCTTGTCATCCTAATGCCCTGGCTGGAGACTTTATCACGCCAACGAGCCCTCTGGATCTGGTGCTTGCCATCAGCGGTGATGAGGTCTTCAGCAGCCGGTATTTTGACAAGCGAAAAAGCAGTGAATCAAGCATAAACAGCACTTATGGAACCCATTAAAAACTGGCTGGAGAAGAACCTTAAGGGTGACCCTGTCCTGTGGGGCATCGTTCTGCTGTTCTCGTTTATCTCGATTGCGGTGGTGTACTCGGCTACTGGTACACTGGCTTATAAGAAGATGGGCGGCAACACCGAGTACTTCCTCATCAAGCATGCAGGCCTAATCTTCGTTGGGCTCTTTTTCGCTTGGTTGGCGCACCTTATCGATTACCGTCATTATTCACGCCTGTCGCTATACGCGCTGCTGGTGTCGGTGCCGCTGCTGATTTTTACCTACTTCATGGGGGGGACCACCGTGAATGAGGCCTCGCGCTGGCTCACGATTCCGGTCATCAACCAGACCTTTCAGCCTTCTGACTTGGCCAAGCTGGCGCTGATTTCGCACCTGGCCAGCATGCTTTCCCGTCGTCAGCAGTACGTGGAAAACTTTAAGACCACACTGCTACCCGTAATGATCTGGGTAGGCGTTATCTGTGGCATTATTGTGCTTTCGAACGCCTCCACAGCGCTTTTGCTGTTTTTTACCTGCCTGTTGCTGATGTTTATTGGGCGGGTACCGCTGAAGCAAATGATGGTGATGGTGCTCATCGGAGCGGTTTTGGGTGGCATTGGTTTGGCTACCGGCCAGCGAGGTAAGACGGTAATGTCCCGTATCGAAAACTTCACCGATAAGTCGAAACCGGTGCCTTTCCAGCTGGAGCACAGCTACATTGCTATTGCTACAGGTGGGCTGACCGGCAAAGGGCCAGGCAACAGTACCGAGCGTAACATCCTGCCGCACCCTTATTCTGACTTTATCTACGCCGTCATCATTGAGGAGTACGGTCTGATGGGCGGGGTAGGAGTGCTGTTTCTCTATCTGGCTTTCCTGTACCGAGGCTTGCTTACCGTGATGCGCAGTTACGGCGCATTCGGCGGACTGCTTTCAGCGGGACTGAGTTTCAGCTTGGTGCTGCAAGCCATGGTCAACATGGGCGTAGCCGTGGGCCTCGGGCCGATTACGGGTCTGCCGTTGCCGTTGCTGAGCATGGGTGGTACCTCGCTCATCTTCACCGGGATAAGCATTGGTATTATCTTGAGCGTAAGCCGCGGGGAGCGGGAAATTCGTCCGATGGTGGGTGAACCCGAAGATGCTCCCCGCATTCCAAAACAAACGGCAATGGCCTGATGCCGAACAGTCTCTTCGCCCGACATAACGGCTTGACCTTCCGCATTGAAGCGGACTTGCCTGAATTGGGCTGGTATCTGAATGTATACGACGAGCAGGGCAGGAACATTGCTGACTACCTGCAAGACAGTGCAGAAATAGCCAAAAGCTTCGCGGATGAAGAATTTGGAGTGCCTTCCACAGCCTGGGAAAAAGTTGAATTAGCAAACTGATGGCAGCAGCCCAACATATCGAGCCAAACCTCAATGCCTCTTGCCGCGTCATCATCAGCGGCGGAGGCACAGGTGGGCATATATTCCCAGCTGTGGCTATTGCCAACGAATTGCGCCGGCGGCGGCCCGATGCCGACATCCTGTTTGTGGGCGCCAACGGCCGTATGGAGATGACGCGCGTGCCCGAAGCCGGCTACCGTATCGTGGGGCTCGATATTGCGGGGCTGCAGCGTCGGCTTACGCCGCAGAACCTGCTTTTTCCGGTGAAAGTGTTCCGGGCCGTGCGCAAAGCGGGCAAGTTGCTCGAACGCTTCCGTCCCGATGCCGTGGTGGGAGTAGGTGGCTACGCCTCGGCCCCGGTACTGCTGGCTGCTACCTCACGGGCCATTCCGGCGCTGATTCAAGAGCAGAATTCGTACGCCGGTCTCGTAAATAAGCTGCTCGCCAAGCGCGTTGATAAAATCTGCGTCGCCTACGAAGGCATGGAACGGTTTTTCCCAGCGGAGCGGCTGCTACTGACCGGCAACCCTGTGCGCAGCGAAATTGCGGGCGGCGACCGTGCTGAGGCGCTGAAGTTCTTTAACCTGGATCCTGACCGCCCAGTGCTGTTGGTGGTAGGCGGTAGCCTAGGGGCCCGCACCCTTAACCAAGCCACGGCCGCTGCCCTGCCACGCCTGTGCGAAGCCGGCGTACAGTTGCTGTGGCAAACGGGTAAACTGTACTTCCCCGATGCGCAGCAGCAATCGGCTCCCTTTGCAGCAGCAGGCCTGCATGCCTTGGAATTCATCAAGCGCATGGATCTGGCTTATGCCGCCGCGGATGTGGTCATCAGCCGCGCCGGTGCTTTATCAGTCTCTGAATTGTGCCTTACCGATAAGCCTTGCGTACTGGTGCCTTCTCCCAATGTGGCCGAAGACCATCAGACCAAAAACGCCCAAGCCTTGTCGTCGCGCAATGCCGCTCTGCTCGTGACCGATGCCGAGGCTTCGCAGCAACTTTATTCGGTGGCTCTGGATTTGCTACGCGACCCAGCCCGCCAAGCCGAGCTACGCCGCAACATTCAGCCCCTAGCGCGTCCCGATGCTACCCTTGCCATCGTTGACGAGCTGGAAATCCTAATCGAACGCCAACGCGCATTAATCGCCCGATGAATCCTGTAGCCCAGTTTCCTTACGTCTACTTTCTCGGCATTGGCGGCATTGGCATGTCGGCGCTGGCGCGCTGGTTCCGGGCCAATGGTCATATCGTGTGGGGGTACGACAAGACCCGTACGCCGCTTACCGAGGCCCTGCTGGCCGAAGGCATCCACATCCACTTCGAGGACGACCCACGGCATATACCCACGGAGGTGCGCGAAAATCCGGAAAAGACTTTGGTGGTGCTGACGCCGGCCATTCCTAAGGATCATCAGGAATGGGCGTGGCTGCGCGAAAATGGCTTCGACATTCGCAAACGTAGCCAAGTGCTGGGGCTGCTCACTGCTGACCGCCGCACCATCGCCGTGGCCGGTACGCACGGCAAAACCACTACCAGCAGCATGGTGGCTCACCTGTTGCACCACGCTGGTATTCCGGCCGGCGCATTTTTGGGCGGCATCAGCGTCAATCTGGAATCGAACCTGCTGTTGCCCCCCGCCGATGCCGGGGCTGAAGTACCGGTGGTGGTGGAGGCCGACGAGTACGACCGCAGCTTCCTGACCCTGCACCCCGACGTGGCCATCGTAACCAGCACCGACGCCGACCACCTCGACATCTATGGCGAGCAAGCCGCTCTGATCGACTCGTTTCGGCAGTTTGTCAGCCAGATTAAGCCCGGCGGCACCTTGCTGTTGAATCACACCGCCGACCCCAGCTTGGCTGAGGCCGTGCCATCTGGCGTACGCGTACTCCGCTACGGCCTTACACCTAGCCAAGGGCCTGAAGTACATACGGGGCACATTCATGCCCACGGTCATGCGTTTCGGTTCGAACTGTTGGCACCTGGTCTGAGCGATGCACGCGTGACCGGCTTGGAACTCCATGTTCCCGGCTTTCACAACGCGGAAAATATGATTGCAGCTGCCGCTGCGGCCCACCTGATGGGATTGGGATGGGACCAGCTGCCTAGCGCAGTAGCTGCCTACCGGGGTGTGCACCGTCGTTTTGAATTTGTGCTGACGAAGGGAACAGAGCGGGCTTACATCGATGACTACGCTCACCATCCGCGCGAGATAGAAGCGTTTCTGCGCTCAGTGCGAGAATTGTATCCTGGGAAGAAACTGCGGGTCATATTTCAACCGCACTTGTACTCCCGGACTCGCGACTTTGTTGACGGATTTGCCCAAAGCCTTAGCCTCGCCGATGAGGTGATTCTGTTGCCTATTTACCCCGCCCGCGAACAACCAATCGAAGGCGTTTCGTCGGATATAATTTACGAAAAGATCAAAGGCCCTCGCAAAGCTTTGCTTTCCAAGGAGCGGGTGCTGCAGGCCGAGGCCGCTTACAGCGACGAAGACTTTGAGGTGCTGGCAACCGTAGGAGCCGGCGACATTGACCAGCTCGTGCCGGAATTGAAAAAAATCTTGCAGAAGAAGTGGTATGGCTCTGAAGCGTAAGGCAAAAAATGTACTTTTCATTATTGGCAGTCTGCTCTTGCTGACCGTCTTAACTGTCTTTGCCTCTGTGCGTCAGCACAACCGACCAGTGGGCTCGGTTGTCGTGACAATCAGTAACGAGTTTAACAATTTCTTCATCAGCGAACAGCAAGTGACGGCTCTGCTCACGCGTAATGGAAATCAGCGGCTGGAAGGGTCCGAGCCGCAGGACTTGGATCTGCGGGCTCTGGAAGGTCGCCTGAAAACCCATCCGTTTGTGAAAGACGCACAAGTATACCGCGACCTGGGTGGCAACCTTCACGCCGAGGTGCGCCAAAACCGCCCCATTGCTCGCCTCGTGCATGCTGATGCCAGCCAAGATCAATACCTCGATGCTGATGGCCAGACCTTGCCATTATCGGCGCTTTATTCCGCCCGAGTATTACCTATCGCACGGGTAGGGGGAGCCGCATTGGACGAGCAATTTTTCCAAGATTCGACTGGTACAAGGTATCTTGATTTTTTGCGCTACGTAGATGAGCATCCCTTCTGGCGGGCTCAAATCGCCGAAGTATTTTTGTCGCCCAATGGCAAAATAATTTTCACCCAACAAGTCGGCGACCAGCGCGTGGAATTTGGATATCCCGAGAATATTTCGGAAAAATTTGCGAAACTCATGGTATTTTACCGCCAAATTCCGCCAGCTTTAGGATGGGATACCTATCACCGCGTCAATGTGGAATTCCAGAACCAAATAATTTGCGAATAGGTCGGGCGTTTAAAGCCCTTGATCTTCCGGCATTTCGACCTCTCCAGACCCTGAACACCGCTTTCACCCGCCAGCTTAACCTCCATGCAGCACGATAAAATTGTAGTCGGTCTCGACATTGGCACCACCAAAATCTGCGCCTTGGTGGGCCGCAAAAATGAGTTTGGTAAACTCGAAATTCTGGGCATGGGGAAGGCCGTGTCGGAGGGCGTCGTGCGCGGTATCGTGTCGAATATCGACAAAACGGTAGACGCTATTAAGCGTGCTATCCGGCAGGCAGAGGAACAATCAGGAATTAATATCGGCATTGTTAATGTAGGCATTGCCGGTCAGCATATTAAGTCGTTGCAGCACAACGGCTCAATTACGCGCGCATCGGCTGACAACGAAATCACGCAGGAAGATGTGATGCGCCTTACCAACGATATGTATCGTTTGGTGACACCGCCCGGCTCGGAAATTATTCACGTAATGCCCCAAGACTACAAGGTGGATTACGAGGAAAATATCATGGATCCGGTGGGTATGTCGGGGGTACGTTTGGAGGGCAACTTTCACATCATCACGGCCCAAAGCACGGCCATCAACAACATCAACAAGTGCGTGACCAAGGCGGGTCTCGAAATCGACAACCTGATTTTGGAGCCGCTGGCATCCTCCATGTCGGTGCTGTCGGATGAGGAGAAAGAGGCCGGCGTCGCGCTGATTGATATTGGCGGTGGAACCACTGACCTGGCTATTTTCAAGGACGGCATCATTCGTCACGCAGCGGTGCTGCCGTTCGGCGGTAACATCATTACCTCCGATATCAAGCAGGGCTGCCTGGTAATGCAGAACCAGGCAGAGCAACTGAAGGTGAAATTCGGCAAGGCCATTGCTGAGGAGGCATCGGAATACGAAATCGTGAGCATTCCTGGCTTGCGTGACCGGGCACCCAAGGAAATCAGCCTGAAGAATCTAGCTTACATCATCGAGGCCCGCATGGAGGAGATTCTCGAACTGGTGTACGCCGAGATTCAGCGCACCGGCTTCGAGAAGAGCCTGGCAGCTGGTATTGTGCTGACGGGTGGCGGCTCGCAGTTGCAGAATCTGGTACAGCTGACGGAGTACATCACCGGGATGGACACCCGCATCGGCTATCCCAATGAGCATTTAGGCAAGTCGCGCATCGAGGCCGTAAAGTCGCCGATGTACGCTACCACAGTAGGCCTGGTGTTATCAGGATACCGCTCGCTCGATGAGCGTGGCTCGCGTCAGCAATACGACGAGTACACCATGACGCGCCCCCACGAAGCGCCGACTCGTCAGAATGCCCAGCCAACGGCTCAACAACCGCAGGCGCAGCCCCAGCAGGCTAAGCCTGAGCATCCCAAGCAGCCTAGCAAGGCCGCCGGCTTCTTCCGCGACATCCTGAGCCGCACGAAAGGGCTGCTCATTGACGACTTTGACGATAAACAGTACTAAGTCAATGAACAATGACCAATTGACAATGAGCAATGTGCACTGCCAGCTTGCGAAAGAAGCTGACTTCGTGCGTAAATTCGTTCTCCGCTCAATTGCTCATTGATCATTGTTGATTGATCATTGACCCAACACTGCCATGGATTTTAAATTTGATATCACGCCCCAGGGTAAGTCCATCATCAAGGTGATTGGCGTGGGTGGCGGCGGCTCCAACGCCGTCAACCACATGTTCTCGCAAGGCATCAAGGACGTAGAGTTCATTATCTGCAACACCGATAAGCAGGCGTTGCAGAGCAGCACCGTGCCCAACCGGCTTCAGATCGGGGTGGACCTAACCGAGGGTCTCGGCGCTGGTGCCAACCCTGAGCGGGGCAAGCAGGCCGCCATCGAGAGCCGCGAACAGATTCGGGAACTGCTCAGCAACGGGACCAAAATGGTGTTTATCACGGCCGGTATGGGCGGTGGTACAGGCACCGGTGCGGCCCCGGTAATTGCTAAAGTGGCCAAAGAGCTGGGCATTTTGACTGTGGGCATCGTGACGGCGCCTTTCATGTTTGAGGGCCGCCGCAAGCGCCAGCAGGCTGAGCAAGGCATTCGTGACCTTAGTGAGAACTGCGACACGGTGCTGGTGATTCTCAACGATAAGCTGCGCGAGATGTACGGCAACCTGCCCATCCGTTCTGCTTTTGCCAAGGCTGATAATGTGCTGAGCACGGCCGCCAAATCCATTGCCGAAATCATCACGGTGACGGCCGATGTGAACGTGGACTTTGAAGACGTGAAAACCGTCATGAAGGACTCGGGTGCCGCCGTAATGGGCAGCAGCATTACCGAAGGCGAAAACCGCGCCCGCCGCGCCGCCGAGGAGGCGTTAGCTTCGCCGTTGCTGAACAACACTGATATTCATGGCGCGCAGAAGATTCTGCTTTCCATCATGTCGGGCGACCAGGCCGAACTGGAGATGGATGAGCTGACAGAAATCACGGAGTACATTCAGGCCAAAGCCGGTCAGGATGCGGAGGTGATTTTCGGTCACGGCATCGACGGTACGCTGGGGCAGAGCATCCGGGTGACGGTAATTGCTACCGGTTTCGCCCGCGACGCGCACGACATTTCCATCATGGGTGGTATGGCCAGCCGTGAGCTGGAGCCCAAGTCGGAGCCCGTAGCAGCCGTAGTTCCCGACCCGCAAATCAACCTGTTCGATAAAGACCGCCACGAGCCTGTGGGCATGCGGCCGGCGGCCGTTAACCCGGTAGTCGCTGCGCCTGCGCCCCCTGTGGTAGTTAGCCCGGTAGCCAGCACAGATTTTCCCCCGGTGACAGCGGCACCCACTCCGGAACAGCCTCAAGCTCGCTTTGACCTGGATCAGTCGCCGTCGCCATTTGTACCTCCGGTGGTGTTCCCGGTGTCGCCTGCTCCTGAGCCTTCCGTAGTACAGCAGACATCAGCGGCACCAGCAGTGCCCATGGCGCCGCAGGTACAAGCCGTGCCCGCTCGCCCGTCGTTGGATGCGCGCGCCGAGGAGCGCCGCCGTCGTCTGATGGAACTCAGCAACGGCCTGTCGAACGACGCGGTGAAGGAGCAGTTGGAGGTTCCTGCTTACCTACGCCGCCAAGTGAAGTTGGAGCCGGTGCAGCCCTCATCCGAGCGCAATATTTCCCGCTTCAATCTGTCAGACGACAATGAATTGCTGGGCGACAACCGTTTCTTGCATGACAACGTCGACTAGTTCGATTTAGTAAGTCAAACAAAAAGGCCGCTGGTTTACCAGCGGCCTTTTTGTTTGGCCTGTCAGCAAAAACAGTAATTAGTTTGGGTCAGCGAAATCAGGGTTTGTAATAAATGTATTGTCCGTCAGAGTATTGAGAAAGGCAATAATCTGTCGCTTTTCAGCTGAACTGAGAATCATTCGTCCTGAAGGCGTATGGGGACTGTTGGCCAAGTTGGGGTCTAGATTAGGGCTGTTCAGCTTAACATGGTCGCTGTAATGGTCGAGAACCTGCTCCAAGGTCTGGAAACGGCCGTCGTGCATGTAGGGAGCCGTGAGGGCAATGTTGCGCAGGGTAGGCGCTTTGAACATACCCATGTCGAAGGGTTGGTTGGTAATTGCACCCCGTCCGCGGTCAGTGAAGGTATCATCTAGGCCGTTGTTGAAGAAGGTATTGTAGGGCCCAGAGAAAGTGCCTAGAGTGTGGCAGTGAAAGCATTCGGCCCCACGCGTGTTGCCCACAGCGTGGGTGCGAAACAGCACGAAGCCCTGCAACTCGTCGCTGGTAAACACGCTTGGATTATTGGTGGCGGCAAACTGGTCGTACTTCGAATCAGCCGAAATCAGTGTGCGTTGAAACTGACTTAGTGCCTTCAATAAGTTCTCCTCCGTGATTTTCGCTGAGCCAAAAGCCCTACGGAACAGGGGCGGGTAGGCACTGTTCTGCTGCAGCTTGCGCACCGCCTCTGATAAAGACTGATGCATCTCCACCGGATTTTCGAGGGGCATGCGGGCTTGCTCCTCCAAAGTGCTGGCGGCACCGTCCCACATCAGGTTTCTTTCCCAAGCCATGTTGGCCAGAGTCATGCTGCTGCGTGGGTTGCGCTGCCCCCGAATGCCTACCGAAAAAGCGCGTCCATCGGTAAATGCTTTGCTTTGCTGGTGGCACGAACCGCAGGATATGGTGTTGTCGCCAGAGAGCTGCTTTTCATAGAACAGTTTTCGGCCCAAAGCTACGCCTTCCATGGTGAGCGGATTGTCGGGCGTGGGCGGAAAGGCTGGAAAGCCGCGTGGGCGTATAAGCTCCAAAGGGGTAGGAGCGGGGGCAGGGCCCTCTACGTCCTTGTCGGGCTCACAGGCAATGGCCAGAAATACTAAACCGGCCGGGACAACCAGTTTCCAAAAACGAGATGTAGCAGTCGAGTTCAAGGACAACCAGCTGAATGTGTGGAAGCTGAAAATACGCGTTTTCAGCTGAATAACCACTGGAGCTTATTGGCGGTTCGCTCTAGTTGTTACAAGAACTCAGCATGTGCTGTAGTCCCTATGAGTGGCAGATGCAGCCAACTGATAACGGCAAGCACCCGGTGTGGGCAAGTTCGTTAGAGTTCCGAGTGCACACAAGGAGGTATAAGTTGGTGCAAATGGGGCTAGCGTGGCTCTGACAATTGCGGGTTGTTGATGAACTGCTCGTCGGTGAGCGTGAGTAGAAAAGCCCGTAAATCGTTTTTCTCCTGTGCGCTTAGCGGTATGCCCAGCCGACCGCCTTGAAGCCGCAACTGCGGATCCAGGGTTGGGGATTCTACCACACCCTGGTCATAATGCTCCAGTACTTCGCTCACGGTTTGAAAACGGCCGTCATGCATGTAGGGGGCTGTGAGGGCGACATTGCGCAGACTGGGTACCTTGAACAACCCTACCTCCCCGCGCCGCCCGGTAATGTGCGCCCGGCCCGAATCCAGCGGGAAGCTACGGTCGAGGCCGTTGTTGCGGAACGATTCGTCTGTAAACAGGTCGGTGGCGTGGCAACTGCCACATTTGCTCTGAAATATCGAGCGGCCACGCAACTCTGCATCCGTCATGTGCCCGCCAGCTTCGCCGCGCACGTAGCGGTCATAGCGCGAATGGGCAGAGGTAAAGCCCGCCATGAACTGGGCCATAGCCTTTAGAAACTGCTGCGACGTGATAGGCCCTGCTCCGTACACCTGCTCAAAGCGGCGCCGGTAATCACCATCGGTATTGAGCTTGCGCAAAACGTTTTCCAACGTCTCATCCATTTCCACTGGATTGGAGAGTGGAGCTAGCGTCAGTACTTCCAAGTTGGCAACGCCGCCATCCCACATTAAGCCACGGCGCCAGCGCAAGTTCTGCAGCGGGGGCGCATTTCGAGTGCCCAATCGGTTATCGACTCCGGGGCTAACTACATGACCGGTGTGTGCAAAAGCTACGGACTGCTGATGGCAAGAGCCGCACGAGATGGTGTTGTCGCGGGAAAGCCGCGGGTCGTAGAACAGCTTGCGCCCCAGTTCGAAAGCCGCCCGGTTGGGCATGTTTTGGTCCAGAGCATACACCGGTGCCGGAAAATTATTGGGCATGGTGCTGCCAGGCACCTCTTCTAATGGGTGTATGTCGGCATCGGGGTGGCAAGCTACCGTGAGCAGCCCCGCCAGCAATGCCGCAAGTGAGGCTGTTCGGGTTCGTTTCATGGCCGGCCGGCGAAAGCCCGTTAGTGAATATGGTCGATGCGGAACATACCGGCCGCGTAGTTGTCCGCAATGCGCACCGAATTGGGATCGGAGCTATGGCCCGTGGAAGCCAACTGAGCAAAGCGGATTTCATTTGCCCCAGTGAACATCTTAAGTACATCAGTTTTGAGGTACAGTTCAGGCGTGCGTTCAGTCCGCACCTGCAATGCTGCAGTACCCACTGGCAGGGCCGGCGTGATGGTGCGGATGGTGCTGTTGGGGCGGCGGAACCCTCCGATATGGTATGACAAGCGACCAGTGCCGGATTGCGGGGAGGTCCCTTCCATTTTTACAAAAATATACCCCGAGCTCCAGCTCCAATACATATCGTTGCCCACGTCCAGGGCACCGGTTTGAGCGCCCGAGGTATTACGTGCGCTGTCTACCCCAATGGTAAAAGTTACTTTCGTGTAGTCACCGGTGGGTATATCCTTCAAGGTGAACTTCTGCGACGCTGGTTCGGCGTGCTTTACCAAATAGTAACTTTCCGGTTCGGCCCATTCCGTGCCGTCGGCTTGGGTGAGCTTGATATTGGAAATGATGTAATTGAATTTGCTAACGGTAAACTGGTCGCCGGCAGCGCTGGTATAAGTTTGGCCGAAGGTCAAGGCTTGGTTGCCCACCACATTTTCAAACGCAAAGCTGAGTTGACCTTGGCTGGGAACTGGGTTTTTCTTTTTCTCGCAGGAAAAGAGGAAAAAAGAGGCAGCGCTAAACAGCAGCGCAAAAAAGCTAGTGGAGCGAGTACGCTGTGACATTGAAGGAGGCGGCTGAAGATTGATGATGTCAGGCAATAGAAAGCCCATTGCGTGCATAGAAGCTAAAAAATCTGCTGAATAAGCACACTGTTACAACAGCATTAACCTAGCAATGGTGGATGGAAAATACCATTGCCCCATTCAAATGCATATAGCACATTTATCTCTAATAGAGGCGTAGATGCTGAATGAAAAGTAAGCTGACAGGCCAGTGCAAGTTGGGGCAGCGGCAACAAGGCGTCGTACTTGATTTTGCCTGCGTCCGCGTTGGGCGACCTGTTGTCTTCAGCGCTTTTCGCCAGCTGCTTTTTCAGGTGGCATTGGCCATGGCAGCGCAGTTGGGGCTTGTCTTTATTGAGGCAGAAAAGCTCCGTGATACGGGCCTTGTGTAGGGCATAGTCCAACACGATTACTTCCCGGCTGAACGATTGCAGCAGGATAAGCAACGTGAGTAAAATGGCTAGGCCCTTTTGCATTGAAGCCGCGGTGAATGCCTAAATATAGGCATACAGTCTTTCCCGAAAAGAGCAGTCTAATCAGGCCATTAGTTGACCTCTGCTTCTAGAACCGTAGCAGTTGGGCTGCCTGTTCCCGCAACAGTTGTTCAAACAGGTGGTGGGTCAGCTTATCGTCGGTAGTCAGGTATTGTTCGATGCCAGGCAGGCGCACGCGCGTTGGAAGCACTGCAGTACCCAGATACATCAGCACGTCGCTGAGGTGGCTCAGAGCTAACAGGCCGCCTTGGCTGCCCGACGATAAGCCTACCAAAGCAGCCTTCTTATTCCTGATTCCACCGGGATAGGGAAGGCCATCGATAAATGCTTTCAGCACGCCTGGAAAGGAGCAGTTGTATTCAGGCACTACAAATACCAGCTTTTCGGCGGCACTGGCTTTGGCGGCCAAGCTGTTGAATTCGGAATTCTGACCAGCTTTTTCATAAAGAGCTGACACTATAAAATCAGCTGGCAACTCGGCCAAATCCAGAATATCAGCAGTAGCACCCAGCTCTTGAAGCAGCGCCGCGTATAATTTGCTGATGCGGAGTGCGCGCGAATGAGGCCGGTTGGTACCGGCTACGATGGTTATCATTAGGAGGCTGAAGCAGACGCCGTAACAATTTTAAGGGCCAGCCAGAATGCGAGGTCCGTTGTTTCGGCGACGGGTAGGTACAAAAGAAAAGCGAAACGGAGGGCCGTTTCGCTTTTCCGCTTTCGCAGATCTTAACTACGAAGCCCTACACAAGGTTATTGGAAGTAGCCTTGGCCGTGAGGAATTCGCGGTTCAAGATGGCAATGTTTTCCAGCGAGATACCTACCGGGCATTCGGCTGCGCACGAACCGATGTTGGAACAGGCACCAAAGCCTTCTTTGTCCATCTGAGCGACCATGTTTTCTACGCGGGTTTTGCGCTCCACCTGGCCCTGCGGCAATAGTGCCAACTGCGACACCTTCGCCGAAACGAACAGCATTGCAGAAGAGTTTTTGCAAGCCGCAACGCAAGCGCCACAAGCAATACAGGTTGCGGCGTCAAAGGCCCGGTCCGCAATGTTCTTGGGAATCGGAATTTCGTTAGCGTCGGGAACACCGCCGGTGTTGATCGACACGTAACCTCCGGCCTGAATGATGCGGTCGAAAGCCGAGCGGTCTACGCTCAGGTCTTTGTTGACAGGGAAAGCAGCGGAGCGCCAGGGTTCGATAACGATGGTATCACCGTCGTTGAACTTGCGCATGTGCAGCTGGCAGGTGGTCGTGCCCGGCTCCGGGCCGTGGGCACGGCCGTTGATAAACAGGTTGCACGAGCCGCAGATACCTTCGCGGCAGTCGTGGTCGAAGGCTACCGGCTCTTCTCCTTTGTGGAGCAGGTCCTCGTTGAGCACATCAAGCATTTCCAGGAAAGACATTTCGGGTGAAATATCTTTCACTTGGTAATCTACCAGATTACCTGCGTTCTGACGGTTTCGTTGCCGCCACACGCGCAGGGTGAGGTTCATGGGTTTGGCGTTCGGGTTACTTCCGGCCATTTTCTTGTAGAGAAGTTAGACTGAAGGCACGAGCAGTGAGCGTCGTAAGGTTGCTCCGGTAAAGGAAGCCGTTGCACGGCTCTCACTACTCGTGTCTTGCGTCTGAGGTCTTAAGATTATTTGTAGCTGCGCTGCGTGAGCTTCACGTTCTCGAACGAGAGGTCCTCTCTGTGGAGTGCTTCGGCGGTGTTGTCGCCGAGGTATTCCCAAGCGGCTACGTACGCAAAGTTCTCGTCGTCACGGAGGGCTTCGTTTTCGGGCGTTTGGTATTCTTCGCGGAAGTGACCACCGCAGCTTTCGTTGCGGTTCAGGGCGTCGTCTACCATCAGCTCGCCCAGCTCCAGGAAGTCAGCCACGCGGCCGGCAGCTTCCAGGGTCTGGTTCAACTCCTCATTAACACCAACCACGCGCAAATCAGTCCAGAACTCCGAACGAAGTTGCTGAATAGCCTGCTTGGCGAAGCGCAGGCCCTCAGCGTTGCGCGACATACCACAGTAATCCCACATGATCTTGCCGAGAGCTTTGTGGAACTCGGTAGGGGTGCGGGTGCCATTGATGTTCATGAACTTCGCAATCCGCTCACGCACCTGCGTTTCTGCCTCCTGGAAAGCCGGGTGCTCCGTCGTGACGGGCTTGGACGGCGTTTGGGCCAGGTAGTCCCCAAGGGTATAGGGAATTACGAAGTAGCCATCGGCCAATCCTTGCATCAGGGCCGATGCCCCGAGGCGGTTGGCACCGTGGTCAGAGAAGTTGCACTCGCCTAGCGCATATAGGCCCGGTACGGTGGTCATCAGGTTGTAATCAACCCACAGACCGCCCATGGTATAGTGTACCGCCGGGTAAATGCGCATCGGTAGCTCATACGGGTTTTCGCCGGTGATTTTCTCGTACATGGCAAACAGGTTGCCGTACTTTTGGCTCACCTTGTCGAGGCCGTCACGATTGATGGCATCAGCGAAATCTAGGTACACAGCCAGGCCCGTTGAGCCCACGCCGCGACCTTCGTCGCACATCATCTTGGCATTACGCGAAGCTACGTCGCGCGGTACGAGGTTACCGAAAGCGGGATACTTGCGTTCCAAGAAGTAGTCCCGGTCATCTTCAGCAATATCGGCTACGCGAATCTCGCCGCGGCGCAGGCGCTCGGCCATTTCCACCGTCTTGGGCACCCACACGCGGCCGTCGTTACGCAGCGACTCTGACATCAGCGTCAGCTTCGACTGGTAGTCGCCCGATACGGGGATACAGGTCGGGTGAATCTGCGTGAAGCAGGGGTTGGCGAAGTAAGCTCCCTTTTTGTGCGCGCGCCAAGCAGCGGTAGCGTTGGAGTACTTAGCGTTGGTGCTTAGGTAGAATACGTTGCCATAACCACCGGTGCAGAGCAGCACAGCGTGGGCCGCGTGCGTCTGAATTTCGCCGGTGATAAGGTTACGCGTCACGATGCCGCGGGCCTGGCCATCCACAATGACCAGATCGAGCATTTCGGTGCGGGTGTACATCTTCACCTTTCCGTAAGCAATCTGGCGCGAGAGGGCCGAGTAGGCACCCAGCAACAACTGCTGTCCGGTTTGGCCGCGGGCGTAGAACGTGCGGCTTACCTGCGCGCCACCGAAAGAACGGTTGGCTAGCAATCCGCCGTACTCACGGGCAAAGGGTACGCCTTGAGCTACGCACTGGTCGATGATGTTCACCGATACCTGCGCGAGGCGGTATACGTTGGCTTCGCGGGCGCGGTAGTCACCACCTTTAACGGTGTCGTAGAACAGACGGAAAACGGAGTCGCCGTCGTTCTGGTAGTTCTTAGCCGCGTTGATACCGCCTTGAGCAGCGATAGAGTGCGCACGGCGGGGTGAATCGTGGAAGGTGAATGCCTTCACGTTGTAACCCAGCTCAGCCAACGAAGCGGCAGCAGAAGCACCAGCCAAGCCGGTGCCCACCACGATTACGTCATACTTACGCTTGTTGGCCGGGTTTACCAGCTTGACGTTGAACTTGTGTTTCTCCCACTTCTCGGCCAAAGAGCCTTCGGGAATTTTCGCTTCCAGCTTCATAAGGTGCAAACTGGTTAGGGTTACTTAAAGAAGAAGAAGTACAACGGCATCGCAGCAAAACCAGCGCAAACGATAATCGAGAAGGCGTAGCCGAAGTACGTAATGAAGGGCGTGTACTTGCGGTGGGTGAGACCCAACGTCTGGAACGCGCTCTTGAAACCGTGGATAAGGTGATAGGCCAAGGCAACCTGGGCCAACACGTACAGCAGTACGTACCACCACTGCTTGAAGGAACTGGCTACCAAGGTGTACAGGTCATCGTTGTTGTTGATGTCCGGATCCAAATCACCAAAGCGCGCGCGCCAAAAGAAGTTGTACAAGTGTACCAACAAGAAAATCAGAATGATGGTGCCTAGTAGGCCCATATTGCGTGACTGCCAAGGGCTGTTCTGCTCATTGTGATTCACCACGTAGCCCTGGTTGCCCCGAGCCGCCTTATTGCGACGGATGAGCATAATGGACTCATAGATGTGAAACACAAATCCCGCCACAAGCACCCATTCGATGGTGCGGATGACGGGATTGGTACCCATAAAATGGGAGTAGATATTAAAAGCAACCCCTCCGTCGTTCTTAAACAACTGGAGGTTGCCAATCAGGTGAATTACCAGAAACGAACACAAGAACAGGCCCGTGATGGCCATGATGATCTTGCGACCGATGCTGCTGGAAAGCGTGTTGCTAAGCCAACTCATAGGGAACGGAAGGGTGAGAAAAATGGTCGGTTGTATCGGTCAAAGGTACGTTCCGACCTGTAACGAAACAATGCAATTGTAATCTGGCTTCAAGTGACATATTACAAGGTGAACCAGCCCGTGCTACTTGCCGTTACAGAGTTTGTGCTGCCTTATCAACCCTTTCAGTACGGTTTTTGTTAGGTTGTTAAAAGGTTTTTGCTGACTTTCTGGTGTTTTCTTCAGCGTCTCTAACTGACTCTTGATATGATGCTTCCACTACTCCGCTGCCGGGTCGGGCGTGGCCTTGTTAGCTTGCTGTTATTCTTGGGCTTGTGGTTAGTAGGGGCTGAAGCACAGGCTACTCACATTCGCGCCGGGGATATCCAAGCCAAAAGCGACACCACGGCTAACCCCAATCCGTTTCGCATCTTTTTCAAGATGGTCGTCTACACGGATGTAGGGTCACCAGCAACGGCTGACGAAACGGAAACCATCTTTTTTGGAGACGGTACTAGTACGCCGATTAACGGCTTGGTGCGCTCAAGCCGGACTAACATCGGCAACAACATTTACCGGGACGTCTTTTTCTTCGAGCATATTTACAATGCTCCAGGGAGGTATAAAGTCAGCTTTATCGGTGAAAACCGTGACTCGGGCATTCTAAACATGTGCTGCTCAGATCAGCTTAACTTTTACATCTTTACTGATATTACCATCAATCCGCTGATCGGCATAAACCGCTCCCCCATTCTTTATGCTCCAGCGGTAGACCGGGCAGCTCGCTCGCAGGTATTCTTGCACAACCCAGCTGCTTTTGACCCTGACGGGGACTCGCTCGCTTTCAAGTTGAGCACTCCGCAACGGGAGGTGCGTTCCGTGCAAGCTATCTGGAATGGCACCAAGCGCCCAGTACCTACTACGGTTCCCAACTACGTGCTGCCTAACCAACTGACAGGGGTAAACGCAGTTCAAGTACCTTATGCCGGCCCGCCAGCAAGCCAGGATGGCCAAGCTGCTATTATTACCATGGATGTGCGTACCGGACAACTTGTGTGGAATGCACCGCTGCAGCTTGGCAAATACAACATCGCCTTTGTGGTTGAAGAATGGCGGCGTACCGCGAATGGCGCCCGGATCTTGGCGGGGGAAGTACATCGGGATATGCAGATTCGAGTGGAAGCCTCGAACAATATCCGTCCCACCGTATTTGTGCCGCGCGATACCTGCGTAGTGGCTGGTACCAACATTACCCGTACCATTACGGCTACCGACCCGGATAACAATCCCATCCTGTTGGAAGCTTTCGGTGGGGTGTTCCCACCTGCCACTTTTGTGCGAACCGTTAACCGGCCCGGTTACGCGGCCGGCGTGTTTAGCTGGACGACTAGCTGCACCGACGTTGCTTCCGATCCAAAAATCATTCTCTTTAAGGCCACCGACCAACCAACCGGCGGCAATCCCAATTTGATCGACGAGCGGCCGTGGCGTGTAACGGTGGTCGGCCCGCCGCCTACTAACCTGCGCGGCACAGCGGCGGGTGGCACCATTCAGCTGAACTGGGACCGATACTTCTGCCAAAACGCTTCGCAGATTCTGATTTTCCGTAAGGAAAATCCTTCAACCTGGAACCCCAGCGACTGCGAAACGGGTATTCCGGCCAGTGCTGGTTACACGCAGGTAGGAGCGGTAGGGGCCAACCTTCAGACTTTCAACGACGACAATGGTGGCCGGGGGCTGGATCGGGGCAAGACGTATTGCTACCGCATCTACGCAGTGTTTCCGCGGCCGGCGGGTGGGGCCAGTATTGCTTCGCAAGAATTTTGCGTGACGCTGCAAGGTCGCGCCGCCTTGTTTACCAACGTGACGGTAGACCGCACCGACGCTACCAATGGCCAAATCACTGTGAAGTGGACCAAGCCAGTTAGCTCGTCGGGCTTTTTCCCGCCGGTAGGTTACCGCCTGTTCCGTTACGAGGGCCAGACGCCGCCCACGGGTGGTACGCCCATCCGCACGATCAGCAACCTAAATGATACGGTGCACGTGGACGCGGGCCTGGATACTGAGAACCGTGCCTACAGCTACCGTCTGGAGTTCTTTAGCAACGTTTCGAGCCAACCCAACTCGGCCGTGCTGACGGAAACGGCTGGGCCAGCTAGTAGCGTGCGGCTCAACGGCGTGGCCAACCCTACTGCCAATAGTATCAAGCTCAACTGGACCTACAATGTACCTTGGGACAACAGCCCGCAACGGACCCGCATCTTCCGTCGTGAGTTGAACTCGACCAACTTCGTGCTAGTGGGCGACACTATCGTGACGCGGACGGGCGGCACCTATACTGACCGTGGAACCACGGCTCAGCCGCTGCGGAAAAATCAGGTGTACTGCTACTACGTGGAGACCAACGGCACGTATGGTGCGGCTAATCTGCCCAGCAACCTCGTGAACCTGAGTCAGGTGCGGTGCATTACGCTGGCTTCGATTCCGTGCACGCCTGTTCTCCGGCTACGGCCCACCAACTGCGACAGCGTAGCTGCTACCTTGCCGCGCGGCGGACAGGGCTTGTACAACAACTACCTGACTTGGACCCTGAGCAATACGCCAGCCGATTGCGGCCGTAACATTGCCTACTACCGCGTGTTGTTCCGGCCCACCCAAGAAGGTGACTTCAATGAAATCGGCCGTTCGCCGGTACCCAGCTTCGTGCACCGTAATCTGACTTCGGCAGCGGGTTGCTATGCGGTGGTGGCAGTGGACTCGGCTGGGCTTAGCAGTGCTCAGAGCAACATCGAGTGCCAGGACAACTGCCAGATCTTTGTGTTGCCGAACATCTTTACGCCTAATGGTGACGGGAAAAACGACACGTTCCGTCCGATCTTTGCCTCGCCTGTCAATCAGGTGAAGGTGCAGATATTCAACCGCTGGGGAGTGAAAGTGTATCAAGGTAATGCGTCCGCTGACCTGACCCTGTGGGATGGTGGCGGTGCCCGCGGCGGGGAAGGCCGCGATAATGGAGCCCGCGCTTCGTCGGGCACTTACTACTACCTGATCGAGGTGGAGTTTGGCGACCTGAATCGTACCAAGCGCAGCTACAAAGGCTGGGTTGAGATAATGCGCGAATAATTGGTCCTTGGCTAACTCTAAACACACCGGGCAGCTCCTAGCGGGGCTGCCCGGTGTGTTTGCAGGAATTGGAAGAATCATTGGCCCTACTCGACAAAACTCTTAGTGAGCTGTCAAGCAGCTAAAGCAGGAAGTTTCGATAAAGGAGTAGAGCATATAAGCACAGTTTTTTGCGCAGCAAAGCCCGATTGCGCACCTTGCGCCCCCAAAGCCCGGATGGAGGCCCGCTGATCAAATCGGTGCCTATATCCGCATTGATTCCCTCAATCCGCACTGATCTGTGACCAAAGCAATTGTTTTTCCTGGCCAAGGCAGCCAGTTTACCGGCATGGGCCGCGAGCTGTACGAGCAACATTCGGAGGCCAAGCGCCTAATGACGCTGGCTAATGAAATCCTGGGTTTCTCGCTCACCGACATCATGTTTACGGGCTCCGATGAGGATCTGCGTCGCACCGATGTAACCCAGCCAGCCATCTTCCTACACTCCATCGCGCAGTTTGCCGCCACGCCCGGCTTGCAGCCCGATATGGTCGCAGGTCACTCCCTCGGCGAGTTTTCGGCGCTGGTAGCAGCCGGCGTGCTGCGCTTTGAAGATGCGCTGCCATTGGTGGCCCGCCGTGCTCAGGCCATGCAAGCCGCCTGCGAGGAGCAGCCCGGCACCATGGCCGCCATCCTGGGCCTCGACGACGCAGTGGTGGAGCGCATCTGCCAGGAAATTACGCAGGGCGGCAACGTAGTGGTAGCTGCCAATTACAACTGCCCCGGCCAACTTGTTATCAGCGGCTCACGGGCTGGTATTGATCAGGCCTGCGAAGCCCTAAAGGCGGCTGGTGCTAAGCGTGCGTTGCCGCTGCCAGTTGGCGGTGCATTTCACTCGCCGCTGATGCAGTCGGCGGAGGCCGCATTGGCTGAGGCCATTGCCCGCACTACGTTCAGCGCTGGCCGGTGTGCTGTGTACCAGAACGTGGATGCCGCTCCGCACACCGACCCCGATGAAATCCGCCAGAACCTCATTCGGCAGTTGACGGCCCCCGTACGCTGGACGCAATCGGTGCAGCGCATGGCCCAGGACGGTGCTACTGACTTTGTGGAGTGCGGCCCGGGCAAGGTGTTACAAGGCTTGGTAAAAAAAATCGCGCCGCAAGCCGCTACGGCCTCGGCTCAGTAAGGCTGAATACTCAAGAGCCGGCTGCTAGGCCGGCTCTTTCATTTGCTGAATGATACAAGCTGAGTTTTCTCCCCGGCGCGGATACTGGTGGCGTACCTTACTAGGTACGAGCCTGCTGCTGATCGGGCTGTATCTGTATGCATTCGACGCGGGCCCAGCGGTTACTTCTGATTCGGCTTTCTACCTATCGGCGGCAAAGAGTTTGGCGCAGATAGGCGAACTGCAAAATCCTGACGGTACGCCCTATACCTCTTGGGGACCTTTGTACCCTGTGCTACTGGCCGCTGGCTTGTCGTCGGCAAGTGTATGGGTGGGAGTGCTGCACGGGCTGAGCTTACTGGGGGCACTAGCAGCCTGGAGCTGGCTAGCCGGGCAGTTGCTGCCTGGGCGCTACCTGCCGGCTGGGGTTACGGCTGCGTTGGGGGCAGCAGCTCCGTGGCTGGTTACGGCCAAATTCGTGTGGTCGGAGCCGGTGTTTATCTTCTTGTTTGCCGCGTACGCCGCTAGCCTGTACGCATACCTGTGCAGTCAGCAAAGCGCATGGCTGCTGGGGGCCACAGTGGCGGGCATGTTGCTGCCACTTCAGCGTACGTCGGGCCTGTTTCTGCTGATTGGCTCCGCCGCGGGCATGCTGCTGGCTTATCCTGAATTGAGGCTACGCCGGTTGTGGTGGCTACACATCGTAAGCAGCATAAGTGGCGTGGTGGCGTGGCTGATATATGCCCAACAGGTGGCGCTGCAGCCGGAAGTGTACCACAGCCGGGGCTGGCAGGGCCTGCGCGAAACCTGTGGCGACTTTGGCTACGTGCTGCTGCGTTGGTTGGTGCCGGTGCACCAGGAAGGGTGGCCCAAGCACTGGCTTTTTGAGTTGATATTGCCGCTGATGCTGGCTGCGCTGTCCTACTTGGCCTGGACCAATAGCCGGGCACTGCGCTGGCTGAGCGTGACCGTTCTTACTTACTTGCTCTTTCACATTGGCACCACCGTCATGAGCCGAAGCGGGGGCAACGTGTACGACGTGGAGCGGTACGCCGCAGTGATTTATGCCCCGTTTTTGCTGCTGGCGGCAGCCGCATTTAGGCATTGGGTCGGCGCGCGTAGCTTGGCTTTGGTGCTGCTAGCTGTCTGGTTGGCGTATTCCGTGGTACGCGGCGGTCGGGTAGCCCACTTTTGCCGACAGATTCCACTGGAAAGACTGCTGTCAGTCCCGCGCTAAATCATCGGTCCGTGACTTACGTATGCATGCTGAGCTCCCTTTAGGAGCCAGCCACCTTACTGCTGCGTGCTTATGTCCCGCCTCCAGCGCATAGGAAGTTTAGATATCGACCAAGACCTGCAGGTTCAGGACCGCACGTGGCGGGTGCAGCGCATCAGCTGGGTGGTGCTGGCGTTGGTGGTGCTAGCAGCGCTGGCGGGCTTATTCGGTGCCGGCCCACTGTCCAATGCTACTGCCGGCAATTCGCAGGGCACCTTGTGGGTAGAGTACCAGCGTTACTGGCGCGAAGGCTCGTCGTATACTTTGCGCCTGCACTTGCAGCCACGTCCCGGCAGCCAGAGCGTGCGGGTATGGATCAGCAATAATTACCTGCGCAAAACCAAGCTGGAAAGTATCACTCCGCAGCCCATTCGGGCCGAAGCGGGCGAGTCACGTACTTACTTCGAGGTGGCCCTGGTCCCGGGACAGCGCACCGCCGAGCTGACGCTGCAGCTGCAGGCTAAAGGCCCTGGGCAGCTAACCGCCGAAATAGGTGCCGATGGGCTAGGCGCGCCCTTGCAAGCCAAGCAGTTTATCTACCCTTGATTTGTCTGTTCCTTTATGGATAGTGTACTGCGCGGTCTAGCCATTTATATCTTTTTGCTGGTAATATTTCGCATCACCGGCCGTCGCTCACTGGCCAAGATTACCACCTTCGATTTTGTGCTGTTGCTGATCATCGGGGAGGCTACGCAACAAGCCCTGCTGGGCGAGGACTTTTCGGTTACCAACGCTTTCCTGGTAATTATGACCATTGTGGGCGCCGATGTGGCGCTGTCGCTGTGGAAGAACCGCTCCAAAAAGATTGACACGCTGGTGGAAGGCCTGCCTCTGGTGGTGGTGGAAGATGGCCACCCGCTGCATGACCGCCTGCGCAAAGCCCGCATCGATGAAGCCGATATCATGGCCGCAGCGCGGGAAATGCAAGGCTTGGAACGTATGGAACAGATCAAATACGCCGTGTTGGAAAGCGGCGGCAGCATCAGTATTATTCCCAAAAAGGAAGAATAAGGCTAGGCTACATATCGCCCATCCAGGCTTCTACCGGCAGTTTGTCGGGGCAGTCGGCCAGCAAATCGGCCACGCTTTGCTGCAGCTTCGGATGCACGAAGGAAGTAGCAATATCTGATAGGGGCACCAGGGCAAACATGCGCTCGGCCAAGCGTGGGTGAGGAATCGTGAGGCGTTCCGATTCAAGCACCAAGTCGTCATAAAACAGGATGTCCACGTCGAGCGTGCGCGGGCCCCACGGTTCCCGTCGCTCCCGGCCTAGCTCATGCTCCACTTGCTGACACGCGGCCAGCAACTGTTCCGGTGTGAGGTCGGTGCCGAGCTGCACGGCCTGATTCAGGAAGGCCGGTTGGCCCTGATTGCCCCAGGCTGCCGTTTCGTACACCGCCGATACGGCAATGATTTTACCGGCCTGTTCGGCCAGCGCCACTAGCGCGCGGTGCAGCGTCGCCACCCGGTCGCCGAGGTTGGAGCCGAGCAACAGGTAAACAGTATGAGCAGCGGGAGACTTGTGGTGCGGCATGTGGCTGGCGATGAAGCTGACGGGAAAGCAGGAGCGGAGCAATCCGCCACAAAAGTATACGAGCGACCCTCGCAGAAGGTCAACCGTGGACGGGGAGCTTCATGAGTTTGGTTTAAGCGCGTCGCGAAGCTTGGTGCTGCTGGAAAAACGCGATGGTGCGCTCGGCTACTTCGCGAGCCGGCTCGGGCAGCTCCTTTGGCTCCCACGGATGCGCGCCGCCGAACATGTGGCCGGCACCGGGGAGGATGTGCAATTGCGTGTCGGGCTTCCAGCGGGGCAGGTGGTGGGCGTTCTGAACGGGCAGCGTTTCGTCGGAATCGCCGTGAATTACCAGCAGCGGTTGGCGCAGCTTGCGGCGCACGTTGTGGGCAATGTCGAGGCGCAGGCGGTTGGTGTGGTAGTCCTCTACGATCTGAAAATACAGTGGCAACTGCTGCTTGGTGCGCGCATTTTCCACGTGCATCACGCCTTGCTGCTGCCACTGCTGCATCAGGGGCTCAGGCCAGCCGGGATTTACGCTGGTGATGGGTGCCCACGCCGCCACGGCCCGTACGCGTACGTCCTCGGCCCCTTTAAGCATCACTAGGCCGCCGCCGCGGCTGTGACCGGCTAAGTACAGATGGCCGAGGTCCATTTCGGCGGCCGGCACGGGCGTAGCGCCGGGCCGGTGCAGGGCATCGAGCAAACAGCCGATATCGTCGAGCTCAATGCTGAAGTTGTTGCGGCCGAACGCGTCGAGGTCCTCCAGGTCGCCGGTACCGCCTATCACCACCCCGTTGTGTGACAAATCCAGCTTCACGAACACGTAGCCGTGTCGGGCAAAGTAATCGGCCAATACGTTAAAGTGGCCCCAGTCCTTGAAGCCCTTAAAGCCGTGCACAAACACGACGACCGGTTTGGGCTGGCCCGATGGCGCAAAGTGGGCATCAGCCGCGAAGGCCCGGCCGTGATGAGCGGGCATCAGGGTAAAATCCAGGCGGGTGAGGGGGGCGGTGGTGGTTTGCATGCAAAGTAGAGGGCTAGCCCGCAATCGGGTGGTGAGGGGAGAAGGTACGCAACGAAGGCCAGAAATGCTGGTGCCTTTGCCATCAACAAGTTGCCAGATTCGCGTGTTTGCGCTATTCTGATCCGGGATTCGCACCGAAAAACCCTGCCGTGTGCGTATCATTGCGCGCCCAACTACTGCATGAAATATTCGCTGGACGACATACAGGCGCCTATTGCGGCCGAAATGAAGGAATTTGAAGGCAAATTCCGGGAGTCCATGCAGACGCGGGTGATGTTGCTCGATAAAATCATGGGCTACATCATCAAGCGCAAAGGCAAGCAGTTGCGGCCAATGTTTGTTTTTTTGACGGCGCACACGGTCAGCTCCGACCCCACCGCTGCCTTGCCGGATGCCACGTACCGCGGCGCCGCTCTCATTGAGCTGCTGCACACGGCCACCCTGGTGCACGACGACGTGGTGGATGAATCCAATTACCGCCGCGGGTTCTTTTCCATCAATGCGCTCTGGAAAAATAAGATTGCCGTGCTGGTGGGCGACTACCTGCTTTCGCGCGGCATGGCTCTGGCCCTGGAGCACGACGATTTCGACCTGCTCAAAATCGTGAACAACGCCGTGCGCGAGCTAAGCGAGGGGGAACTGCTGCAAATCGAGAAGGCCCGCCGCCTCGACATTACCGAGGACGTGTACTTTGATATCATCCGGCAGAAAACGGCGTCGCTCATTGCTTCCTGCACGGCTGTGGGCGCGGCCTCGGCCGGCGCCGATAAGCCAACAATAGAGCGCGCCCGGCTTTTCGGGGAGAAAGTAGGCATGGCGTTTCAGATCAAAGACGACTTGTTTGACTTCGGTACCGACGAAATCGGCAAGCCGGTGGGCATCGATATCAAGGAGAAGAAGATGACGCTGCCGTTAATTCATGCCCTGCGCGAAGCCCCCTGGCTGACCAAGCGGCGCATGATTTACAACGTGCAGAACAACGACGGCCGCTCCGACCGGGTGCAGGCTGTTATTGAGTTTGTGAAGAAGTCGGGCGGGCTTGATTATGCCATTCAGCGCATGCAACAGTTTCGCGACGAGGCGCTGGCCATTCTCAATACCTTTCCCCCGTCGCCGGCCCGCACCTCGCTGGCACAGTTGATCGATTATACCATCGAGCGAGAAAAATAGCCTGTTCAGCGAGTTTGCTGCAAAACCTTCAACAATTGGCGCATAGTTTTGCAAGATAGGCGGGCTGCGGATAACCATTTTACGGTTCATCGCACTGCTTTGCTTTACTAGCTTGTATGAAACATCGCCACTTGCGGTTATTGCTGGTATTACTGGTTGTGCTGGACCTAGGCTACACCTTCTTCCAGAACTATCAGTTGCCGCTAGAAGGCGACATGCCCGATATTGTGCTGCCTGGTCCCGGCAGCCGCCAAGTGCTGCAAGACCCGTTCGGCTGGGCCGCCCTCACGCGCCAAGAAGTGTATGTAGCTCCCAACCGCTTCTTTGCGCACGCGGCCATGTATGGCTATTTCCGCCACGTGCCACTTTGGCTGCAGCATTTCGTGGACCCCATCAGCAGCCTTTACGCTGCCTGCGCCCTGTTTAATACCTGCGTACAAGCCCTGATGCTCTACATGCTGGGCATGTATGCCAGCGGTACGACGCGTCTCAGCAGTCTGCGGCTGTGGATTATGGTGGCCTTGCTGGTGCCGTTATTTCAGACGGGTGGCTACCACGGGCAGATGGGCATTATCGACAATTCCATCACGTACACATTCTTCTACGCCTTTCCAATGGCGTTGCTGCTGCTATTGCTGCGGCCGTTTTTTAAGGCCGGTTGGCACCAGCGGCAGTTCCATGTTACGTGGCTGCAGTGGGTAGGGATGGTGCTGCTGATGGTGGTGCTAGCCTTCAATGGCGCCATTATTCCAGCTACCATGGCAGTATTGGGGTTCGGCATAGCGGTCCATTGGTGCTGGCGGCAGTGGCGCGCCGCCCGACAGCAGGCTGAGGGCTGGACTTGGGCTGGCTTCATCAGCCAGGTACCGTGGCAGGCCTTTTTGCTGTTGGCCATCTTCGGCGTGCTGTGTTTATACTCGCTTTACATTGGGCGCTTCGAAGCCGAGGAACTTACCAGTATGCTGCCTTTGTGGGAGCGGTACAAGCGCATTCCGGCCGGCCTGAACTGGCAGCTTCGCCAACCTGGTCTGCCGGTAATGGTGGGGGCGGGCCTGCTCAATGCAGCGCTCATCCGCTGGCTGGCGCCGCCCACACCCGAAGGCCGCCGGCTGTTGCGCATTTATGGCTGGATCTGGCTGTTTGCATTGGTTTTTATCCTGCTTCTGCCGCTGGGTGGGTACCGCAATTATCGCCCTCTCATCCTGCGCCGCGACTCCATCATGCCCATCCTGTTGGCGTTGCTGTACTTCTACGCGGTATCCACCTATTACCTCTGCCAACACTTGCCGCAAGTGCCTCGTCGTCGTTACCTGGGTTGGATAGGCGTTCTGGTGGCTTTCTACATGATTTCTGATCGGCCTGGCACGTACAACTCCAACACCTGTGAACGGCTAGCACTAGCCAAGGTGGCGCAAACCGATGCCTCAATCGTGCAGCTTGAGAATGACTGCACCGTGATGGCCTGGACGAAACTAACGGAGCCCGGTATGTCCGACACGCAGGCGCAACTGCTGGAGTACTGGCGCGTCACGCCAAGCAAGCGTTTGTACTTCCAGCCGGCGGCTGAATAGGCTGCCGGTTTTAAAACTAAACCGCGAGGCCCCGGCTACACGTCGGGGCCTCGCGGTTTATATGCTGACGGTAGTTCACCAGGCTTACGGACCGAAGGCGGGCGTAACCTCAACCAACGGTGCCTGTGGGTTATGCTTGTTCGGCTGGTGGAATCTGGTAGCTCACCTTATCCGGGGCCACATCCGATACATCAAAACGTACGCCGTCGAAAGTGCTCTTCACGGTGATTTCGTGGGTCATGTCGCAGCCAGGGCATTTGATTTCTTCTTTTTCAAACTGCCCGTCGTCTTCCATGGAATTGGCCAAGTGGTCGGGCGCGGGTACTCCAATCAGGTCGGTGAAAACTTCGGTGTGACACTCGTTGCACTCAAACTTGAGCCCCACGGTGTGCCCTTGCAATTCGGTGATGGGTGCCGGTTCGTTGGCTTTCTGCTGAATCCACATAGGGGTGATGGTTGGTTAGTAGAAAAGGAAAAGGAGCGGTGGGATTGGGCTGAACGCAACCCAGCCGTGTGCTAGTGGTACGCAGACAACCGCAAAAAGGTCACTGCCGCAGGCGGGCAGCTGGTCAGAAAACCCACCGGCTGCCTAGGTCGATGGGCATCCGTAGCGTACCTTTTCGCCGCGTACTTTATGCTGTTTGCCCGATGGATTCTGCCCTTACTACTGCCTCCTCGCTGCCCCGCGTACCGCGACTGCGCGCTTTTCGCAACTCCATAGCCCTGGCCGATAATCCCATTCCCGTCATTACCCAATACCTCGACGAGTACGGCGACACCATCGGGCTACACCTCGGCGGCATCCGACCCACCATGCTCACCCGCGACCCAGGCCTAGTGCAGCACATTCTGCAGCGCAACCACCGCAACTACCCCAAGTCGGAAATGTCGCACGGGGTGGCGCGCTACCTCGGGCAGGGCTTGCTGACTTCGGAAGGCAGTTACTGGCTGCAGCAGCGTCGGCTTATTCAGCCCGGGTTTCACCGCCAGCGCCTGGGCGCCCTCACCGAGCTGATGCTGGAAGTAATCGACGACTGCCTGCAGCCGCTTATGGCACGCGCTCAGCAGCAAGGCGGAAGCGCCGAGGTAGCTGTGCACGAACTGATGACCACCACCGCGTTCCGCATTATCGCGCGCTCGGTGTTCAGCACCAGCATGACGGAGGCCGAGCTGCAGCATCTGGCGCAGCTGCTCACCGACATTCAGGCCTTCTACGTGCGCACCTTGCGTCAGCCTTACCTAAAACCGTGGCTAGCCCTGAAAGGCCAGTTTCGCCATCACGATGAGCTTTCGGCCGAAATGCGCCGCCTCATTTTGGGTTATATCCAGCGCCGGAAAGAGGAGGGAGGCGCCGGCAAAGATGACTTACTGCAAATGCTGCTCGATGCTCGCTACGAAGACAACGGCGAGCCAATGACCGAAGAGCAAGTCCTCGACGAAGCAGCTATCCTGCTCGTGGCCGGCCACGAAACCTCCGCCAACGCCCTCTCCTGGCTGTGGTACTTGCTGGCCCAGCACCCCGCCGAAGTCACGAAGCTGCGCGCCGAAATGCAGGCCGTGCTAGGCAACCGGCGCCCCACATTTCAGGACTTGTCGAATCTACCGTACTCGCTGCAAGTCATTCAGGAGACAATGCGCTTGTACCCACCCGCTTGGATAGTGGACCGCCAAGCCCTGGAAGACGACGAATACAACGGGCTGCCACTGCCCAAGGGTACGCTTATTTCCGCCTTCATCTACGGCCTGCACCACTCACCCAAGCTCTGGGACGAGCCTGAGGCTTTTCGCCCTGACCGCTTTGGCAAGGAGCAGCAGCGGCAGCAACCGGCTTACGCTTACGTTCCATTTGGCGGCGGGCCGCGGCTGTGCATCGGCAATCAGTTCGCCCTGACCGAAATGCAGCTCGTGCTGCTCGAAACCCTGCGCCGTTTCGAAGTGGAGTGGGTGGAGCAGCCTGCAGCGCAGCTACGCCCGCTTATCACGTTGCGGCCGCGGGCCGAAATCACGTTGCAGTTTCGAGCACGATAAGGGCCTGCCTCTGGGGAGGGAAAGCCAGAAATCAGCAACGATTGCCTTCAATGATAGTGGTGCAGGTTAGCGCGTCAGGCAATAGTAAAAAAACAAAGCGGGGCCGCCGAACGAGAGTTCGGCGGCCCCGCTGTCGTTGCTGAGGTTGCTGACTTCTGGCTCTCCCGCTCCCTTAAGAGAGAATGCCGGGAGGCTCCGGTGAGGCCCTTATAAGTGAAACGTCAGCACCGGCGGGAAGGCGTGCGTAGCCACCTTTTCCGCAACGCTGCCCTGGAACAAGCGGCTGAGGCCGGAACGGGCGTGCGTCGGAATTACAATTAGGTCGGCTCCGATCTGCTGGGCAAATTCCCCGATGCCTAGGCTGGTGCTGCTGGCATCAAACAAGGTCGGCCGGGCTCGGGGCAAGCCGTGGCGTTCGGCAAAGTTTTGCATCTGCACCCGCGCCGTCTGCTGGTTGTCATCGGTGGTGACGTGGAGCAAGTGCAGCGTCGCGTCGGGGAAGAGCGACAGCACGCGCTGCAAGGCAGGCGCCGCGTTGTCGACTTCGGCCGCGAAATCGGATGGAAATACGATGTTGCGCACCTCAAACGGCGTTTGCTTATGCTTCACGGCCAGTACAGGGCAAGGCGCCGCACGCACCATGCGCTCAGTATTGGAAGTGGTAAACAGCTGTTCCATGGTGTCGTGCTCTTGCGCGCCCATCACCACCAGGTCGATGTTACGTTCACTGACTACCCGCAGGATGGCGTCATCGAGTTGCACCGTGTCGGCGGCATCGTGTACGGGTACATCGGGGGCCCGCTGCGCCGCCTCGGCCATGAGCGCCTGCATGCGCTGTTTGGTGGCGGCCAGCAGCTGAATGGTGTACAGGCTGTCGGAGGTACCGTCGCTGTTGGGCAGCTCCGAGCTTCTGACGGGGCCGCCGTAGGCGCTGAAGTTGGGCGAATTCTGTCCTGGCAGGTCGAGCACGTGCAGCAGCGTAACCGTGCCGCCGGTGCGCTGAGCCAGCTGCAAGGCAACTTCAAAGGCGTGGTGCGATTCGGGCGAGAAATCAGTCGGGACGAGAATGTTCTTCATGGTGTGGTGTGGATGAAGGTGGCTGCTCGAGCAGAAAGGTCAGCTTTTCCATACGCAAGCTCCTGAATAAAGGCGGTACCAGGGGTTAGGCGCCAAACCAAGACCTATTATGAGGCTGCCGCTATATTTTGTTAGTTTACTGCATGAGCCAGCCCCTTATCCTTGCATCCGTTGCCCAAAATCTGGTCCCGCGCCTGGAAACGCCCGACTTGATCCTGCGCAGCGTCAGCCCCGCTGACCTGCCCGAAGCCGCTGCCATGCACACCGACCCCGCCTTCTACCGCTTCCTGGGCAATAAGCCCCAAACCGAGGAAGAAGTATGGCGGCGTCTGCTCGGCCAATTGGGCCAATGGGCGCTGTTGGGCTACGGCTCCTGGGCGGTGGAAGAAAAAGCAACCGGCCTCTTTGTTGGGGCTGTGGGTTTCTTTGACTTCCAACGTGACCTGACTCCCTCCATCAGCGGGGTACCGGAAGCCGGCTGGGTATTCACGCCGCGCGTCCACGGCCGCGGCTACGCCAGCCAAGCTGTAGGGGCTATGATGGCATGGGGCGATGCGCACTTCCCCGCCACGCGCACCGTCTGCATCATCGACCCGGATAACGAGGCCTCGCTGCGCCTGGCGCGCAAGTTTGGCTACCAGGAATTTGCCCGCACCACTTACCACGATGGGCCCATTGTGCTGCTGGAGCGGCCGCCCAAGCCCCATCAATCAGTGCCTGCGGAGCAGGATAGCCACATTATTTCGCTCTAACGACAAACAAGACAAAAAAACGGGGCCGCTGAACTAGAGTTCGGCGGCCCCGTTGTCGTTATACTGAGGTCAGGCTCCCTTTTCCCGTTGAAGAGAAACTGGGGAGCGAGGCCTTATTCCGCTAACAGCTGATCAATCGTCTTATTGAATTCTGCCGTCTGCTCCTCGTAATACTTGCCGGTACCCGGGCCCGAGAAGCCCGTATGAATCTTCCGCACTTCGCCCTTTTTGTCTAGGAAGATGGTCGTTGGGAAGGCCAGCACCTTCGAAAGCTGCGGCAGTGCGGCGCTGGCGGAATCTTTGTTGGCCATGCCAGCCACGGCCAAGTCGTAACCCACGTTCAGACGTTCCTTCATCTTCAGCAGTTTCTGGGCCGCAGCCTTCTGATCGGGTGCACGCTCAAAGCCCAGGCCAATGATTTCCACGCCACGCTGCTTGTTCTTCTCGTACCACGGCGCCAGGAAGTTGGTCTCGTCCATGCAGTTGGGGCACCACGAGCCAAGCACCTGCACCACCACCACTTTGCCCTTGTATTTGGGGTCGGTGGGGGAGATGGAGCCGCCTTCGTAGATGTTCGGGAATTTGAAATCGAGGCGCTTCTGGCCGGGCTTCATGTTCGTTAGAGCACTGGCGTCGGGCAGCTTGGCGCTTGGGTCGAGCTTGGCCGTCCAGGTTTCGTGGCCGCTTTTGCCGCTATAGAAGTGGCCTTTTAAGGTTCCATCGGGCTGCTTTTCAGCTGTGAACAGCCAACCGTGGTTGCCATCGAAGGTACTAAGAGTCAACTTTTCTTGACCCAACGTTTTGCCACTTAAGTAGCGGTAATCACCCGTGGTGGTCAGGAAGGTGCCGGTAAGATTATTGTTTTCGACAGAAGGAGGATTGGCTCTGGAAGCTTCCTTCAGAATGCCTACTGCCGGGTAGCTGTTTCCCTCTTGATCGGTAAAGGTGACATTCCATGTGCCGCTGATTCCCATCAGTGGCATTTGCTTGTATACCTCTTTCGTAGATTCAGCCGGTGCGTTGGTCGCCTCCAGTGGAATCCGGTACGGCTCTGGTGTATCGTACTTTACCCAAGTACCGGTGAGTTTGCCCTCACCCGCCGGCCGCACTACCAGCGCCGCATCAAATACGTGCAGCTTGATAGTAGTAGAGTCACCCGCCGAGCTGATTTCATCCAGCTTCAAACGCTCCTCGCCGTTGATGCCTTTGTTGATCAAGTAAACGACCTGTTTACCGCCTTCCTCGGTTACCTCAAACAAGAAGGGAATTTCTTGGCCCTGGGTCTTGAGTACCCCGCGCCACGGGCCGGTTTTAAGCGGTGAGGCCGCATTGGTTTGTTCCACGCTATCAGCAGAAGTTTTATCCGGACCTGAGTTGCAGGCGGTCAGCACCGACGCCAGCAGGACGGCGCTGCCCAAAAGCAGGCGGCCTGAAACGAAACGAAATGTCATTTGTTAAGAAAGAGAATGGGCGCAATAGACCCCGAAAAAGTACACTTGGCTGCTCAACGTAGCTGCCAAACCCGCGTACAACCGGAGGGCGAATATAAAGTTTGTCCGCCCCGCGGTGGGGCCTATATTTGCGCTTTGCCAATTCTGGCTTGGTTTTGTCACCCTTTTCCCGCTGATATCCCATGGCGTTTGACCTGGACATGATCAAGACCGTGTACAACGGTCTGGGCGAGCGAGTAGAAGCTGCCCGCCGCGTGGTGGGCCGCCCCCTCACGCTGGCCGAAAAAATCCTATACGCCCACCTTTACAACGGCACCCCGACGCAAGGTTTCGAGCGTGGCGTTTCCTACGTAGACTTCGCTCCCGACCGCGTAGCCATGCAGGACGCTACCGCCCAGATGGCCCTGCTGCAGTTCATGCAAGCCGGCCGCGACAAGACAGCCGTGCCCAGCACCGTACACTGCGACCACCTCATCCAGGCCCGCGACGGTGCCGAGGAGGACTTGGCCGTGGCCAACGACGAGAACAAAGAAGTATACGACTTCCTCGCCTCGGTTTCCAATAAGTACGGCATCGGCTTCTGGAAGCCCGGCGCCGGTATTATTCACCAAGTGGTGCTCGAGAACTACGCCTTCCCCGGCGGTATGATGATCGGTACCGACTCGCACACGCCGAACGCCGGCGGTCTGGGCATGATTGCCATCGGTGTCGGTGGTGCCGATGCCGTGGACGTAATGGCTGGCATGGCATGGGAGCTGAAGTTCCCGAAGCTGATCGGTGTAAAGCTGACTGGCAAGCTCTCGGGCTGGACGGCTCCCAAGGACGTAATCCTGAAAGTGGCTGGTATCCTGACCGTGAAAGGCGGCACCGGTGCTATCGTGGAGTACTTCGGCGAAGGTGCCGAGAACATGTCGTGCACCGGTAAGGCTACCATCTGCAACATGGGCGCCGAAATCGGAGCTACCACTTCGGTATTTGCCTACGATGAGTCGATGGCTACCTACCTGCGTGGCACCGAGCGCGCCGAAATTGCCGACCTTGCCAACGGCGTAGCGCAGCACCTGCGCCCCGACGACGAAGTACTGGCCGACCCGGCTAAGTTCTACGACCAACTCATCGAAATCAACCTCTCCGAACTGGAGCCGCACGTGAACGGTCCCTTCACGCCGGACGCCGCTTGGCCGATTTCGCAGTTTGCTGCTGCCGTAAAGGAGCACAACTGGCCCGCCAAGCTGGAAGTAGGTCTGATTGGTTCATGCACCAACTCGTCGTACGAAGACATCACCCGCGCGGCTTCTATTGCCGAGCAGGCTGTGTCCAAAGGCCTGACCGTAAACGCTGAGTTCACCGTAACGCCTGGCTCGGAGCTGGTGCGCTACACCGTACAGCGCGACGGTCTGCTGGACACCTTCGCCCAGATGGGCGGCGTGGTGCTGGCCAACGCCTGCGGTCCGTGCATCGGCCAGTGGGCCCGTCACACCGACGACCCCAAGCGCAAGAACTCCATCATCACCTCGTTCAACCGCAACTTCGCCAAGCGTAACGACGGCAACCCGAACACGCACGCGTTCGTGGCCTCGCCCGAAATCGTAACCGCTTTCGCCATTGCCGGTGACCTGACCTTCAACCCGTTGACGGACAAGCTCACCAACAAAAACGGCGAAGCCGTGATGCTGGACGAGCCCCGCGGCCTCGAAATGCCCCCACAGGGCTACGCCGTGGAAGATGCTGGTTACCAAGCGCCCGCCGAAAATGGCATGGGCGTAGAGGTGCTCGTGGATCCAACCTCCGACCGTCTCGAACTGCTCGAGCCCTTCAAGCCCTGGGAAGGCATCGACCTGATGGGTCTGCGCCTGCTCATCAAGGCTCAAGGCAAGTGCACCACCGACCACATCTCCATGGCCGGTCCGTGGCTGAAGTACCGTGGCCACCTCGACAACATCTCGAACAACATGCTCATCGGAGCCACCAACGCCTTCAATGGCGAGGCCAACAAGGTGCGTGACTTCGTGGTGCAGGGTGAGACGTACAACTCGGTACCGCAGGTAGCCCGCAACTACAAGTCGATGGGCATCGGCACGGTGGTAGTAGGCGACGAGAACTACGGTGAAGGCTCTTCGCGTGAGCACGCCGCCATGGAGCCCCGCCACTTGGGCGTGCGCGCCATCCTGGTGAAGTCGTTCGCACGTATTCACGAGACCAACCTGAAGAAGCAGGGCATGCTGGCCCTGACCTTCGCCAACAAGGCTGACTACGACCTGATCGAGGAGGGCGACACCATCGACATCATCGGCCTGACGGAGTTTGCCCCCGGCAAGCCGCTGAAAGTGCGCCTGCACCACGCCGACGGCGACACGGACCTCATTACGGTGAACCACACCTACAATCAGGGCCAGATCGAGTGGTTCAAAGCCGGCTCGGCCTTGAACCTGATCCGTCAGCAGCAGGCTATAGGTAGCGCTATGTCGCAGAAGTAATCCTGGGCCATACTAGCTGGTTAACAAACCGGCCGCTTCCTCTAGGGGAGCGGCCGGTTTTGTTTTGGGGCCACTGTCAACCGATTGAGCATACTTGGGCATCTTTGAAGCATGAAATATTGGTTTACACTATCTATAGCTCTACTGGGTACTGCCACTACGTACGGTCAAGTGCGTATCGAAGCCGGACCGCACCTGGGCCTGAGCGCAGCTAGTGCGGTCTACAATGCGTCGGGGCGAGATTTGGACACCAAGTCTACCTTGCGGGGCGAAATTGGCGGTACGGTCAGCGCGGGGTGGCGAAATTGGGGCCTGCAAGCCTCGGGGCTCTTTGCGCAGAAGGGCCTCCGCATCGACGATGAATATTACGGTGGGAGAGGCACTGTCAATTTGCTTTACATGCGTACGCGGCAAAACTATCGACTTGACTACCTCACGGTGCCCATCAACCTGACATACCAGCTAAGACCGGACGGGCAAGGCTTTCAGATGTTCGCGGGTGGCTACGTGGGACGCTTGCTTGGCGGCCGTTTTAGCTACAACGATGTAGTCGAGCTGGAGTGGGAAGGCGAGCCGCTGCGGCTAGATTACAAGGGCAACAGTAAAGTGGAAACCACCAACGTGTATAGCGAAGACAAAGGCCTTCGCGCGGGCGGGCCGGCCTACTTACGTCCCTGGGATGTAGGCATGCAGGCCGGAATGGGCTATCGTCAGGAGCGCCTGCTGCTGCAGTTGAGCTACAGCCGTAGCTTACGCGACTTGGGACCCGAATATCCGCCAACGGGCATTCCAAACTTCTCCAGGATAGGGCCCTCTTACAAACTGCGGGGCGTACAACTTACCGCGACTTACTTCTTGCTGAAAAAAGGTAACTAAGAGCATGTTGGGGTTTTGAGGTGGCGGAGCTAACGAGAGTAGTGCCAGGTGATAACCTTGGTCAAGTTGCCATCTTTGAACTGCCATCTAATGCGCAGACGATGCTCGGTAAGCTTATCTATCTTCCATCTGAACGGCCGGTACCCACCCCCCGGGTCAATGATGAGGCTGTCTCCTTGCAATTCATAAGAATTTGCCTGTTGCTCGACGCCTAAACTCCAAATCCAGGCTTTATCGGTCACCTCCAGTCGCGCAGGAAGTTCCTCTCGGTCGTTCAACCAACACTCGGTCTTCTCCTTCGCATGATTTAGGTAGACCTCCATCCTAGAGGAATCCTGTTGCCAACGCCCTTGAAGGAGCGTACGCTCAACATCTTCACGCCTTATGGTTGCATCACACGCTATAAACAGAGAAACAATTAGACCGACAAAGACGCAGCGCGAAAGGTGAGATTGGTATTTCTGGTGCATCGACTTAAAATTCGAATCAAATTCCCAACACGCTCTTACAGGCTCAACATATAAACTGAGGATGTTGGAATTAAATGCATCTTACTTTTTGACTAAAGTGCGATAAAACGTGAGCATACAAGCTCGGCCTTCTTCGCTCGCTGGATTTGCAGGGGGCTATCAGAGCTCTGTTTTTTTGTACCGAGCTTTGCGCGCATGGAGTTTCTGCGCGTCTCATCAATTACCTTTCAAGAAGCCGGCAACTTCGGCCTGCACGACATCAGCTTCAACCAGGAGCGGTTCCAGAAGCTGGCCATTGCGGGCGAAACCGGCTCGGGTAAGAGTACGCTGCTCCAAACCATTGCCGGGTTGGTAGAGCCGGCCTCGGGTAAGGTCTATTTTGAAGGCGAGCGGGTATGGGGACCGCGCGAAAAGCTGGTTCCTGGCCATCCGGGCATTGCTTACCTCTCGCAGCAGTTTGAGTTGCCGAAATTTCTGCGGGTGGAACAGGCGCTGAGCTACGCCGATAAGCTCCCGGCCGGTGAAGCCGCCAAGCTGTACCAACTGTGCCAAATCGACCATCTACTGCAGCGCAAAACCAACCAGTTATCGGGTGGGGAGCGGCAGCGCACGGCGCTGGCGCGGCTACTGCTTTCGTCGCCCAAATTATTGCTGCTCGACGAGCCTTTTTCCAACCTCGATAGCGCCCACAAGAAGACGCTAAAGGCCGTAATTCGCGACGTGAGCGAGCAGCTGCGCATTACGTGCATACTCATCTCGCACGATCCACTGGACAGCCTATCCTGGGCCGATGAAATCCTGGTGATGCAGGCGGGGCGCATCGTGCAGCGCGGCTCGCCTGAGCAGGTGTACCGGCAGCCGGTGAGCGAGTACGTAGCCGGACTTTTCGGCGACTACAACCTGCTCACCGGAGCCGCAGCCAAAGCCTTGGCACCAACCAGGGCCTTGCCGCGGGGCAAACGCTTTCTCGTGCGGCCGGAAAGCCTGCACTTGCAGGCCACGGGCGGAGTGACGGGCACCGTAGAGGCTACGACTTTTGGTGGCAGCTTCACCGAGTTGATTATCAAACTGTATGGCGAAACTCGTCTAAGCGTAAAGACTACCGAGCGCAGGCACGCCCCCGGCGACCGAGTGCACCTGCTGGTAGCGCCCGAGGACGTTTGGGTTATCTGATACTCGCTTTCTTAGGGAAAGGCAAGTCGCTGGGCAGCGGTTGTGGCCTGCTAGGGTCAAGCCGGCACTAACCGGCTTTACAGCGTTGCAACTTGGGCCGCGCGTGTTTCCCGCGGCTTCTGCACCAAGTAGTAGTAAGCCAGTACCAGTACCCCGGCCGTGAAGGGTAGCATGGCCATGTGCTTGCCGGTGACACCGTGCCACACCAGCACCTCATCGAAATGCAGGAATTCGCTGATCATCCAGTAGGAGTTAGCCGAAATCCAGAGCACGATGGCCAGGTTGTGCGCCAGTTCGGACTTCAGGTGCCGCGTACGCCAAGCAATGACCACCGCAATGGCCACCGTAGGCACAATCATGGCCAGTCCCAGCGGCTTCCAGAACATGCACCAGCCGATGTCCTTCAGCAGCCAGAAGATGATGTGCATGTTTTCCATGCGGCGAAACGAAGCCGGAATAGTGTAAATCGGGTCGTTGGCAGCGGGTTCCATGGAGAGGAAAAGTAAGAAAAAGACAAAGGTACAGTGCCGTTATCAGTGGTGCCTAAAGAAGGTGCCGGGCACGGTTTCAGTTGGGAGAATGTCGGTGGGTCAAACCTCCGCTGCGTCCCGGCGTACAGATTTAAACAAGGCCGTTCCTGTGGCGGTCCGTACCCTCTATTCTGCTTGCTATGACTCCCGACCAACACCCATCCGAAGCCACTCCCAACGAACAGGACGTAAACCAAGGCCGTACCGGCGAGCCGCAGAAAGCCGGAAGCGGCTCCAGCGCCCATACCCCCGATCAAGCTACCCCGCACATCACGCAGGGCAATATGAATGACGGCAGCGGCCAGCGCGGCGGCTATGGCGACAGCGACCAAACCAATGGCATGGAAGGCGGCGCTAACGAAGATCAACGCCAGGACGCTCAGCAGCAGGACCAATAGCCTGCCTGCATCACCCCGCGCAACGCCCGCAGCTCAGCAGCTGTGGGCGTTGCTCATTTATGACCTGTTCATCGCCTGGCCGAAAAGAAAGCTGCCCCGTGGACCTTTGCTCAGATTCGCAACGTCAACCGCGACCTGGGTATCCTGTATTACCTTACCGGAAATCGGGTGGCGCTACGTGTCTTTCCTTTTTCGGCCCACGAAGTGCGCCAGATTGGCAATGGCTGCTACTACCGCACCCGCCGCCAATACCCAGGTATGGGCTTGGCCCAATGCGGCGCACGCCCGCGCCTACTTGCCCGACGACGAGCAGGCCAGCATCGTGCTTGTGCAGCCGACCGTGCCACTAAGTGACTCCTCTGGTATGCACAAATTCTGGCAAGATGGCCTACTGCAGGGCTACTGGCTGCAGCAGACTATGGACCCTGCCACGGCCCCTGCCCACCGTATTTCAGCCGTCCAAGCGAGCTTTCGTTCGGGGATTATAACGCCCCAGGCCTCGTACTTAGCGCTTGAAAATGAAGCCCAAAAAGCCGCCCTGCGCCGTAAGCAGGAAGAAACGCTCAATGCCAACGCTGCCTTGGATGCCGATGAGCAGCAGGCCCCGCCTACTGGCGTGCCAATCGACGATGGTGCTGCCTTGCTACTGGTAGCCGGGGCTTTGCTGGCTGCTTGGCAACTACGGCAGCATCGCCTGAGCAAAGCAGCTTCTTGAGGGGAGGCCCTGCTTGGCCGGACGGCAAATGGCAGCATCCTGAAACCACAAACGGCCGCCTCCTTGCAGAAGCGGCCGTTTGTACTGGTCAGGTAATCTTGTTTATGTGGCCTGTGAAGGCAGTCCCGCTGACCGGCGGGCAGAAGAAAAGCCAGAAGACAAGTAGGGCCCTGACTAAGTGCGTGTTGACAATAGGCTTGTCGCTGCAAAGATCAGCCGGCTCCAGGCGCCAGTACAATACCTACTTGCAGGTATTTTTTATTGAAACCGGCTTCTTTAAAAAATAAGTGCCCGCAAGGCTAGCTCTGGTACTACAGGTTCCTTATTGCCTTCCCTCACGCCATCCTGCCAATATCAAGTGGCAAAGGGGCGAACCGAAGAACCTCGCAGCTACAGTGGTATGCTCCTGCGCTGACAAAAAAAACGGCCGCACGAGGCGGCCGGAACATGAAACAGAATCGTGGGCAGGCTAATTAAGCCACACCTCGGCTACGGGCTCAAAGCGCCGCACGGCAAAAGCGCCGTAGGGTCGCTCCGCATAGAAGCCAAGCACGTGTACCTGCGGCTCGCCGGAGCGAACATTGGTACGGTACTCGACCGGGTACACTGCCCCGCGCTCAGGCCAGTCGCCAATGTGGTCATGCGGACGACGGCTGGCATCTACACAACGGGCATACTGCTGGACGGGAAGGGGGATAGGAAGCTGTATCTTCTTCGTTCTGCGCATATGTAAAAATAAGAATATTCGTCAATAACTAAAAATATTAGGTAGAAAATAATAGAGAAATTAGTGCCTTTATTCGACTGGAAATTGCATTGTGCTTCTAATAAGTTATTGATGAGGTTAAAAAATATTGTTAGCTAGGAACTAATTTTAAGTCCTGTAAAAACTAATTGCTAAAAAAGTTAGTAAATAGCAGCGTCGGCCAACGGACTTGTGGGGGCTGACCTGCTCTATGACGCGTGTAACTACTTTTTCCATTGGGTCCGATTGGGCCGGGCTCACCCTGCCGCTGTTTGCCTGCGCCATCCCGGCCGGCTTTCCATCACCGGCCGATGACCACCTCGATGCGCCGCTGAACTTGCACGAGTTGCTCTTTACGCATCCGGCTTCCACCTTCTTGGCCCGGGTGTCAGGCGACTCGATGATTGGGGCCGGCATTCGGCACGACGACATTATCGCCGTCGACCGGGCGCTGGAGCCGCTAGATGGGTCCATAGTGGTGGCCGTGCTGGATGGCGAGCATACCGTGAAGCGCCTGCGCCGGCAGGGGCAGCAAGCCTGGCTGGAGCCCGACAACCCGCGTTACCCCATCATCCGGCTTAGTGAGGGCAATAGCCTAGTGGTGTTCGGGGTGGTAACGCACGTCATCCACTCGTTCCGAGAAAGGAAAGGCCGCACACTTGGGCAAGTGGCCAAACCGCGCAAGCGCGCCTAGCAGTCAGCAGTCATGTTTGCCCTGGTCGATTGCAACAACTTCTACGTGTCCTGCGAACGGGTTTTTCAGCCGCGGCTCGAAGCACTGCCTGTCGTGGTGCTCAGTAACAACGACGGCTGCCTGATTTCGCGCTCCGACGAAGCCAAGCACCTCGGCTTCAAAATGGGTGAACCGTATCACCTCGCGCTGCCGCGCCTGCGGGAGCACCACGTGCAGGTATTCTCGTCAAACTACGCTCTCTACGGCGACATGTCGCGCCGGGTACTGCGGGTGCTCAGCGACTTTACGCCCGAAGTCGACGTGTATTCCATTGACGAAGCTTTTCTGAACCTGAGCGGCATGAATTACTGGGCTGATCAAGGTTTGGAGGCCTACGCCCACCATATCCGACAAACCGTGCTTGACCACGTCGGTATTCCCACTGCCGTGGGGGTGGCGCCTACCAAAACGCTAGCCAAACTGGCCAACCGGCTGGCACGCAAGCGGCCGCTACCAGAGCGGGTGTGGGTGCTGACCACGCCCGAGCAGTGCCAGCAAGCTCTGCAGCAGACTGCCGTAGGCGACGTGTGGGGCATTGGGCGGCGCTATGCAAGCAAGCTGACCGCCGCAGGCCTGCAGACTGCCGCCGACCTCGCTGCTATGCCCGAAGGCTGGGTACGCCGTCACCTGGGCGGAGTAGTGGGTTCTAGGTTGTGGCATGAGCTGCACGGCCGGCCCTGTCTGGAATTTGATCCGGCAGCCCTGGAAGACGAGGCCAGCCACCAGACCAGCCGTCGGCGCAGCGTGGCCTGCACGCGCTCCTTTGGGCGGCCGCTGTGCGACCCCGCCACGCTGAGCCAAGCCGTGGCCTCCTTCACGACGCGGGCCGCGGAGAAGCTGCGCCAACAGGGGCTAGCAGCCCATGTAATTACCTTATTGCTCGGCACGGACCGTTTTGCCCCCATTGCCGGGCCCAAAACGCATACAGCTGTGGTTACACTACCTAGCGCCACCAACCACACCGGCGAGCTAATCACGGCCGCCTTGCACCGCTTACGGCAACTTATGCGCGCAGGCACGGCATACCACCGCGCCGGTGTGGTACTGAGTGGGTTGGAGCCGGCTGGGCAAACGCAATTGCAACTGTTTACACCTTCCGCCGAGCAGCACGCCCGCAACCAAGCTCTGATGGAGCGTCTCGACGCGCTGAACACTCGCTTCGGCCGGAACGCCGTGCGTTACGCTGCCGCTGGTACCGACGCCACCGCATGGAGCGGGCGGTGCGCCCACCGTTCACAGCCCTACACCACCGACTGGCACAACCTGTGGACGATATCCGGAGCGTAGCTAATCAGCCAGTAGATCAACGGACCTCTTGGCGGCGGAGAAATTGTTATGGCGCTCTAAAAGCAGCGCAAAACCAGAGCGGATACTGAGTTGTCAACTTGCTGAGACAGGGGGGAAGCTCAACTTACGAGGCAACTTCTCCAGTTCTTTTCCTTAAAATTGGAGCAGCCGGGATGATTATTTGTAAGAGCGACAAATGCAAAGTGCTCTGTCGAGCTTGTCGGGGCAATTCGCCGGATAATACTAAACCAACCCATCCTTATCTGAAGTGGGGCGTTAGCCTGAGCCCAACTTTGGGGCTTGAATTATTGATGGCTAGGCACCTAAGAAATATTAGCCCAAGCACCGGATTGGTGCTTGGGCTGTGCATCGTTGAGGAATCGTCGTTGCTACCCTACTGATGAATCACAACGCGGCGCGTTGTTACTTCTCCTTGGGCGGTCTGCCAGTGCAGCAGGTACACACCGTTAGGTACCCACGGCACGTCCAGTATTGTGGTTGGTTGAGTAACTGACCAGGTCTGCACCCATTGCCCCAAGATGTTGACTAACTTCAGTGAAGAACCGGCTACCAAGTTGGCGGGTAGCTGCACTTGCAGGCGGGCCTGGGCCGGATTGGGATACACCGACCAGCTCGTAGCGCTCAGGGCGGTGCGCGTCGGGAGCACCTGCGCGTAGCGGATCTGGGCGGCATCGGCGGCGGCTTGGAGCTGCGCCAGCGTGGGCGCGGCCAGCACGGCAAAGGCTACGGTTATTGAATCGTTGGGGGCCAGCCGGTTTAGCGCGGCACCCACCACGTGCGATACGTCGGCGCCGGAAGTGCCGCCGGCCGTGCGCTGCCGGGTGCCGGAGCTAAGCGTCAGAAACTTTTCGGCTGAGGAAAACCCGTCGCGGAACACCACGGCGGCGGGGGCGGAAGCATTGTTGTTGATGGCATAGTAAGAGGCTTGGCCGGTGCCGGGGCGCAGCAGCTTTACGCCGGCGTACAACACAGGGCGTTGGGCATCGTGTATGTAGCCGAGGGCGCGGGTAGAGTCCCAAGCGGCGCGGTTGCGGCCCGATTCAGCGGGGATGTCCCAATCCATGAACAAGCCGGCGTGCAGCGGCTTCAGCGTATCAGCCGTGAGGTTGCGCAGGGTGTATTCCACAATGGCGTAGTCGCGGTCGGCGGGGGCGGCCCAGGCCAGGGCCCGCTGCCGTACGCGCACGCCCAAAGTGCGGCCTTGCGTCTGGCTCGGCAATGAATCTTGGAATACGCCAGCAGCTTGTTGGGTAGCCGCCGTGGAAGTGAGCATCCGGATGGCTTGCTGGGTGAAGAAGTCGGCGTCGCTGCGGTTGGCGGGCACGCCGCGCAAGCGGTCGGCTACTTTGGTAGGGCCGGTGGCCACCATCAGGCCGCCTTCGGAGAGCAGCACGGGCGAGTTGCGGTACGTCACGCTGGCCCCGATTTCGTACGACAGGCCTTCGTAGCCGAGGTTGCTGCGGCTGGTTACGGTCAGGTGCAGGTCGTTGGCAGTCAGTACCACATAATCGGGGTTCAGCTCCAGCAGCACGAAGTGGTCTTCCTGATAGCCGCCAGCGGCGGTAAGGCGGCAGCGGAGCACGCCGCGGCTATTGGGCGGCGTATTGGCGGCTACGCTGAGCTGCACCGGCGCTACGGCCGTGGCACTGGTAGCCAAGGCGCCCAAGGTGGCTGGGCCACTGCTCACCGTAAGCTGCGGCGTGAGTGAGGTGACGGTGAGCGTAAGTCCCTGCACCGGCTGCAGCAGATTTTGGAGTGTGAGCGTGAGGTGGGCCGTGTCGCCGGCCAGCAGGCGCGGGCGACTGAGTTGCTGGCTCAGCACGCGCACAGCCGTCTGATTGGGCCCGGCGGCCAGGGCGCGGTGCACGTTCAGGCGGCCCGAACCAAGTTGCCCGACGCGGTTCACATTGCCCGGTAGGGCATAGATATCATCGGCGCTGCGGCGCAGCACGGCGGTTACCTGGGCTGCCGAGAGCTGCGGAAACCGGCTGCGCACCAGGCCGGCGGCCCCGGCTACAATGGGGCTGGCAAATGACGAGCCGCCAACCGAAGCGTAAGCGCTGTCGGAATCGTAGAGCGTGGTCAGGATAAAGTCGCCGGGGGCCGCAATGCCCACGCGGTAACTGTAGGTGAGGCCCTGCTGGTCATTCGGCATCACGCTGGCTACCGACAGCACGTGGTCGTAGCTGGCAGGGTAGAAATACAGCTCGGCATTGGTATTGCCGGCAGCCGCCACCAGCACCGCGTCGCGGTTGACGGCGGCGTAGGTGCACACATCCTGTTCGAACTGCGACTTGCCGCCCACGCCGCCCCACGACATGTTGATGATCTTGCAGCCGTGGTCGGCGGCGTACACGATGGCCTCGTAGCCACCGAAGGCGCCTTGGGCCGTTTGGGGGTAGATTTTGATGGGTAGGTAGCGGCACTTGAAGCCCACGCCCGCCGTGCCCTTGCCGTTGTCGGCGCTGGCGGAGGAGCAGCCGGTTACCAGTGTGCCGTGCGAGAACACGCCGTTATTCGGCACCGAAGAGGAAGGGTCGTTGTCGTTGTCGGCCGTATCCCAGCCGCGGAAGTTGTCGATATAGCCGTCGCCGTCGTCGTCGATGCCGTTTATCGGGTCGGCGTAGTTCAGCTTTTCCTGGCCGCGCAAATCCTGGTGCGAAAAGCGCGTGCCGCTATCCGTAATGCCGATAACAACCGTGGTGTCGCCCTTGCTCAGGTTCCAGCCGGCGTAGGCGCGAATGGTTTTCAGGTAGTACTGTCCGCTGGTATTCGTGGAGTCGGCCAGCGGATCATTGGGTTGGTACAGCGGGGCGCGCTGGTAGAGCGGCTCCACGTATTCCACGGCACCGGTAGCTAGCAATACCTGGCGCACCTTGTTAAAGGCTAGTGAAGTAGGGTAGCGAAATTGATAAATGGTGCGCAACTCCACGCTGCCGGGCTTCTCCTTGCTGGGTGGCACTGCCCGCGGAAATTTTTGCTGCAGGTTGCCAGCTTCGAGTTGGTTCAGGGCCGCTTCCAACTGGCGCAGGCTGGCTTGTGGGCGCAGCTTGAGCACAGCCGTGCCGGGCAGGGTAGGCGAGGGAGCCGGCATGGCCGCCGGAGAAACCTGAGCCAAGGCAGGTGCGCAAGAACCGAAGCAGCAAACAGCAGCAAACAGCAGGGGTAAAAGCTGTTTCATGAGTGCAAAAGATGTGATAAGGCGGATGCACCTTAGCTACGTAAATTTAGACCCTCGGCGGCGTACCGCCGAGCTTTTTCGTTCAACGTCGCTTCACATTCCCCTAAGCTTAATTATGACCGATGCCATCCTGAAGCACCAGGCTACGCTGGAGCAGGCGGTGCAGGCCCTGCACGACCGGACGTTCTTTACCCTTTATCCCGAAAACCCGTCGCCGGAAGTGTACGGCGCCGAGGCCGATGCCCAGGGCCGTGCAGCCTTCAACGCCCGCCGCGGCCAGCCTTTTCCCGAGTTGCAACAAGGCGAGCCGGAAGCTTGGGCAGGGCAGGAAGAGTCGCCGTACGAGCAGGCTGCACTCGGCATTCAATACCCGTACTACGCCCCCGAAACGCTAATACACCACGCCCAAGAAGCTTTTGCTGTGTGGCGCAAGCTGAAGCCTGCTGAGCGTGCCGCGCTGCTCATCGACAGCCTGGACGGCATCCGGCAGCGCTTCTTTGAAATTGCGTACGCCACCATGCACACCACGGGGCAGGCCTACATGATGTCGTTTCAGGCCTCGGGGCCTCACGCCGCCGACCGCGCCCTAGAAGCTATTGCCGCCGGCTACGAGGAGCAAACGCGTTTCCCCGAACAAGTGCAATGGGACAAGCCCATGGGCAAGCACACCGTCAGCCTGCGCAAAACCTGGCGCCCGGTGCCCAAAGGCGTAGCCCTGGTTATCGGCTGCTCTACTTTTCCCACCTGGAATACCGTGCCCGGCATGTACGCCTCGCTGGTGACCGGCAACCCCGTCATCATCAAGCCCCACCCCAAGGCCGTGCTGCCCATCGCCATTGTGGTGGCCGAAGTGCAGAAGGTGCTGGTGGCTGCCGGCCTGCCGGCCTCTATTTGCCAGCTGGCTGTGGATGCCGATGATCGTCTCATCACCAAAGACTTGGCCGAGCATCCCGCCGTGAGGCTCATTGACTATACTGGCGGCACCGAGTTCGGTAACTACATCGAAAGCCTGCAGGTGAAGGGCAAAACCGTCTTCACCGAGAAAACCGGCGCCAACAGTGTTATCCTCGACAGTTGCGACGACCTCGACAAGGTGGCCCAGAACCTGGCCTTTTCCGCCAGTCTATACTCGGGGCAGATGTGTACCGCTCCGCAGAACTTTTTCATTCCTGAGCAGGGCATAAAAGTGGCCGGCACGCTGGTGCCTTACGAGGAAGTCGTGCAGAAGCTAGCCGCCGCCGTGCAGGGCCTCGCCGCCAACCCCAAGGCTGGCCCGCACGTGCTGGGCACGATTCAGAACCCGGCTACGCAGCAGCGCGTGGAACAGCTGGCCAACAACGGCCACCGCAGCCTGCTGGCGCACGGCAAAGTGCAGCACCCCGTCTTCCAGAATGCCCGCACTTGTTCGCCCGCACTATACGAGGTGGCTGCCGACCAGAAAGAGCAGTTCAGCCGCGAGCTGTTCGGGCCGATTATGCTGGCCATCAAAACAAAAAATTCCTATGAGAGCTTAAAGCTGGCCGCCGAACTGGCCCGTGAGTACGGCGCCATAAGCTGCGCGGCATACACCACCGATGCCGCTCTGAAAGAGGAAATAATGGATCAGATGAGCCTGGCCGGTACCGCCGTGAGCTTCAACCTGACCGGCGCCTTCTACGTGAACCAGAACGCCGCCTTCTCCGACTTTCATGTGACCGGCGGCAACCCCGCCGGCAACGCTTCCTTCACCAACCCCGAGTTTGTAATCAAGCGCTTTACTTGGGTTGGTTTTCGTGAGCCGGTGAGCTAATTGATAGGCATACACCACAATGCAAAAGCCCCGCTACCGTGTGGTAGCGGGGCTTTTGTAAAAACGGCTTACTCCTCAACGAAGTCTCGGTTCTAAAAGCTCAGGCCTCAGCACTCAATTGCTGGCAGTGCTAATGCCACCACCCGAGCGTGACGCCTGTTGGGTTTTGGCTTTGTTCTTAGTCGGCTTGGGGGCCTTGGTATACTTGTAAGGCTTGGCGGCTTTCACCGTCCGGAATTTGTACGGGTTGTTGGCATTCATATCGAGGCCGGTACCGATGGTGCGGGGCTGTGAGCTGCCTCGGAACTGGGATTTATCGTTGTGCCTTCGCTCAGATTTGGTAGAAGCGTTTCGGTAGCCTTTGTTGGGTTGCTGTTGAACGACGTTATCTTGAGAGCATGACGCCCCGGCGAAAGCAATGCCGAGCGTGAGCAGCAGTATGGAAAATTTCATGGCGGGTGGTATAAAAAGTGCTTACCCTACGGCCCAGGGTCAACCGGACAACTATACCGTGTACTAGGTTAGCACTCAAAAGGATGCGTTTGAAGCCGCATCAGTTTAATACCGCATTTTTGGAATATTCATAAGTCATGAGCATCTAATAGGCTGTTATAGTGGTGAATTTAAGGCCACCGATGCCGCATTTAGGTGGCTGGCTAAGGCTGTGCCGAAACCACGGACGTCCCAACCGCTGCCACAGGTCTACAAGCTCATTGCCTCTCGAAACCGCGCCGATTGCTGCCGCGATACTTCCACTTCCAGCCCACCGCGCAGCTGAATTTTAAGCGTGCTGCTGAACCACGGCTCGATGTGCTCAATCCACTTCAGATTGATGATTTGCTGGCGGTTGGCCCGGAAAAACACCGTTGGGTCGAGGCGGGCCTCTAGGTGCTGCAGCGAGCGGGAAATCAGCGGGTGCACGTCGTGAAAATGCACGCGGGTGTAGTTGTCGGCCACTTCCAGCAGCTTCACATCGGCGAGGCGCACAAACCAGCACCGCTCGCCGTCCTTCACAAACACCTGATCCGACTCGCGCAGTAGCTCACGCACCGGGGCGGCGGCTGGGGTTTCGTCAGCGGGTTCGGCTACCAGGGCGGCGCGGGCTTTGGCCAGAGCGGCGGCCAGGCGTTGCTCATCCACGGGCTTGAGCAGATAATCCAGCGCGTTGACTTCGAAAGCCTGCACGGCGTATTGGTCGTAGGCAGTGGTGAATACCACCTGCGGCGCGGCCGAGTCCAGGCTTTCGAGCAGTTCAAAGCCCGTGCGACCGGGCATGTGAATGTCGAGCAGCAGCAAGTCGGGGTTCAGCTCCGCGATGCGGGTCACGGCCTCGTCGGCGTGCGCGGCTTCGCCTACCACCGTGACATCGGGGTGGCGCTGCAGCAAGCGGCGCAGCTCCTGGCGGGCCAGGCGCGAATCGTCAACCAGCAGGACGTTCATGGGGCAATCAGCAGTATAAATGGGTAATTGATAGCGAGTGGCCGGCGGCTTAGGCCGCTGATGAATTGGCAGAAGGTCCGGGTGGCATTGCTGCCCGCTCACTGGCGATGGTTAGCTGCTCGCTGGCTAAGGGCAGCCGTACGCGGGCCGCTACGGTTTCAGGCGTAGCCTGCTCCAGGCGCAGCTCGGCTCGGCCGTTGAAAAGCAAGCGCAACCGCTCGCGCACATTATGCAGGCCGGTGCCAGTACCTTCTACTTTGGTAGGGCCGGGCGTAAGCTGGCCCGTATTTTCTACGGTCAGCAGCAGTTCGCCGTGTTCACAGCGGGCCTGCACCAGCAGCTCGCCGCCTGCGGGAAGCGGCGCTAGGCCGTGCTTAATGGCATTCTCGACCAATACCTGCACCAGCATGGGTGGCACCTGCACCGCCAGGCAATCCGGCGATACATCGATGGTGTAGCGCAGGCGCTCCTCCAACTGCAGTGATTCCAGCTGCAGGTAATCTTGCACCACAGCTAGCTCACGGCTGAGCGGTACCTGCTCGGTGCGGTTCAGCTGGATGGCGTAGCGCAGCAGCTCCGAGAGGTGCGTGAGCATGTGCCGGGCGCGGTCGGGGTCTTCGCCGATGAGCGAGCGGATGTTGTTCAGCCCATTGAAGAGAAAGTGCGGGTTGATCTGGGCTTTCAGCGTTTGCATTTCGGCCTCGCGCACGGCAGCGGCCAGCTTCCACTTGTCTATCTCCGATTGGCGGTAGCTGCGCAGGTAATGCAGGCTGAAGTACGCCGCCGACCATAGCCAAAGCACAAAATTGACGTTGATGGAGTAGCCGATAAACTGGGCTACGCCCTGCGGCTGCTCGTTGCCGCCTCCCGTGGGCCTGATGGCGAAGGTGATAACCGTCCAGATGATAACCTGGCTCAGGACGGCCAGCGAAGCATTGGTCAACAGCAGGCGCCATAGCACGCCAAGCAGCGGCTGCTGCACCCAATCGTAGCGCTTGATGAGGTAGCGCAAGCCGTGCGACAGTACAAACAGCGTAACCACGATGGTCAGCTGAATCAGGGCCAGCGTGGTGCCGAAGTTTTTCGAAAACGCGGAAAACAGCACCATCCCAAACACGCCGTACAGCCCCCAACCAAGGAACTGCAGGCGCCAGTACAGGCGGCCGGGCGGCGGAACGGCAATAGAAGAGTTCATAGGAGCCAAACGAAGGTCGTGTGGTGGGAGGCGCTGCCGCACCTAGGCCACGGTAGCGGCAAGGGAAGCCGGGGCAGGAGCGGCGGCCAGTCGAGCTTTAGCCCGGTAGTCGGCGTAGATCCACACGGCTAGCAGCGCCATCGAGCCTGCCACAAAGGCTGGAATCAGATACAATTGGGCAACCGGCAGGTACAGACCCAATAGGAAGCACCCGAGCGCCAGCACCCCGGCCGCCACAGCAAAGGCCGCCGTGCGGTAAAACCAAGCGTAGGGAAAGAAGTGCGCCCCCGTGATGATGCCGTAGCTCATAATAAAATACTCGGGGTGGCGGATGTACATGAAGACCAGAAACGGGAAGTAGAACAGCTGGGCGAAGTTCAGCCACAAACCCAGGGGACCCAGCGGATTGTGCTTCAGCGTCCAGGTGGTGCTGAGCAGCCCCGAAAACAACCGGGCCAGCGGCAGCATCGCGCCACCAGCCATAAAGGTGTAGAGGCTGTGCTGGGCGGCAGTACCCGGCAGGGCCCACAATACCGCAATACCCGACCACAGCAAGGTGGCGGCTACAATGAAGTCGATTCCGTTTTTGGCTTTGACTGACAGCTCGGTACGGAGGGCGTCGAAATCTTCCTGGCGAATCATGGCTGGTTGGGAAAGTAGAGATTGATAAATAAGGTGCCGGGGCTAGTGAGGGGTAATGTAGAGGGCGGCACTGGGCCGCCCTCCGAAACTTAGCTGTTTTTTGGACGAGCCGCTCCTTTGCCCTTGGCCGGCGCATGCTGGGCCAGGAAGGCATCAACCTCGGCGAAAAACCACTGCGTGTCGTCCCACATCAGAAAGTGCTTGCCGGTTTCGGATAGGGCGATGCGCTTCTGCGGCAGCTGAGCAAATTGCAACTCAAAGGTTTGCTGCACGCTGGCCTTGGTGCTGCCATACTGCTTGTAGCCGGCCCAAGCACCGAGCACCAGCGTGGGAGCGGTAATGCGGGCTACGTCTTGGCGCAGGTCGGTGGTGTACATTTCGTACATGCTCTGGGCCGTGGTGGCCGGGTCAGACGTTTGGCCCCAGCCAGCGGCTTTGCTGATATTGGCCGAGTCGGTAATCAGGTTTTGCAGCATCTGTTTCTGCACGGCCAAGGGCATGCGACCCTTGCCCATTTGCTGGCGCATCGCTTCGGCCTGTGGCCGTACCATCTCCACCGTAGCCACCGGGTTCTGGATAGCGCCGATGAAAGGCAGCCCATCCACTACCACTACCGGCCCAGCCAGCTCGGGGGCCTTGCTGCTTACGGCCAGCACCGTGAAGCCGCCCAAGGAGTGACCCACCAGCACCGGCTTCTGCAGGTGCTGATCCTTGATGTATTGAATTACCTCGTCGCGTACCGTGGCGAGGTAGTGGTCGGTGGGGCCACCGGGCAGGGCAGGGGTGCCTGCGAAACCGGCCAACGACAGCACGTGGCATTGGTAGCGGCTTTGGTAACGGGCTACAGTTTGTTCCCAGACTTCGCCAGGGCAAGTCAGGCCCGGAATCAAAATCATGGGCCGGCCTTTACCGGTTACCTGCACCTTAAAAGAAGCAGGCGCGGCTGCCTGGCCGAGGTGAGCGATGAAGAGCAGCAGGGCCAACAGGCTGTAGCGGAGGGTAGAAGTGAAGCGTTTCATGGTCATCTAGGGTTTGAGTTTCCGTGGTTGATGACCCAAAACTGGCGTATTCCGCGGCCGAGCGGAAGCAAAAGCTAGGCGAATGGTAGCGCCGTCAGCTGAGTGGAAAAAAAGCCAGGGCGAATGGAAAGCCCAAACCTCATCCTAGCGTCGGATACCCGGCCCGAAGTCTTTACATAGACATTCAGGATGGGCTCAACGATGAAGCTGCTTGATGTCCGCCGAGGTGGTTGTGCTGCGCTAAGGCAAAAGAAAAAGCGGCTCCCTTGGGGAAGCCGCTTTCTTGAAGAATCCAGCAGTAGAGCTACTGCTGGTTGTTGTCGTCGCTGTCGGGGCGTTTGTCGCCTTGGGCCTGCGGAGCGCATTGCTTGTCAGTAACGCGGCCATCGGCACCGAAGATGATCTTGATGGGCTGCGTGTCGGTAGCGCTGCCGAAAAGGTAGGACCACGTCTTGCCACCGTCGGTTGCAGCGTCTTCGCCGGTCGGCGCCCCCATCAGGTGGCGCACCTGTTCCTGCGACATGCCCATTTGGATTTCGGTGCAGGCTACGGCATTCTGATAGCTTTCCTGGGCGGTACAAGCGTACAGCGAGAAGGCTGCGGCTGCGGCTACGGATAGGCGTTTGAGCATAAAGGCGAGAGTTAGATCAGCTTGCTGATGTCGTCGCGCAGCGAATCGATGCCGCGTTTAATTTCCGTCCAGACGCTGCCTTGCCGGTCGGCATTGCTGGCATCGGGCGAGCCGAGCTGGGTGGCCAACTGACCGCGCTTCACTTCCAGCGCAGCAATGTGCTCGTGGTAGTGGTGCGGGGAATTGGCTGTGGTGGCATTGGCACGTGCGTGCAGCGTCTTGATTTTGGAATCGAGCTCGTCCAGGGCCTGCCGCAGCTCGTTTTCGCTGAGGTGGCTGGGCGCGCGCATGTGGTCGGGGTTGGGCGTGTAGCTCATGGCAATAAGTAGGATCGGGGAGGGTACACCGTGCCACCGGTGCGGCACTATGCATTGTACTGTGCCGAGGCCGGAAAGGATGCTACGAATGTTACCAACACAAGCACAACAGAAGCGTAATTCGGCCGTAACCACCCGGCGGCGGCCCGAAACTAGGTTTGTAGCAGCCTTCCGATGAGGCCGTTATCAGCCATGCCGCGCTTTACCTTATTATTGTTTTTGCTGCTGACCACTGCTTCGGCAGTTGGGCAGGAACTTCGGACACTAGCCGCCAGCTCCTCGGGCACCGACTCGGCCACACAATCAGCCGATGCGGGCCCAGCCGCCCCGGTTATTTACCACACCGCCGATACAATGCCTGCTTTCCCCGGCGGCAACGAAGCCTTCGGTAAGTTTCTGCGCGACAAGATGAAGTACCCCGACGAGGCCCTGCGCCGCAGCGTGTCGGGCAAAGTCTACGTGCAATTCGTGGTGGACGAGCGTGGCCACCTCATCGACCCCAAAGTGGTAAAAGGCCTCGGCCACGGCCTCGACGAAGAAGCCTTGCGCCTCGTGCGCATCATGCCTTGGTGGACGCCCGGCACCGTAGCTGGTCAGCCAGTGAAAGTGACCTACACGCTGCCCATCGTATTCCGGGCGCTGGAGTAAGCGGCGAGGGAGGCGGGCGAACAGTACGGTGTTAGGTAAAGCGGTTACCGCTCTCCTAAAGCTAAGTGTTGGCGTCTGGCACGTTGCTGCTGACGTGGCGCCGCTACGCGACTGGCACCGGGTGTGAGCATTACCATTTAACCATTCCACCCCACTGTTTGGGCAAGCCCAGGTCGCGGGCCAGAGGGGCGGCACCAGTGCCCCAGAGGTTGGTCAGCAGCTCGTTCACGGCGTCGGCTAGCTCCAGGTGATAGTCAGCCTCCAGCTTGTCGGCCTGGCGCAGAGCGGTATCGGCGCGGCGCACAAGGTGGCTGAGCAGGGGTTGGGTAATGCCGGTGAGGCGGGCCACCGAAGTAGGCTGAAAGCGAAATACGTTATTAAGCAGGCGCACCGTCAGCTCCACTTCGCCGAAGGTGTCGCCGGTGATTTTGCTGTGGTAGCTGATCTGGTTTTGCAACTGCCGCAGAATCAGCAGCAAGTCGTTGGGCGTCTGGTGGTAGCCGCGCACCGGGTCGTCGATCCGCTCGCGCAGCCGCTCACGCCGGTCCTCCAGCGCCTCCGGACCTTCGAGCAGGCGGAATTGCAGTTGCTCGGTGAGCACCTTGTCCTGGCAGACGAGGCGCACGAGCATCTGATCCTTTTCCTTTTGCGGCAGGTTCAGGAGGGCTTTGCGCAGATCGGGCGGTAAAGAAGGCATGCAGTCAATTGGATATAGGCACAGAACACCGCTGCGGCCGTTTTTGCTTCCGAAAGTGCATTTTTTTCTAGGTACGGCGCCAAAGCAGTTCGCGTTCGGGGCAGCTCGCTTGATCTGGCACCGCGTCAGCGTGAGAAGGCGCGGTTCCCACGCAGGGCTTAGGCTTCTATTGAATGTTCGGGGCGTTCGGCTGCTACCTCGCTTTCGGGCGGCACGTAGCCGGCCAGGGCTTGAAGGTGGCGCGTTTCGTCGAACTCGTTTTCGCTTTTGGCAATGACTACAGCCGCCACAGCATTGCCGATGATGTTTGTAATGGCTCGCGCTTCCGACATAAACCGGTCGACGCCCAGGAGCAGCGCCATGCCTTCCACCGGAATTACCTTGGTGGCCGCCAACGTAGAGGCCAGCACTACGAAGCCCGAGCCCGTGACGCCCGCTGCGCCCTTGCTGGTCACCATCAGAATACCGATGATGGTAAGCTGCTGGCCAAGTGTAAGCGAGATATTAAACGCCTGCGCCAGAAAAATGCTGGCCATGGAAAGGTAAATGGTGGTGCCGTCGAGGTTGAACGAATAGCCCGTCGGAATTACCAGCCCCGCTACCGAGCGGGAGCAGCCGTAGGCCGTTAGCTTATCAATGAGCCGTGGCAGCGCCGACTCCGACGACGAGGTGCCCAGCACAATCAGCAACTCTTCCTTGATAAAGCCCAGCAGCCGCCACAAGCTGAAGCGGTAATAGCGCGCTACCAATCCCAGCACCCCAAAAATGAACACGAACATGGTGACGTACACCGAAGCCATGAGCTTGGCCAGCGGCAGCAACGTGCGCAGCCCGTACGTGCCGATGGTGTAAGCCATGCCGCCAAATGCCCCCAGCGGCGCGAGCTTCATCACCATGCCCAGCACGCCAAAAAACACGTGACTGAGCCGGTCAAAAGTCTGAATGAGCGGCTGGGCCACGCCCGCGGGCATGCGCGTGAGGGCCAGCCCGAAAAGCACGGCCACCAGCAGCACTTGCAGCACATCGCCCTGCGCGAAGGCACCGACGAAGTTTTCGGGGACGATGTGAGTGAAGAAGGCTACCCAATCCATGCCAGCGGCCTGGTCGGCGTACTTCTGCGTCTCGGCAGCTTTGGCAGTGGCGGCGGAGGTGTCCACGCCCACGCCGGGTTTCACCAGGTTGGCCGCCGTCACGCCGATGAGCAGCGCCAGCGTGGTGATTATCTCGAAGTACAGCAGCGCCTTGCCGCCCACGCGTCCTACCTTCTTCAGGCTGCCGATGCTCCCAATGCCCAGCACCACCGTCAGGAAGATGATGGGCCCGATGAGCATTTTGATGAGCCGGATAAACGTGTCGCCCAACGGCTTCAGCGCCGCCCCGACCTCGGGGTACAAAGCCCCGAGCAGGATGCCTAAGGCAATGGCGGTGAGGACTTGGAAGGTGAGGTTGCGGGCGAGGCGTTTCATGCGGGGCAGCGTAGGCAAAGCGCAAAATAGCCAAACGCGGCGGCAAGCTTGCAGGCGTATAAAAGGTATTAGCGACGGCTCAGGGTGCGTAGTTGTAGCAGGGCCGCTAGTACCATGAGCATAAGCAGTAGGGTGGAGTAGCGCCAAGTAGGGGTAAGCCAAAGTTTCCACGTTGCCGAGTTGAATACCGATGACAGCCATTGGCGAATCGTATCTGTCCAGGGCACTGGCGGTGAAGGTAGACGTACTGTGCCTCCGCATTCCATCGGTACCATGTCATTGCACAGCAAACAGTCCGATGGCTTTCGGGAATAGGCATAAAGTGTCGGAATCGGGCGGAATGACAACCAATACTGCTTGATTCCCAACTGTGACGGCATATCCAGCATCGCCACCAAGCTGCGGTAGGATGACTGCGCGCTGAATTTTACCCTGACGCCCCATTCATCATTCGGCGATAATGCCAATTCGTTCAGGTAAGCGCGAACCCGCCGAAGGGTTACCGTGTCAGCTGCTGATTGACCTGATAGCTCTACGGTGCGCCAGCGTCGAAATTGTTCTGTTTGCCGCGCCGAATAATAGGGTAAGAGCCCATTCCAAACAGGATTATCCGCGGCGTATTTGGGCAAGGGCGGAAATGTAATCTGCATAGCCCGGCGCGTTACGGCCCGGTCGTCAGCTTGAATCAGCGTACACCCCAGCCACAGCAGCCATGCCAGGGCTAAGAGACCAGTCGGGAAAAACAGTTTGCGCTGGTGGCGACGCACGACGTACATAAGAGAAACCTAAATGAATGCCTGGGTAAGCAAGGCGGACAGCTTAGAACCTGAGCACAAGCTTAAGCTTGGGAATAAATGATTGTAATAATAAAACACTGCCTTAGCAAGACTGAAAGTAGCCAAACGCGGCGGCAAGCTAGCAGGCAATCTATGCCTGCTAACGACGTGGAAGACGGTAAAGCGGGCTGCTGGCCCGGTTACTCACGCACACCAGGGTGGTGCCTACCAGCAAATATTTTTTGGCGTTTTCCTGGTGGCAGATATCCAGCGCTTCTATCAAAGACGCGTAGCGAGCCGAGGCTTGGAACGTCAGGGCCAGCGCGCCGTAGGGACTTTCCTGTGCCACCAGGGCGCGCAGCTGCTCCCGAAACTGCTGCAGCGCGTGCCGGTCGTGTAAAGTGCTGCCGATAATATTGTCGCGCCAGGGCCGCAGGCATTCTATCTCGGCAGCGCTGGGCGCCTGAAGCGTAGGCACTGGGTAAGGGCCACGCGCTTGATGCCCAGGCTCCGGCAGCGACGGCATAGTTAGTTGAATCACGACTTGGCGGCGGCCTTCCGTGCGCTGGATAAACTGTTCGGCTGCTAGTGGTGGTAGCAGCGCTGCACTACACAAACCGATGGGCAATAGACGCAACAGCTTGGAACGGCGGCAGAGCATCGAGGCAAAAGTTAGCCCGCTAGCACCGAAGCCGGCTCCACCGGCGCGGGCGCATCGTCGGGAGCATGACGAGTAACTAATCGGTCTTCAAAACGAGTCATGCGCCGCAATAGTATGATGTTCACGAAGGCATAGGCAAGGTTTAGCACGTCAAGCTCCATTTCCATGAAAGTGGCATTGAGCAGCTGTTGCTGAAGCTGATCCTCCTTTTGGCTTGGGCGTGGTAGCAACTGTGTGGCAAACCTGGCGGGTGCCTTTCGCGTTCGGGAGGCAAGGCTTACTCCGTTTTCATGATTCGACTTTGTGCGGCGCTCACTCCGCTGTTGCTGCCGCTGGGCTTGCACGCCCAAACCGTCACCCCCGATACCACTCGCCGCGCCCCCGTCGCCCTACCCGAGGCCACTGTAATCGGCTATGGTCAAAACTTACCGCTGCGGCGTACCGCTGCTGGCGTAGGTGTGGTGGATGCCAGGGTCATCACGCGCTTCAACGAGACCTCGCTGACGCAGGCCGTCAATACGCTGCCTGGTGTGCGGCTGGAGGAGCGGGCCACGGCCAGCTACCGGTTGAGCGTGCGCGGCAGCACGCTCCGCTCACCTTTCGGTGTGCGCAATGTAAAGGTGTATTACCATGACATTCCCTTCACTGAAGCTAGCGGTAGCACCCCGCTCAATTTACTTGATCCAGCCACGCTGGGCCGCATCGAGGTTATCAAAGGGCCGGCTGCCAGCGTGTACGGCGCCGGTACGGGTGGCGCGGTGCTGCTAAGCAACCGGCGCCCCTGGCCGGGCCAAACCCGGACGCAGGCTGGCTTCACAGCGGGTAGCTTCGGGCTACGGCGCTACTCGGCCGTGGCCGAAACCAGCACCGCCAGCGGCCTGCTGCGGGCTCAGTACGCGCGACAGGAACTAAGTGGCTACCGCCAGAACAGCGCCCAGCGCCGCGACGTGATAACCCTCGATGGCGAGTTGGCGGCCTCGGAAAAGCAGACGCTAGCTCTGCACGCGCTTTACACCGATCTGGACTACCAATTGCCCGGTAGCCTCACCCGGGCGCAATATGAGCAAGACCCGCGTCAGGCTCGTCCGCGCAGCGCCACTGGGCCGGGCACGGCGGAGCAGCAGGCCGCCTACCGCTCGCGCACGACCTTGCTCGGGGCCACGCACGAGTACCGGTTTACAGCGGGCTTGTCCAACAAAACCACGCTTTACACTACCGCCACGGCCATTCGTACGCCGTTTCTGGTTGACTACGAACGCAATACGTTGCTGGGCTGGGGCGGGCGCACGGCCTTTAACTACCGCACACTGCTGGCTGGCCGGCCCCTGCGCCTCACGGCGGGCGCGGAGCTCCAAAACGGCTTCGAAAGCTCACGCAATTACCAGAACCGCGGCGGCAGTACCGGCTTGCTACGCTACGACGACGAAATCCGGACTGTTACCGGCTTTGGGTTCGCGCAGGCCGATTGGGAGCTGCCGGCGGGCTTTTTGGCTACGGTGGGCGCTAGCTACAACCGCCTGCGCTACCGCATCGAGCGGCTGCAGGACAACCTGAACACGCCTGCGCAGACGTACGCCTACTCACGCACTTTCCGGCCGGAAGTGTCGCCGCGGGTGGCCCTGCTCAAGGAGCTAACGCCGCTGATTTCCGCCTACGCCAGTGTTAGCACCGGCTTTTCGCCGCCCACGGAGGAAGAAATCCGGCCTTCGGATGGCTCCCTGAACCGTGACCTGCAGGCCGAACGCGGTACCAACTACGAGCTTGGCACCCGCGGCCAACTCTTCGGCAACCGCCTGACTTTTGACGTGTCGGCCTATGATTTTCGGCTGCGCCAGACCATCGTGACGCGCGTGACGGATCAGGGCGTGAGCTTGTTTTCGAACTCAGGTAGCACCCGGCAGCGCGGCGTGGAAGTGGCCCTGAGCGGCTGGCTGTGGCAGCTGCCTGCTAGCGCAGTGGGTAGTAAAGCCACTGAAACCGCATCGTCCGGCGTCGGGCCCATGGGCCTGCGGGCTTTCGTGAGCTACGCGTACAACCACTACCGCTTCGGGCGCTACGAAAGCGGCGGCAACGACTTCAGCGGCAACCGCCTCACCGGCGCCGCGCCGCACACGCTAACGAGCGGCCTTGATTTCAGCCAGCAACTCGGCTTTTATGTCAGCCCCACGGTGAATCATCAGGCCCGTATTCCGCTGAACGATGCCAACACCGAATACGCCACTGGCTACTGGGTTTTTGCAGCCCGGGCAGGCTGGCGTCGCACGCTCATCGGCCGGCTCGAAGCGGACCTGTACGCCGGGGTGGAAAATGCTACGGACCGCCGCTATTCGCTTGGCAATGACTTGAATGCTTTCGGAGGGCGCTATTTTCAACCAGCGCCTGGCCGTAACTACTACGGTGGTCTGACTTTGGGCTGGCGCTGGTAAGCGCAAAACCACCAAAAGCACAACGCCTTCCAATTTTGGAAGGCGTTGTGCTTTTGGGGAGCATGTTCTGGTCAGCGCTAAATGCAGCGCAGGTAGCCGCGATTGACGGTGCCTCCGGCAAAGTTCTCGTTGATGGCTTTGGTGGCCTCGTAGAGCTGACGCAGGGTGAAAGTGTAGGTCCGGCTGGAGCCATCGGCCAGGCGGAACGTGGCCGTACGCACTGGGTCGCCGCCGAGGGTGCGCTCGGCTAGGTGCAGCACGCGCTCAGGGTTCAGGTCCTTCAAAGGTCCATCGGCAATGGTGAGGAAGCGCAGTGGCGCTCCGGTGCGCAAGGGGGTACGGCGATGCTCGTAGTCATCGTAGTACAGGTTCATCTTCAGCACGGCTACTTCACCGGCAAAAGCGTTGTACTGGGTGCCGGCGGGCGGATTCTCAGCGCCGAGCGTGAGCGGGGCTGGCTCGCCGGTCTGGGGCAAGAACCCTTGGATAGCCGCCGCCGAGGTAAAGCGTAGGTATTCGCGGCCGGTTTCTCCCACGATGCCGATTACCAAGCCATTGGTGCCACCATTCAAAAACACGGTGGCAAAGTTCAGGTCGCGGTAAGTACCGGGGCTGGGGCCGTCGGAGGCCGGCTGGTCCCATTCCGACTGCGTGAAGGTGCGGTACGCTCCGCAGGTCAGGGGCACGAGCGGCGCTCCGCTGGATTCATCTAAAGGCAGTATTTCTTCGGTTTCTTTCTTGCCGCAGCTGCTCACCAGCGTGAGTAGGAGCAGGGCGACAAACCATTGGCGCGTAAGAGCAAGTCGTTTCATAGTTTGGTGGTCTTTCTTGTGGAGCTTCTTTTGACTGATACGGCGCAGCTTAAGCCAAGTTCAACGGTAACAGTACTTGTTGAGCATGGCCAGTTGAAACTGGATTTTGCGCGGGTCGTCGGGCTGGTATCCGCCTTCGTCAGGCAGAGGTTGGGGCAGGCTGATGGTGGCTGCACCTTTGGGCATCACCTACTCTTTCTGAGCTATGAAAACGCTGCGCTTACTTCCTGCTTTGCTAAGCCTTGCGCTTGGCATCAGTTCTTTTGGACCCGCCGACGGCCCGAAACCCGGCAAAGGCAAGCCGGCCAAAGCCCAAGTCATGATTTTGGGTTCTTACCACATGGGCAATCCTGGAGCCGACGTCGTCAACATGAAAGCCGATGACGTGCGCACGCCCAAGCGGCAACAAGAAATGGAAGAGCTCGTGCAAAAGCTGGCCCGTTTCCAGCCCACCAAAATCTGCGTGGAAGTGCCTGCCGGCACCAAGTATGATTCGCTGCTGCAGGTGTGCTATCAGAAGTACCTCAAAGGCGAATACCAGCTACGAGCCAATGAAATCGACCAGATTGGCTTCCGGCTGGCCAAGCAGCTCGGCCACCCGCGCGTGTACGCCATCGATGCCGACGGCCGTTTTGAGTTTGGGGAGTTGATGCAGTACGCGCAGCGAAACGGTCACGGTGCCGCCCTGCAGCGGCAGGTGCAGCAAGTAGACTCGGCCCTGAAAGCCGAGGAGCAGGTGCTGCGCAACAGCACGCTCTCCACGTATTTCCGCCGCATCAATCAGCCCAGCACCCACCACCAGTACCACGACTGGTACCTGCGCATGCTGCGCTACGGCAATGCCAAAGAGCAAGCTGGCGGCCGCCTGGTAGCCGATTATTACGCCCGCAACGTGAACATCGTGGCCAATCTGATGCAAGTGGCCGCGGCCCCGCAGGATCGGGCGCTGGTGATTTACGGCAACGGCCACACGTCCTTCTTTAAAAGCATTTTGTTTGGCTCGTCACAGTATCAAGTGGTCGAGGCTTCCGATTATCTTAAGTGACAACTGTGAAAGGGGCAGTTAGACCAGGCCAAGTCTGACAATCCCAAACGCCGCTTTTGCATCTTCATCCACAGCGCACCAGCTAAGAACCACCCCTTGTGCCCCAAACAAATGCTTGACCTCAACCTCACGCCGCGTCGCCTGCGCCTGCTTGGTTCGGCCCTGATCGGGCTGTGCCTCACGGCGGTGTACTATGCGGCCAGCTTTTTGGAGCCGTCGGGCTTTTCGTGGTTCATGGTCGCGTTTCTGACCGCCATCATTTACCTGATGTGGGAAGGCGTGGCATGGGTATCGGCGCGGCTGGAGGTGCGCCACCCCTGGTCGCGCAGCGTGCCCAGGCGGCTGGGGCTGCAGGTCCTGTACGGGGCCGGGCTGGCGCTGCTGATTACCAACGTGCCCTACGGCCTGCTGAAGTGGTACAGCCTCACGTATTACGAACGGCCGGGTAGTATTGACTCGCTGGGGCACGTGCTGCTGCTGGTCAACGGCATTACGCTGATACTTTACGGCATGGTGCAGGCCGCCCAGCTGGGGCTGCAGTTTATGAACCGCTGGCGGCAGGCCGAGTTACGCGCCGAGCGCCTGCAGCGCGAAAGTGCCCAAGCCCGGTTGGCCACCTTGCGTACCCAGGTGAGCCCACACTTTCTGTTCAACAACCTGAACATTCTCTCGGTACTCATCGACCGCAGCCAGCCGCTGGCCAAGGAATTTGTGGAGCACTTTGCGCAGGTGTACCGCTACGTGCTCAGCAGCCAGGAGCGGGAGCTGGTCACGCTGGCCGAGGAACTGGAAGTGGTGGAAGCCTACGTGTTTCTGCTGCGCCAGCGCTTCGCCGAGGGGCTGGTGGTGGAACTGGATATTCCTACCTGGGCGCGGCCGCAGTACCTGCCGCCACTGGTGCTGCAAATGCTGCTCGAAAACGCCATCAAGCACAACGTGGTATCGGGCAGCCGGCCGCTGGTGGTGGCCGTGACGGTGGACGAGGCCGGCCAGCTCACGGTGTGCAACAACGTACAGCCCCGCAGCAGCCAGCCCGCTAGCACCGGGCTGGGCCTGGCCAATATTCGCAAGCGCTACGAATACCTTTCCGATCGGCAACCGCAGGTAGAGCGCCACAAGGCTACTTTCACTGTGCGGCTGCCGCTGCTCCAACTAGAACCCGCATGAACATTGGCATCATCGAAGACGAGCCGCTGGCCGCCGACAAGCTCACCGAGTTGATCAGTGGCTACAACGCCAGCTACCGCGTGGTCACCCGCTTGGATTCTGTATCCGATACGGTGCAGTGGCTGCGCACTCATGCCGCGCCCGATCTGCTTTTTGTAGACATTCACCTAGCCGACGGGCTGAGCTTCGACATCTTCGGGCAGGTGCCGGTCCATTGTCCGGTCATCTTCACCACGGCCTTTGATCAGTACGCTATCCAGGCATTCCGCGTCAACAGCGTGGACTACCTGCTCAAACCCGTAACGCCCCGCGCCCTGGCCGATGCTTTTCGCAAACTCGATGAGCTAAAGCGCAGCCTCAGCTCCGAGCGACCCGCGGTAGATTTCGGGGCGCTGCTCCAGCAGTTGAAGGGCGGAGGCGAGCCGGCTTACAAGTCACGCTTTTTGGTGCGGGCCGGTCAGCGCATCAAAACCATTGCGGCCGATGAGGTGGCCTATTTCTACGCCGAAGATAAGTGCACCTACTTGGTCACCGGCACCACGCGCCACATCGTCGATTTTACCCTGGACGACTTGGAGGAGCGCCTGGACCCAGCCTTGTTCTTCCGCCTGAACCGCAAGTACCTGGCCCACCTCTCAGCCATCCGTGAGATACACACTTACTTCAAAGGCCGTCTGAAAATCACCTTGGCGCCGGATGCCGAGGCCGAAGTGGTAATCAGCAACGAGCGCGCCTCGGCTTTCAAGCAGTGGCTGGACCAATGAAAAAAGCCCTGCTTCGGGCAGGGCATTATTCATTGGGGTCGGCAGTTCACGGATTAACACTCGCCCGGCAGGGAGCAGCGGAGGAAACACATGCCCGTAGGGGCGCACTCCTCAGTTTCCGCTCCAAAGGAAGAAGGCAAGCAAAGCATCAGTGCCTAGGCAACGAGTGCAGTGGCTGGTGCCCGCGCCGATGGCGGCATGCCGCACTTTCAATAGCGCTATAAAAGTGAAGCGGGGCCGCCGAACTTGAGTTCCGGCGGCCCCGCTGTCGTTGCTAAGGGTAGGTTTTTTCCTCACCCCGATGGCACGCATGGGGTGAGGTGGAAGCAGTTGCTTACGGCCGCCAAACGATGCTCAGGCCCGTGGCTCCGGGATACATGAGCGGTGCGATGCCGTAGCGGCCGGGCAGCGGCTTGCGGCCCCAGCGGTTGCGGTGGGTAAGGTAGCCCAAGTGCGCCGACAAAATGCCCAAGCCCGCGCCGGCTACCACGTCGGATTGCCAATGCCGGTTGTTGAGCATGCGCAGGGCACCTACGCTGGTTGCAATGGCATAGGCGCCCACACCATACCACTGGCTTTTGTCGCGGAACTCAGTGTGTACGATACTGGCCGCCAAAAACGCCTGTGCTGTGTGCCCCGACGGGAAAGAGTTGCGGGTGCTGCCATCGGGGCGGAGCACCTTGGTGGTGTTCTTCAGCAGCATGGTGCTGACTCCAAAAATGGCTTCCGATTTCAGAATCACCAGCAGCGTGTTCAGCCGGTCGTTGCGCGACTCCACGCCGGCGAGGCTCACGGCCGCCAATTCGGCATACGGAGCCAGAATCAGGAAATCATCGACCCGTGTACGGAAGTTGGGAAACTGCCGCTGAATGTCGCGGCGGGCATCGTAGCTGCTGTAGAAGCCGCGGTCATTAATGGTGCTGACGCCGTAGCCGATGAGCAAGGCGGGTACGATGGTGGCCTTCACCAGCTTGCCTCGATACCAGGGTTTTTTAGTGGGAGTAGATACGCCATCAGGGTTTTCGTACTTCCGAAGCGTGGTGTCGGGAGCGGCCGGCGTAGGCAGGGGCGTTTGGGCCTGAAGGGTGGCGGGCAGCAGCCACAAGGTGAGCAGAAGCGAGGATAGAAAACGCATATAAAAGACCACTGCCCCGCATTCGGCGGGGCAGTGGCTGCGAAAATAGCGAGAAAGAGGCTAGTTGGCCAGCTCGGGCAGCACCAGGATGGGCAGGCGGGCGTCGCGGACTACCGCCGCGGTTACGCTTTGGTGAAACAAGCCACCGAGGAAGCTGCGGCGTCGGGCCACCAGCAGCAGCAAATCGGGCTGCAACATAGCAGTGGCATCAGCTATGCCCACCGCTGGTTCGGGGTGGAAAAAGCCACGCGCCTGCGTGCTGGCAAAGCCATCGGTGAGGCCTGCCCCCTGAGCATTGGCAAACGCGTAGGTGGGGTCGTCGCCCATTTCATCGGGTGCCACAAAGAGAACTGTAAGCGCGGCTTGGGCCAGCAAGGACTGCAGCTCGGAAGTGGTGCGGGTAGTGGGCAGCGGCTGATCATCCACAGCCAGCAGCACTTGCCGGGGTGGCACCTGGCCGTGGGCATTCACGGGCACTACCAGCAGCGGACAGGCTACTTCCCGCAGCACATCCATTGAAGTCGTATTGACAACGGCAGGCTGCATGTTGCTGAAATCGGGGCGCCCTACCACCACCAACGAGGCGTGGTAGCGGCGGACGGCCGCGGCCAGCTCATCTTCCACATCCCCCTTTTCGAGGGCGCAGGTAGTGCGCAGCCCCGCCGGCAAGGTGCGCAGGCGCTGTTGCAGCTGGTCATTGGCTTCCGATTCGCTTAAATCGGCTTGCGGCGTGGTGAAGGCGCGGGAGCTGAGCAGCGAGGGGCGCACGTGTAGCAGCACTAAGTGGGCACCAGCCGGCGCGGCTAAGGCAGCCGCGTAGCGCAGGGCGTGGTCGGCGACGGGCGAAAAATCAGTAAGTACGAGCAGCGTGAGCATAGCGAAGAGCGGAAGCCGGCACCGGAAGCAGTGCATTGATGCCGCAGTTTACAACCGGCGTGTTACTAGGCGGTTAAGTCTGACAAAAATCATCCTTACGGCTGCCACGCTTTTCCGGCGGCTTAGTCACGGCCAGGGTAGTACTTGCGCCGAAACCAAAAGGCCACGTTGACCAGCGCAATCAGGGCCGGTACTTCGATCAGCGGCCCCACCACGCCAGCAAAGGCTTGGCCCGAATTCAGCCCAAATACCCCGATGGCCACGGCAATGGCCAGCTCAAAGTTGTTGCCGGTGGCCGTGAAGGCAATGGACGTATTCTGGGCGTAATCAGCTCCTAGCCACTTGCCGGCCACAAAACTGAGCACGAACATGATGCCGAAGTACAGCACGAGCGGCACCGCAATGCGTACCACATCCAGCGGAATGCGCACGATCAGCTCGCCCTTTAGGCTGAACATTACCACGATGGTAAACAGCAGCGCCAGCAACGTAATGGGGCTGATGCGCGGCACAAATACCTGTTCGTACCAAGCGTCGCCGCGAAGGCGACGCAGCACCACCCGCGACAGAAAGCCCAGCGCAAACGGGATGCCCAGGTAGGTAAGCACACTCTGGGCGATGTCGCCGATACCGATGTCGACGGTGTAGCCACGCAGGCCCAGCCAAGGCGGTAGCACAGTAATAAACAGCCAAGCTAGTAGGCTGTAAAAGAACACCTGGAAGATGGAGTTCAGCGCCACTAGGCCCGCTGCGTATTCTCGGTCGCCGTCGGCTAGGTCGTTCCATACCAGTACCATGGCAATACAACGCGCTATGCCGATCAGAATCAGCCCGATCATGTACTCGGGTTTGTCGGGCAGCAGGAGCGTGGCCAGCCCAAACATCAGCAGCGGGCCCACCACCCAGTTCAGCACCAACGACAAACCGATGATGCGCACATTGCGAAAGACGTGCCCAAGCTGTTCATACTTCACTTTGGCCAGTGGCGGGTACATCATCAGAATTAGGCCAATGGCAATGGGTACGTTCACGGTGCCCACCTGGAAATAATCCAGCACTCGGGCCGTGCCGGGCGCGAAATAGCCGATGGCCACGCCCAAGCCCATGGCAAGGAATATCCACAGCGTGAGGCCACGGTCTAGGCCGGACAGCTTCTTGCGGGCTATGGCACTACTAGGCGGTATTGACGAGGTTAGTTGATTCATAATGAGTTGATTTGGGCCGGAGCCGGAACCAAGGCATCCACGCCGACCACGGCGCTGCGCCGTTCCAGCAGCACCACGCTGCGCCATTGCCCGTGCAGCTGCCCGATTCGCTCCCGGTAGCCGATGGTGCGGAAGCCCGCCTTGGCGTGCAAGGCCAGGCTGGCCGCGTTTTCCTGCATGATGCCGGCCTGCAAGGTCCAGATGCCGTTGGCTTCCGATTCCTGCACCAGCGCCTGCAGCAGCCGCAGCCCCACGCCCTGTCCGCGGGCTTCAGGAGCGATGTACACGCTCACCTCGGCCACGCCGCCGTACACGCAGCGCCCCGATACTGGGCTCAGGGCAGCCCAGCCCAGCACTTGATCAGCATCATCGAGCGCGACGAAGCGGCTGTGGCGCAGGTGGGCGGCATCCCAGGCAGGCCACTCCGGCGCCTGGGTTTCCAGTGTGGCATTGCCGGTGGCTATGCCAGCTTGATAGATGCGGCGCACTGCCGGCCAGTGCGCTTCGGTGAGGGGGTAAAGAGTCATGGCAGGGAGAGAAAAAGGCTTAGTAGGCGTTGCGGAGCATATCGGCGTACTCGTTGGGCAGGGGCGATGCTTCCACGGCTTGGGCGGCTTGCTCCACGTTGTAAGGCACACGCACCAACTCGGAGCGCACGCTCTGCGGGTCGGTGAGGCGGGTGTTTTCGTCGAGGTGCAGCAGCAGGTAAGCCGCACGCGGGTCACCGTCCTTTGGCTTGCCCACCGAGCCGATATTCAAGGCATGGCGGTAGTGCGTCTGGCCCTCGTACTCGTAGGCGAAGGTGCGGTGGAAAGGCTTGTGGGTGTGGCCGAAAAGCAGAATGTCAGCCTCGGCCTCGGCCAGCACCCGCAGAAAGCTGGCTTCGGGGCGGTCCTCAAACAAGTACTCGTTGATTTTGCGCGGCGAGCCGTGCACCATCAGCAGCTTGAGCGTGCAGGGCTCCTCCTGAAACTCCAGCCGCATGTGCTTGGGCAAGTGGCGCAGGTAGCGCCGCTCATCGGGGCCCACTACTTGGTTGGTGTAGGCAATACTCTGGGCGCCCAGGCCTTTTTCTACATCGGTTTTGTAGGCGCAGCCGCAGTTCTCACTGGCCAGTCCAATACCTTGGTCGTAGTTGCCGGCCAGGGTAGGAATGCCACGCCGGCGCACTTCCGCAATGACTTCGTTGGGCCACGGAGCGTAGCCCACCAAATCGCCCAGGCAAAAGATCATATCGGGCCGGCGCTGGTCCATGTCGGCTAGCACGGCTTGAAGAGCAGGCAGGTTGGCGTGTACGTCGGAGAAAAAAGCAATTGTCATGGTCAGGAGGTGAAATCAGACAGGTCAGACAAGCAACCGGCGCGGCTCCGTGGGGCCGCGCCGGTTAAGGATTAGCAGCAACCGCCGCCGGGAGTGCAGGCCAGCGCCGCGCCTGAAGCTGGCGTGGCATCCACCAGCGTGAAGGCCATCGGCGCGGTGGTCAGCACTTCCTCGGCTACCGGCGTTGCTTTGGCCGCCGGCGCTATGCAGCACTGGCTGGACTGGGCCTGGTCGTACTCGGCTTGGTAGCGTGGGTCATTGAATTCGGCGTCTTCGTGGAAGTAGTAGACTTCCCACTCCACGCCGTCGGGGTCATTTACCCAGAATTTGTCCTGCTTGGCGTAGCAGCAGGCAGTGCCCATTTCTTCGCGGGCTACCAAGCCGGCTTTGCGGGCTGCTTCCAGCCGCAGCTCCATTTCCTGCACCGTCGCTACCTGAAAGCCTAGGTGGCCGAAGTTGCTGGCGACGCGCTCGGGGTTTTGCACGAAGGAGATGATCAGCGAAGGTGCGTCGAGCACGTACTTGGCGTAGCCAGGCTTGATCTTAGCCGCCGGCTGCCCAAAAAAGGCTGTGTAAAAGTTGACCGTAGCGGTCAGATCCGACACGTACAGCGAGACGTGCATGCGGGGAAAAACGGGAGTTTCCATAGTCAGAAAGCAGTAGGGTAGGTGAGAAAAAGAAAAGCCAATGGGGCTAGCACCCGCAGCTGGCTGGGCCTTCGCAGCAGGTAGCCTGATCGAAAAAAGCGCGAAACTGAGCCTGTACCCGGGCCAGTAACTCGGTATCGAGGCAGTAGCACACGGTTAGCCCATCGATGTCGCCGCGGATGAGGCCCGCGGCCTTGAGCTCTTGCAGGTGCTGCGACACGGTGGTGCGCGAAAGCGGCAGCTCGGCGGCAATGTCACCCGAAATACACGTTTTCTTGGCGGCCAGCAGCTCAATGATGGCTACCCGCGCCGGATGGCTTAGTGCTTTGGCGACGCGGGCCAGCTGTTGCTGGGCCTCGGTGAACTCCGATACTTTGGCGTAAGTCATAATATTTATGAAGTATAACGTAAACATACGTCATATAAAAATGCTTCCAAACATTTTTCACCATTTTGCTTACATGAAAAACCCGGCGTAGCCACGCGGCTACCCCGGGTTTCATTGAGGTAAGACATGCCTACTTGATAAAATTTGATGCAATCGATAGTACCGTTTGCATGTCTAGGGGTTCGTCAAACGACTCCGAAGCTTCGGCCGCGGTTACGCCAAAAGTGGTCAGATCAACGCCTGCTTGGATTATGTTGGCCTCGCTAGGATATTCACTGGCTGGCTGACCGGGCCCGTACACGGGAGCCGTAATTGAGGGAGCAGGGCCACCATCGTCGTCACCCGAAATCCAACTCTTAGGATTGGAAGTAAGAGGACCTGGCAGAGCTCTTGGGCCCCCACGGCGCAGGGTGCGGATGTGGGACACATGGCGCGCTTCCACGGAATGAATATTGAGCGCTGCCTCCAGAATAGTGTTGTTTCTCATCAGCAGCGGTGCACCGCCCTTGTAAGCTCGCACGCCGGTATCTTCGAAGGCCTGAGCCAAGGCTAAGAAGGTTTCCACGTTAGTGAATACATCGGGAAGCAGTGCCGCCCGCGTACCTCCCTTAGAGCCAGTGTAGTCGAAGGCGTGAGAGCCTGGGTCAGGAATGGCAGCCCGGAGCAGGACCGAACGCAAGAAAGCGACGTGGTTGCGCTCATCAGTGCGGATGATTGCAATGGAGTTACGCACCCGGCCCGTGAGCAGGCCCGGGGTATCCAGCCCCATCTGGTAAAAGTAAAACTCGAGGTACTCCAGCTTGAGGGCAAAATTCAACACGTCCCTAATTTGCTGCCCCAAGCCCGGCGACTGCCCGTAGGCTTTCTGCATCATCGAGCCCATAGCCAGAGGTACGGCCGCTGCTGCCAACTTTTTGCCGAACCCAGCGAAGTGGCGGAACATGGTGCGGCGCTGGTCAAGTCGCTCGTAAACCTCCGGGTCTACTCGTTCGATTTCGGTAATCAGGTTTAAAATATTCATGGGTACAGGTATTGACGATTCGGAAATGATAAGATTGGGCGGGACTAGGACCGGGGCAAATCACTGACATCGAGCTTGGAGCCTCGCATCAGGAATAAGTTGGCCCTGGCCGCTACTTGCTGGGGCCGCAGCGACTTTTCCAATCCTATGCTTCTATCCACAACGTCGGGGCCCACGAAGGTGCCGAAATCAAGCACGTCCCGAATAAGGGCCGCGTGCCGGGCTTCCACCGACACAATTTTGCCTGCTAAGCCTAGATATACCGGATTACTGATTAGCGGGCCGGCGCCATTGTACGCTGCCACTCCCAGGTCTTCAAATGCCTTGGCTGCGGTCAATACACTAATGCGGCTGTTGAAGTTGATAGACGTAAAATCCGGCTCAAGGTCCATGATTGGGGTACCTCCATTAGCAGTAATGGCCGCTTTCAGGAATTCCTTGTGGATACGTTCATGCACTGCCAAATCCTGTAGAATAGCCTGTTCTCCTGGGTTGGCCGAAGCGAAGTACCTGCTATGCAATACTTGCGCATAGAAAGCTGCTTCCAACTGCTCCAGTGCGTAAGCAAAATTGAGAACCCCAAAGTCGCCGCTGCCGACGTTCACGCGATGGTGGCTGTCCTCACTCTTAGCCGCCGCGCTAAGTTCTTCGTCCAAGGCCTTGTCATCGCAGCCAGCCAAGAAGAGTCCAGCAAGGGCTAAGCCCGCCCCGGTGAAACGTAAAAAGGACCGGCGCAGAAGCAGGTTCTGTGGTTCAACCGTAGCTTCCTCGGCCGCGGTCTTCTCGTCCATGTTTTTTAACATATTCTTAGGATTTAGGATTGAAAAAAAATGATTTTATCAATTTACAAGCTCTGCTGTCAATTGGTATTGTTGAGTAACTTATTTATTTTCAAAATTTTAGCTATTAACTGCCTTTTGTGTCAACCAATTCAAGCAGGTATCGGGGAAGCAATGCGCTAACGCAGGCAGTTCTGCCGGGGTCACAAAAAAAGCCCCGGCACCAACGGCCAGGGCTTGAGTTTCAGTGGCCGAACAGCCTACTCCGAAAGCGTTGCGCGGTTTTCTTCACCGGGGGCAAGCTCGTCGTTGCCAATATGCTGCGAGGCCGGCTGGTTCAGGTCCGACGTAAAGTCTGAGGTATCGTCATCGGGCGCGGGTTGATCCAGGACCTGCCCATGGGTTTCGCGGTCGAGCAGAGAGGAGGACGTGCCTTCGTCCTGCTGGTCGCGCTGATTTTCTTCCGCCGAAACGTACTTGCGCGGCTTACCCGACTCGTCCGAAGATTGCATGGGATATTGTTGATGCATGGCGTGGAGCAGAAAGATTAATCGAGTGGGTAAAAGCTGCGGCTGGTGGGGTCCATTTGCTCCCAGTAGCGCGCACGAGGTTCCGGCTTGTCAGGCCGGACGGTAGAAAGCGTGTTGGTGGTTGTGGTTGGGGTGGGGGAATTTTGCCGAACCGTAACGGATTGCGACAACTCAGGGTGGGTAGGAGCAGTAAGGGGATTCATAGCGCGGTTAGATTAACAATGCCGTTGCAGCAGCAACGGCAGGTACTTTTTACGTAAAATACCGCCAGAAGGTCGTGGCGCTTGGCGCGCGGCCTGCGGTGGCTGATAGGCCGCGCCTTCACGCTAGTACATCCAGCTTATGCACGTCGAACACCAAACCGAAGACCAGACCTTTTATCTGACCTCCAGCGGCTACGAGGGCGAGCTTTCCTATAGCCGTCCGGAGCAGGGCATTGTCGATTTTGACCACACCTTCGTTGATGAAGGCCTGCGTGGTAAAGGCGCCGCCGATACGCTGGCCAAGCAAGCGCTGGACTGGGCCCGCAGTGAGCAGCTGCGTGTGCGCACCTCTTGTCCTTACATGGCCAAGTTCGTTCAGCGTCACCAAGCGCAATACCAGGATCTGCTGGCCGACGCCTCGGCAAGCGAATAACACCTGGGGCGGTGCCGAGCTGGCTCTGCGCCAAGCGGCATGCGAATTCACGGCCCAAATGAAAGCCGGGCAGCTCTGCGGACTCCTCGCAGAGCTGCCCGGCTAAGAAATGCCCGAATACCTCGCCACTGCTTAAACGCTTTCGGGTACTGTAGCTGACCAGTGCTGCTTGTCTCGTGCATAGCACACCCAGCACGGCGTAAAGTGGTAATCAGCTACCTACCAGACAGGCTAGAAAAAGCAAACAGCCCGGACGTATGCACGTCCGGGCTGTTCGATCACCAGTAATTTGAACCCGTTACCGCTGTACGGCTACGCGACCGGTGTACTGCAAGCCATTGGCCGTGACGCGCACGGTGTAAAGGCCTGCTGGCAACGTCTCCACTACCACAGTAACGGTTTCGGCGCCGGTCAGAAGCTGGGTGCGGTGCAGCACGCGCTTCCCTACGGCATCAAACAGCTCCACCTCGGCGGTGTGGCGCCCCGTCAACTCCTCGATGCGAACCTGAAAGCTGCCCGAAGTGGGGTTCGGGAATACCTGCAAGCCATTGTGGACGGTTTGAAGCGGGCGCGACGACGTAGGCGTGCAGGCCGTAGACGTATGCGTGCCCAGACCAGCGTAGTTGCCCACGCCCATGGCTTGCCACTCGGCGGCGGCAGTAGCCCAGCGCGTGTTGCCACGGCTCACGGTGGGCCGGCGGATCAACGTATTGTCAGCGGTGCTGCCGCCCCCGGGGATGGACCAGCTGCCGGTGGGGCGCTGCCCGATTCGCCCAATGACGTCCAGCGTATCGGAGCCCAGGAACAAAGCAATAGCATCGTCGCCGTTGTAGAAGGTAACATCGGAGGTGATATCCGATTCATCGATTACCGACTGTTCCGACTGCGCATTGGCAATAACATACACTTCGCCCGGGGCCAGTGTGCCCGTCAGGTTCAGGGTGTACATGGGAGTAGTGCCGCCGTTGGTGTACGTTTGCACACGCATCCCGCTCAGGTTGAACGGGTAAGAAGCCGGGTTGTAAATCTCAATGGCCTTGGTATTGCCCACGGCGCCCTCGATATACTGCGAGAAGAACGGCCGCGAGCAAGCCGCGCCGGCCGGCGGCAGGTCATCATCGGTGATGGTGAGCGTGTGCACGATGGTTTGGCCAAGCACTACATCGACCGAGCTAGGCTGGCCCAAGCGTAGCACCACAAATTCATCGCCCTCGGGCAGCACGTCACCGTTGATGGTAAGCGTAACGGCTTGCGTCTGGTTGGTTTGGCCAGCCTGGAAGCTCAGCGAGCTGGTGCCCAGCACGTAATCCGAGGCGCTAGCCGTGGTGCCCGATGCTACCACCGTAACTGGCACAGTGAAGCTGGCTGTTGGCGCGAGGCCGCTCAGTGCTACGTTTACTGAATACGTGCTGGTGCCCGTGTTGCCCTCCGTTATGGAGCCCGTCGCGCTGGCAAAGTTCAGGGTAGGCGGTACGCCGTCGTCGTTGGTAATGGTAAGGTCGTGGCTGATAGGCGAACCGGTAGCCAGGCCGCCGGTCGGCGTTTGCAGGGTGAAACGCACCACTTCATCGGCTTCCGGTTGGGTGTCACCATTAATCGTTACGGTTACCGTCTGTTGGGTTTGGCCGGCGGCGAAGGTCACCGTCTGGGTGCTAAACGAGTAGTCGGTTCCGGCCGTGGCCGTAGAGCTGGTGGCATCCACGGCTACCTGCACCGTGCCAGTGGCAGTGGGGGCGGGGCTCACGTTGAGCGTAAGTGTGTACGTGCTCGTGCCAGCGTTGCCTTCGGCAATGCTGCCGGATGCTGCCGCAAAGCTTACCACTGGGCCGGCTGGCTGGAAGCCCCAGGCGCGGGCGACGAGGGAAGGGTCGTTAATGTAAGGGTTGAAGTTGCCCTGGCTGGCGGCCACGCGGCGGTTGCGCTCCTGCTCCTGCGCGTCCACCGGGTCCTGCAGGTGCCACTGGTAAAGCGTGGCCGGGCTGGCCGCGGCCGAAATCAGCTCCTTGCCTGGGTCGAAGTTCTGGCCCGCGTGCACGGTGTAGAAGTAGAAGATGGCGCGGGCCAGGTTGCCCTTGTGGTCTTCGCGCGGCTCAAATTGCGAGTTGGTGTCCTCGCTGTACTCGTCGATGTTGGCGGTCGGGATAGTGGGCTGGCTGCTCAGCCCACGGATCCACTTGGTGGTCTGCGCATCCGGAATTTCGGCGAACGGGTCCGAGCCCCGGTCAGAGTTCCACTGAATCACCGTCGGAAACAGGTGGTGGATGTCGGACTGCATGCGCACCGCTTCGTCAAACCACGACTGCGGCACCGTATGCTCGCAGTTGATATTGGTAATGCTGGTGCTGGTATTGTTGTAATTCAAGGGCCGCGCCACCTGATACCCCGAGTACACGCACGTTACCGTGTTGTTGAAGTTGTCGGTGTAGTTGTACATTTTGGCGCGGGCGGCCGAGTAGCTGAGCACGGTCCGTTTGCCGTCGTACCAGTTTTGCTGCAGCCAGGTGCGCAGCGCTTGGCCCTGCAGGTTGGCGGGCGGCGCTGCCGGCACCGGCGGCACCGTTTGGGCCGTTGCCAAGCCCAGGCTTAGGCAAGCTGCCCAAAAGGCGAGTAGTAGCTGTTTCATGGGTGTGTTTGTCAGAGAAAACGCCGGCAAAGGTCGTAAAACCATCTAGTTAGCACCCCAGTATTAATAAAAAATAATAGCGGCGGCTTCGGGTTGTCTTACCCAAAGCCGCCGCTACCGACGGAGAAGTCAATCAACGACTTACATCTCCGACTTCATCTTCATCTTGTCTTTTTTCTTGGATTCTTTGCTCGGCTTCATGCGGCGGCCAACGCGCATATCATCGGCCGGAGCCGGGGCAGCCGCGTCCATGGTGGTCGTGCCCGAAGAGGAATCCATCGAGCCCGAAGTGCTGGTGCCGGTAGAAGTGCCGGTAGACGAATTCATCGTACCCGTGCTGTTCATGGTACCCGTACCATTCATCGTGCCCGATGAGTTGGTTTCGGTGCCGGTGGAAGTACCCGTAGAGGTGCCAGTAGTGCCCGTGGAAGTATTAGTGCCGGTACCAGTGCCGGTACCAGTGCTGGTGTCAGTACCTGAGCCAGTCATAGTACCCGAAGAAGAGTTGTTCATGGAGCCCGAAGAGTTGATCATCGAACCGCCAGTAGAGGTGCCCGACGAACCCGAGGTGCCGGTAGAGCCATCCATGGTGGTCCCGTTCATGGGCTTCACCTTCGATTTCATCTTATCACCAGCTTCGGTTTTGCCTTTCAGCTTCACGTTGCCGTTGTCATCATTCTTTACCTTGACAGTAGTGCCGTCGGCATCGGTCGTCTTGGTTTTCTCAGCATCCGACTTCGATTTTACGGTCTGAGCTTCGGCCACGCTGGCTACGGTACACAGGGCTAAGGCCAGGGAGAGAATAGAAACAGTTTTCTTAAACATGGTAGGTCAAAGTTGGGAATGAAGGAAACATTCAGTGGCCCTTATACGGCCAAACTGAACATTGGATAAATGATACGCTCTTTTTGCGCACCAAATCCTTGCGTGTTCCGCAGTGGGTGTTGCCCAGAAGGCCTTTCCATACGCATGGGAAAGCCTTTTTTACCAGTATTCTGAAGGCGTCGTTGGGAGGCTTAAACACCAGAATCGGCCCGGTGCTATGCCGCGTCGATACTGCATCGGTGGCCTTCAGCGCCAAAAACTGCAAGGGGTGTTCTGATGAGTTGATGGCGTTGGCGACAACCGCTTTATCAGACGTCATCAAATCATCACCTACCATCACGCCGGTGGAAGAGTCATTCATCGAACGAACCACTCCCATCATACTGCTATTGGCTGGCATTAGCTTGATAGTGGGTTCCCACTTTTTGTATTGGTCCATGGTTGACCGAGGTAGTCAATGAAAGACTAATGCTTACGGCAGTCAACGAGGCAGTAGCTGCAACAACACGTTTCAGTACCGATTCCCTGGGTAAGTTCGCCCTGAGGACTACCTAGCTTACTGTCGCCCCCAAAACAGCGCTGCCCGACCTTGGAAAAAGATCGGGCAGGGAAACATTGAAGCTAAAAATGTGGTCGCGCCAGGATTTACAAGGTGGCCAAAGGTTCGCAGCGCTTCCCGTAGAATCTGCGTTCAAGTTCCAGTTGGGGTACCGCAGCGGAAAGCCAGGGAAGGTGTGGGAACTGCAATCCAGGGAATCTGCCACCCAAATCTGCCACCCATTACGCCGCGGTGCTGCGCCGTAAGCCGGGGGATTTGCGCATAAACTCCTGCAGGAGTTTGAGGGTATCAACCCCCACGTAGTGGTTGAAAGCTTTCTCCGTGGTGTGGCCGGTTGCTTGCATGATAAGCCGGGCTGGCACGCCTTGGTAAAGCTTTAGCGTTACGAACGTTTTGCGGCCGATTTTGCTTGTCAAATCCAGGCGCTTGATGCCAGCCAGCCGCTGCACCACCTTCAGATGATCATTTAGTCGGTAACACACCGGCACGAGCAGCCCTTCGGGCGAGCGACCTTCGTACTTGTTGGCCAGCGTAACGGGCTGGAACAGGTCGTCGTCGTAGAACGGAATGTAGCAGTCTTGTTGCGTCTTGCCGGCGCGGATGCGGATGATTTGGTCGCGCACGTGCCGCCAGCTGACCAGGTCGGCGTCGCTGATGCGCAGACCGGTGTAGGCGCACAGCAGAAACTTATCCCGGGCTAGCTCCACGTGCGCAGCCCATTGCTGCACGCTCCATTGACTTGCGTCGTGGCCTTTCTGGTGGGTATCGCCGCGCAGTTCCAGCAAGCGCTGTTGCACCTCAGGCGCGGCAAAGTCCAGCGCCTGCAGGCGGCGCAATTCCTGCTCGGTTAGCGCATCAACGCCGACATATAGCGAAGGCGCTACGAACTTGCGAAAGCGCCGGTTCACGGGCAGATCCTGTTCTTCGCACCACTCCAGAAAAGTGCGCAGGCGGCTGATGTGCTTACCGAAGGTGTTTATTTCCTGACCCAGATCCTCCAGTATGTAGGCGCGGAAAGCATCGTAAAACTCAGGGGTCATGCCTTCCAAGGTAAGCGGGTAAGCCTTCGCTGCCGCGAACTGTTCAAAGCGGTGCATGGTAGAGTAGAACGCCTCAATGGTACGCTTGGGGATGGCCTTATAGGTGCGCGGGTTGACCTTTTTGCCGTAGTGTTCAATCCAGTGGTGCATCAGTTGAAAGAACTCTGCCCGGCCATTAAGCGGCTGAGCCAGCACTGGGGTTGGATTAGTCTCGGGGGCTATTCTGATGGGCTTGGTGATAGCCTCGATGACATCAAGTAGTTCCTCTTTAGGCAGCTTTCGCCGTTCGTTGTGAGCTTTCTCGGCCACACGCTGGGCAGCAGTCCTAATGCTGCTAAGCGTGTCGTTGATAGTTGAGGAATGATTGCCCGGTTTGTAGATAACTAAGCCGCCTGCTTCGTCCCAGTGCGCTTTCCGGCATGACTCGGTGGTAAATACCCGTACGCGGTTGCCTTGCCAGCAAATGGTGGCTTGAATAGGAGAGAAGCCCTGTTTGTTAGTCTTGTCATCACGAATTTGGTAAGTCACCTTCATAAAATAGCTAGGCTATTGATACGAGGAAGCAGCGTTGCAATCTTCACAACAAGGCTCCTGACCCTCGTATGTGCTTGAAGTGGCTAGTATACTTTAGAATGTCGAAAAGCATGCATCTGGATCGATCCATTACAGCGTTACTTTGCATTTCCACAATCAGAAGAAGGCGGCTTGAAGAACACAGCCGTTACCAGATCCCATGTCAGTGAAAGTTACCTTACATCAACCGGATCATCTGCCAAAGCAGCTTTCGGGAATTGGTTTTTCACTACCAGATAAGAACGGGTACGCAAAAATTAACCTAATAATAGCTGATGCTTTGGGTTGTGAAATGAGCTTAGTAGATGTGCTTGCCTGTGGCTCTGATTACGTAGCTTATTCCATATTTGATAATGAGGAAGGCGTCAACCTCTCCGCTATGGCCGAGTTGGTTAAGCTTAGCGGCCGTACGTTTGTTGGCCGAGATATTGATGAGTTACTAAGAGGTAACGTAGTTATAGTAGAATCGGTAAGTAGCTAACTGTAAGCTACCTCTTTACACGGTACCAGTTAGGTAGGGCCAGCTCATTAGCTGCTTCCTTAACTAGCAGTCTTTCGTTGTACTTATCTAAAAGCTCTACAAGCTTAATTTTTTCTAGTGCTTGTTGTGAGGTTGCAAGTTCAGTTTTGTGCTGCATTGTAGCCCAATGATTTAGGTAATGCTCAGCCAGCCATGCTACTACATCAGCGCATACGGCATCACCAAAGCCAAAAAGTGCCTGCCTGAAGCCTAAGTTAGCGTCCAGCTTGTAATCTGCTGCACCCATCAATCTAGCACACTCTCTGGCGCTAAGTAGCCTTGCTTCCGTGCTTCCTTTGCCAATGCGAACCAGTATTTGATTTGCGCTGCCGCCCTTGGGCGTTCTGAGGCAGCCAGCAACGCCATCAACTCTCAATTCTGCTGTTGATTGACTTCTCCCGTCGCGCTTACGCATCCGGCGGAAAACAGTCCCGTAGGTGTACTCGTCCCCGTGAATCTTCTCTTCTACAACTGCCCGATGACGAGGAAACATTTGATTTATCAGGTAATCAGTTCTGTCTTTGGGCCACCAGTCCTGAGAATGATCAATAATGTCTACCAGCTGTAGTTTTCTTTCTGGTAGCTCGGGTAGCTTGTGCAAGTGCCAAGCTATCTGCTGGTGCTGAAGAATGAACTTCTTCAGCTTAGGAGGGCGTGCTGATGACTGCTTGGCCAATACAGCAGCTAATTCTGGTAGATGTTGTGCTGTATAATTTAGCTTCCCAATGATGAACATTCTAATTCTGCTTTGGGGAACAAAATGAGCGGCATTGATTAACACTATGTCTACAACATATCCAAGATCGTTCAACACCATGAGCATGTCGCTGAGGTCACGCCCATCATGAGAGCTAAGTAGACCCTCAACGTTCTCTAATAAGAGTAAAGGGGGTTTCCGTTCGCCCATTTCATTGATGATGCGTGCAAAGTTCCAAAGAGAAGCCGACTGGACACCGGCGAATCCTTCGCGCCCGCCAGCAACGGACATGTCAGTGCATGGGAACGAAGCGTGGGCTAGAGTTACCGTGGGAACGTCTTTGCCACTAATTTTAGCAACGTCCAGTAGATGGTAGTGTCCTTTGCCAAAGTGCTCCTCATACATTTCTTGCTTTTGTTCACTATAGTCTATCGCGTACTTAGTAGTCCAGCCCTGCTTAGCTAACCCATAGCTAACCAAGCCAATACCAGCGAAAAAATCTGCTACCGTCTTATTTGTAGTGCTTGTCATGCAATTGTCGTTCAGCTTAAGCTTACTCAAGCCTAACCAAAGTTAGCGAACTAGCCCCATAATCGGGGAGGCGAATGATAGACTTCGTTATATTTGATCATGTTGTTGGTACACAACATGGCATTGTGCAAACGATTTTAGCTTGCTTGTCACTAGTACTGCAATCAACCAAAGATGCAATGCTCCTACAGTGAGCTGGAACACTAGTTAAAGTCAACCATGAGCGGTAAACTAAAGTGGCGGTTCGACGCCAGCACGTTCAAACTACTTGGAAGAGGCCTGATCACTGACAGGGTAACCGCTCTTTTTGAATTAGTCAAGAATTGTTATGATGCTAATTCCACCTGCGTTCAGGTCGAATTTTTCGATGTTCAGCAGCGTAGTTATAAAAGCACCATTATCATTCGAGATAACGGTGTTGGAATGAGCATAGAAGACGTGCGCAACAAATGGCTAGTTGTAGGTACAGCGAGTAAAAGAAAATCACTCTATTCGCCTGATCCATTCAATAGAAGGTATATAGGAGAGAAGGGAGTAGGGCGTTTCGCAACGGATAAACTTGGTGGATATTTACAGATTAGAACCAAGAGAAATCAAGACGAGCAAATATTGTGTGTTACAATAAATTGGGAGGAATACGAACGTCTAGCGGAGGGCAATACACAGCAGGTTCTTTTTACCGATCTTGAAAACGAATATAGATATATTGAAGATGATAATATTTTTGCTGAAGGCCATGGTACAGAGCTCATTATTACCATGCTTCATGAGGCTTGGGATAGAGAAGTGCTTATGCGTTTAGATAATCAACTAGGGCGAATCTTGCCTCCGTTAGTTAGGATTGATCCTCCATTTGAGGTATACATACATGCTCCTGAATTAGGTGTGGATAATAAGCATGTTCAGGCCTATCCCATTGAGAAAATGGCAACAGTAAGTGTTAAAGTAGCATACGATGAAAAAAACAACAAACAGGGTAAGTTATTTTATAATCAACAAAAAGGGGTTTTTGAAATTAAGCATTTTGACAAATTTGTATTTGGTCCTGTAGAAATTGATTTTTATTATTTTGACAGTGATGCAAAAAAACAGTTCAAGTCAAAGTATAAAACTACTGAAGGTTATATAGAAGGGGCTAAAATATATAGGGATGGAGTCATTTGTACCCCTTTTGCAGAGTATGAGAGTGGTATTGACAGACGACGCGATGTTTTAGGGATTGACAAACGCCGGTACCGTGACGCGTTCAATCGACTATCTAGTAGAGAATTTGTTGCTGTCATAAATATTACCAAAGCCGATAACCCCTTTATTATTGATGCTACGAATAGGCAAGACTTTGTAGATAACGTGGAGTATAGATCCCTAAAAGATTTCATCATTGAGCAGCTCGATCAAATAGCGGACTGGCGTGATGATGTTAGGGCAGAAGTTAAAAAGCAACAAAACGACAACCTGAAATTGGCGTCGAACGACGTCAAGGAAATCGGTGAAACTCTTAACAAAATTGTTCGGGACATGCCCGAATTGAAAGAGATGTTGGCTCCCACAATCGCTAAAGCAAAAAAGGCTAGGAGTATGGTTGTTGATGGAGTTAAAAGTAATCAGGAGTCCGAAAAGGAATTCCTCAGAAAAGAAGCATTGTATCTAAGTTTGATGTCAATGCAGGACTTTGCAAGTGAATTGGCGCACGGAATAAGATTCGCAATTGCTCCTGTAAAACATGCTTCTCAGTTTATTATTAAATATCACGATAACCCGGAGTTAAGCGATAAGAAATTTAGTTATGCTAATCTTATATATAGACAGTCTGTTAAAATTACTTCGTTGGTAAGCTTTATGCTCAGTTATTCGAAAACTAGCCTTGATGATAGTGAGTTCTTTGTTCATGATTTAATCTCTAGTGTTCTAGGTGACTCATATGAAGTGATATTAGAACAAGAGAGGATTAAGGTTGAGATTGATGTAAAAGACAATATTCAGCTTACGGGTAAACGAAAGTTTTTGGAGGATGTCTTGACTAATTTGGCTGCAAACTCTATAAAAGCTCTAAAAAAAGAAAAAAACAAAGTGATACTCTGTGAAAGCTATGTAGATAATGGTGACTTAAATATTATATTCTCTGACAATGGAGTTGGAGTTGATAACAAAATCGCGGGGAATCTATTCGAAATGTTCAAGACAACAACTGCAGATGAGGGCGGTGCCGGCTTAGGGTTGTTTATTGCCAGAACTCGGATGAACGCTTTAAATGGCACGATTGATCTAGTTGATTCGGTTTTTAAGCCTAAAGGAGCTAGCTTTAAACTTACGCTTCCACTCAAACACTAGATTGTATGTCGATTAAACTAAGGCCCTATATCGTCATGATCGATGATGATATAAGGTCACCAGAGATGGAACCTTTGATAGATTTCCTAATCATGGAGTACGGCCACGATAAGGTTGTTATGTTTGAGGACCCAAATAAAGGAGCCGAGTTTCTAGAGAAGAATCTATCGGAACGTTTAATTGTTTTGCTAGATCTACGCTTTAACGGGAAACCTCTAGGCTTCGAAGTGTTTGAGCGGATCGAAAGGCAAAGCTCTCTCGTTTGTTTCATTATTGTCACTGGTAGCGCTGAAGATGCTAACCAATTTGATCTTATCAAGTTAATAAACGGCCATGCATGGTATCTAATTAACAGAGACTCAGATGCTGATGATATTATAGATTTGGTTAAGAAAGCTGAGAGTAGCTTTGCATTAAGAGTAGATTGCGCTTTGGAAGAATGGGTTTTACGCCAACCACCCGAAGATCGTCTGAAGCCATTTATGCTCGATCGCTCTTCCGGTAAATCATACAACTTAATTGAAATACTTCAATCAATAAGAACCGGTCGTGGCAAAGTGGGGGAAGAAATGGTTGGCTTGGTTTTAAGAGGAGCTATTGAGATTTTGAAAAGAGATAAATCTAGAATTGGTTAATATTCATGATTAATATTCTTATCGTGTCCGACAATCTTGCAGAGGATATCGGAGACAATTGCCAGATGTCTTTGGAGTATCTGCGGCTGGGTGTCACGTTAGATAAGTACAATACAGTCGTGCTTGACGGAGAGAATTGTACTGCTGAAAGTGTCGAACGTGCTATATCAAGGTTTGACGGCAGGCCTTTTATATTTGTAGCCTACTCACATGGGCGGCCCAATGCTTTGTGCTCAACCGCAGCACCTAACGGCTACGTGCATTTAAACAATGCTTATTGTTTTCAAGAAAGCTTAATATATACAGTTAGCTGTCATTCCGCTAAACAGCTTAAACAAGCATTGATTGACGAGCGGTGCTTTGGATATGTCGGTTATAGCGATCTGGTGATAGTGCCTTATAATGAGGAAGATCAGAGAGTGTTCATCTATTGTGAAAACGTAGCTTTGCTTGCTTTTTTAAACTCAGCAATTACTTTGACCAAGGCAGTTGAGTTCATGAAAGAGGAGTATTTACGGCAATATGATGAATACAGGCAGATGGATATGGAGATTACTGCTATACGCTTGCTAGAAAACATGTATTTACTGGAATTTCATGATTGCGACAGCATAGAATCTTCTCGCTTTGTGCTTACCTAAGCGACATCAGATATGCTACAAGAGTATTTGTTAAATCACGATTATCGAAACCGTTAGAATCACTGCAACTGCTTTTCAAATAGTGCCTTTAATGGTTTGAGGACATATCATTGCAGCCAATGCTGCACGTGCTGCCACACCCACAGGCAACCTTTGTACAGCCCATAGCCGAGCGCAGCTAAGCCAACTAGAACCAAGTAAAGCAGTATCAGAACATCGAGGGCCGTAGCTCACGGATTCTGCGTTTGAATCTGGGGCAGAACGGGTGATGCCGCTTGTAATGCTTGGACAATGTTCTCACCTCCGCCATTGCTGATAAGGCGCTTGACAAAGTCAGGATAGTTTTGTGTGCCGAAAAACTTACCTACCTGCTTTGCCAAACCCTTATTGTTGTACAAACGGAGCAGTGCAGCGTAGTCTTGAGTGGTCAAAGCTTCTTCAATTTCCTGCTCAAACTTGGTGTAGATAGTAGCCACGTCAAACCGAGCCGTGCTGTCGCGAACCTTCTCGAGCGCGGCAATGCCCATGACGGTTCGGTCAATCTGGTGCAGGTGCTTCTCCAGCTCCCACGCAGTTTTGCGAGATGCCAGCAGTTCGCGGTGTTGGCGAAGCTGATTGAAGCAAAACTCTTTGACTTTGCGGACAATCTCGGCAGGTATGTCGTCGATCATTGAACTAGCATAGGCGTGATCAGCGACCAGTTGCAGCACTGGTTCTATCAGCAGCAGGCTTTCTATTTCTTGTATTTCAAGAACGTGCACGCCCTCAGCCTGGAGCGAATCTACTTCCCGCTGGGTGCGGTAGTCCAAGTCGATGATGCCTTGGCATTCGATGCCGTGCAGAGGACGCAAGGTGCGAAAGGCCTGCGTGGAACGAATGACTTGATCGCAGCCGCTCCGGGGCATAATAGTCCAACCAGGGTATAAGCGGGAGAAGATAGCCTGCTCGGTACCGCCCCGGTCTCCTTCGGTGAAAAGCACCGGCTTGCGGCTTCCCAGAATGGCGAGCAACACCTCCTCGGGAAGGCCCTCAGATTGGGAAGGCACCTCCTGCCATTCCCAAGTTTCGTTGTTGTAGCTCTTGAGCCAGATTTTCTTAGCTTCTGTGCGGGAGGCGGCAAAATCTAAGTCGTGGGTCAAGTACACGAAGATGCAGTCGGGGCGTTCCTGCTCGATGGCGTCCCACAAGCGGGCCTGAACTACCCGGTGCAAATGAACTTCTGGCTCGTCAACGACGACGATGCCGTCAGCCGGTGCTGCCAAGCATTGCCCAATCAAGTAAAACGCCACTCGCTCCCCATCGCTCATCTGACTGGCTTTGTAGGTTGACGCGGACGGTTCCTTTGATTTCGCATCAACGGTCCCTGCTTTTATAATTAACTCGCGGTGAGGAAATACCTGTTCCCATATCATTTTGATACGATCCAGTTTCGTCTCTTTCGGAGCATCACGCTTCAGTGGGTCCTTCGCTTGCTGACGATAGGCTAGGCTCTCCTCGTATTCTTCAGATGAGAGATAAACAAGCAGCTGTTCAAAATCTGACAGCATAGATACTGCAGGCGCCTTTCCCCATTTGCGCTGTATTTTGGTATCCCTCTGATGTCCAGGGTTACTAGTTGAGTAGCTTTTAAAGCTGCTTATCTCCGAAGGATACTTAGGATTAACGCCATATAGCAGACCTAATAGGGCGTTTTCTGCAGGTATGGGACTGACTGAGTCAGGAAAGGACAATGACTTTTGCGCCCCAACCCGATGTACTACTTTTTGTTGAGGCCCCGATAGTTCTAACCAGACCCCTAGCCGAGTCTTGCCTGAGCCATTAGCCCCTATCACAACAACAGGTCCCAGTGCCTCAACAGCAATGCCAATGTTGTCGTGTGGTACACCTGATTTAGGTAGTTGGAGTGTCGTAAGCTTGCTCATTGCAACTTATTGTTGCCCCTGCGCCCGGTTGAACGGCGCCTCGCTGAAGCGGAAGGAGAGGGAGACGAAAGGGTTGATGACGTAATTGTTGGAGTGCAGCTGCGCTTCCGTGAGCGGCTCCGCGACGCGCTGGTTCTCCTCGTACCGGCCGAGCAGCACGCGCTGCTGGTGGGCCACCAAGCCGGCGTGCAGCTTGATGTTCTGGTTGAAGGAGAGCGTCGGGCCCAGGAAGATGGTGGGGCGGGCGGCATCGAAGCCCAGGCCGCCGGACAGGCCCAGGGAAAAGTCCGTGTAGCGGGACTTGGCTGGCATCCAGGTAAAGAACAGCGATGGGGCGAATACCAGGCGGTTGCGGCCTTTCTCCCGGCGAATGGTGTAGACCGAATCGGTGGGGGCGGCGTAGTACACCCGCTCTTTGTCCCAGATCTGGCCGATGAAGGAAAAGCCGTACGAGATTTGGAATTCGCCGCGGGCTTCCGTGGCGTAGGTCTGGGTCCAGGTGCGCTGCTGGCCGTCTACCTGCCGGGTGACCTTCACGAT